>JBAQZJ010000324.1:0-2525 GCA_049790855.1 Planctomycetaceae bacterium | reverse complement strand
GGGCCGCGTTGGACCTCCTTGATGATTGAACAAGCACCGCGTCGGTCCGCCTTGCCCTCGAACCGGCCAGACCGAACGCGGTGACTCAGACTTTCCGGACAGGCTCTCGGGAACGTATGACGACCGGGGAACGCGGTTTCAGTTGCGACCGTAGGAAAAGGCCCGAATTTTTGAATAAAGCCGGGTTTTGCCGAAGCGTGAAGGGAAGTCTCCCATAAGCGGCGGTTTATTATTGGCCCCCTCTGCGATTTTGAAGTACGAAACGCGTGTCGAAGGGCGACTACCGTACGTCGGCGCCATGCTCAAGGCGTCGTGGTGCGATCGGCTTCCGACGCGAGGGCGGGCCATGCGAGTGTTCGTGGAGAGTGATGCGGCGTCTGCATCGACGCCCGATCCGGCGGGATCGGCGTCGTCGCGGTCGTCGTTCGCCATGCGGTCGAGCGGGCTGCGAAGCCGGATCACCGGATCTCGGACGGTCGCGCGGTCGTGTCTTCCGATGCAACTCTGGCTGCGCAAGCAACTGTGGCTGTGGCCGATTCTCGCTGGCGCGGTGCTCTGCCTCGGCGGCTGGGGCATCCGATCGATCGTCGAAGCGCGATTGAACCGCTCGCTCGCCGGAAATCTGCAGGCGATCCTGCGGGCCGACGTGCGGGCGCTGCAGTTGTGGCTGCGGTTTCAGGAGCGCGCCGTCGCCGTCGCCGCGGCCGACCCGGCGGTGCGTCGGTCGGTCCTGCGTCTGGCGGAACTGGGAGAAGAGAACGCGGCGGTCGGAACGCTGCTCACCGCGGCCGAGCAGGACCGGCTTCGCACCGAGCTGGCCGGCGTGCTGCGCTCGGGTTCGTTCGCGGGATTCGTCGTGACGTCGCGGTCCGGTCGCATTCTCGCGTCCGATCAGGACGGGCTGGTCGGGCGGACCGACGTGCCGATTCAAGCCGACGTGCTGGCGCAGGCGCTGTCGGGAGCAGCGACGGTCAGCCGTCCCGGCAAGAGCGCCGCGACCTTGCAGACGGACCGCGGCGCGGTGCGTTCCGGCGTGCCGACGATGTTTGCCGTCGCGCCCGTCGTCGGCGGCGACGGGCGCGTGCCCGCGGTGCTCGCCCTGCGGATTCGTCCGGAGGGCGAGTTCACGTCGATTCTTACCGTCGCCCGGTTCGGCGACACCGGCGAGGCGTACGCGTTCGACGAGCACGGCGTCCTGTTGTCGCAGAGCCGGTTCGAGGACCAGCTCAAAGCCGTCGGCCTGATTCCCGACGACGACGAGACGAGCAGCGTCCTTGCGTTGCGGCTGCGAGACCCCGGCGTCGACATGACCCGCGGCGAGCGTCCCAGGCGGCGGCGCAGCGAGCAGTCGCTCACCAGGGCGGTTGCCGCGGCGATCGACGGCGACGCGGAATTCGACGTCGACGGTTATCGCGACTATCGCGGCGTCCCGGTCGTCGGCGCGTGGACGTGGCTTCCGCAATACGGGTTCGGCGTCGTGACGCAGACCGACGCGGCCGAGGCCCGGCGGCCGATCACGATCATCCGGCGCGCGTTCTGGGGGCTGTTCGTCCTGCTGGCCGCCGCCTCGCTGGCGATCTTCGTCTTCACGCTGTTCGTCGCGCAGTCGAACCGGGCGGCCAGGAAGGCGGCGGTGCGGGCCAGGAGGCTCGGACAGTATCAGCTCGAAGAGCGGCTCGGCTCGGGAGGGATGGGAACGGTCTACAAGGCCCGGCACGCCCTGCTGCGAAGGCCGACCGCCGTGAAGCTGCTCGACCCCGACAAGACGACCGGCGAAGCGGTCGCCCGGTTCGAGCGCGAGGTGCAACTCACCAGCCGGCTCAACCATCCGAACACCGTCGCCATCTACGATTACGGCCGCACGCCGGAAGGCGTGTTCTTCTACGCAATGGAGTACCTGGACGGTCTGAACCTGGAGCGGCTCGTTCGCGAGGACGGACCGCAGCCCGAAGGACGGGTCATCCGCATCCTGACGCAGATCTGCGGGTCGCTCGCCGAGGCGCACGCGATCGGCCTGATCCATCGCGACGTCAAGCCGGCGAACATCGTGCTCTGCCGGCGCGGAGAGTTGCCCGACGTCGTCAAGTTGCTCGATTTCGGCCTCGTGAAAGCGGTCGACGGCGGCCGGGAGGGCGCCGTCACCGCGGCTGGTGCGACCGCCGGCACGCCGTTGTACATGGCCCCCGAAGCGATCGAACGGCCCGATTCGATCGACGCGCGGGCCGATCTGTATGCGGTGGGGGCGGTCGGCTATTTCCTGCTGACGGGCCAGCCGGTCTTCGAGGGGCAAAGCGTCATCGAGATCTTCATGAAGCAGGCGAACGAGGTGCCGACGTCGCCTTCGGTTCGTCTCGGACGGCCCGTCTCGTCGGACCTCGAAGCGGTGCTGCTCGCCTGTCTCGAAAAGTCGCCCGACGCCCGACTTCCGACCGCGCGTCTGCTCGCCCGACGGTTGGAAGCGTGCCGCGCCGCCGGCGACTGGACCGAAGGCGACGCCGAGGCCTGGTGGAATCGCCGCCCTGTTC
>JBAQZJ010000323.1:0-18840 GCA_049790855.1 Planctomycetaceae bacterium | reverse complement strand
AACTCCTGTGTGTAACGGCGACGGACTTGCTTCTGCTGCAACGACGGCCCCTTCTTCGCCATTTCCGGGCTCCCTTCTGGAACCCAAAATAAGCAACTCACCTGTCCGTCAAAGTGTCACCACCTCACACGAACAAGTACAGACCGGTGAGCAGGAGCAAGGCGAGCGGAAGCAGCGGTGAATAGGTCACCCAAGTCGGAGGCATCTCACCACTCCCCTGTGCCAGGGCGACGAAATTGGTGATGACAGTCACCGTGAAAGCGATGGAAACCCAGCGGTGGATTTGCCGAACCCAGTAGTTCCAGTTCAATGGGATCTCCTCCGAAAGACAAGCCCGCAGCAGAGCGGGCATACCGACGAGTACTTCGAGGCGCGCCCCCTTCTTCTAACTCTGCGCCTCGATCATCTTCCACCCGTTCCCCGACGGATCGCGAAAGCCGGCGTCCACGGTGCCGTAGCGGTCCACAGGCTCCTGCGTGAACTCCACTCCGCGGGAGTGCATCCGATCGTAGGCGGCGCGGCAGTCGTCGACGACAAGTACGAGCGGCGGCATGGCGCCCTTCGCCACAACCTCGCGCAGGGTCTGCGCGGTCGCCGCGTCGAGCATCGGCGACTCCGGCGTGAACAGGCCGAGCTGGAAGGACGGCTGATCCGCATGCTGCACCGTGAGCCAGCGGTAGTCGCCGTTCCTCACATCGGTGTGGACGCGGAATCCGAGTTTCTCGACATAGAATTGGAGGGCTTCGTCCTGATCGCGAACGTACAGACCGACGACCCCGACACTCTGGCTCATAAGACCTCCGTTTTTCCCGACCGCCGAGTCGTTCGTACTGGCGGAGAACTTAAGCTGCCGACACCCTGGCTCATGGGGCATCCGTTTTTCCTGGGTTTGTTCTACCGTCCGCCTCCTGCCGCCGCTTCTCCGAAACTGCTATCTTGAGATCGGGTCTTTGAGCGGCGCGCAGGAAGCAGAGCGGGATGCGGTCGAGCTCGTGCTGTGCGGCCTTCTGGCGCGCCCGGATCGCCCTTGGGCTCTCACCGACGACATCGCGGAACGTACGCCCGAATGTTCCCAGGCTGTTCCAGCCGGTCTGGAAGGCGATTTCGGTGACGGGCAGGTCCGTATCGCGGAGCAGCGCCGTGGCCCGCTCGATCCGGCGCGTAAGCAGGTAGCGGTGCGGCGGAACGCCGAAGGCCTCCTTGAAGGACCGTGCGAAGTGGGCCTCCGAGACGCAACTTACGCGCGCCAGCCGCCCGACGGGCCACTCCTCGTGCGAGGCGGCGTCCATCCGGTCCTTCGCGCGCAGCAGGCGGCGCAACAGCTCGGGGTCTTGACTTGTATGTCCTCGTCGAGGTTCGTAGCCCTGCATCCGTTCACGCTTGCGCACACCGCTCACATTCGTTCGCCGGGCAATTGGCTGGCTTGCTTCACCCAGGCGGCGAATTGGGCTTCGTCGAATTGGTCGTCTTCGTGGATGTCGAGGTAGCGCACTTCCTTTTGCTTAGACTCGCCGGGAGGGACCGGATTTAGCGACGTGCCGCGGAAGAAACCCACTTTGACGTACTTCGTGAAGCAATGCAGGCTGAGGAACCAGCCCTGGCCCTCGACTCCGTAGAAGGGCGAGTTCCATTTGACGGCCTTTTGCACGCCGGGGACGGTGCTCACGATCAGCGCGTCGATGCGGCGCCCAATGTCGCGTTTCCAACCCGGCATGGCCGCGATGTAGGCCTGCACGGGGGCGTCGCCACAGGCCTTCGCGATCTGAGGGTTGCCACCTGAAAGGAGCTTCGGCTTCGCGGCCGCTTGACGCGGTTTGGCCGCCTTCGCAGGCTTGGCGGCGGCCTTTTTGACCGCTTTGGGGGCTGCCTTCTTGGCCATGTTCGGACTCTCTTGTGGTGTATGGCGACAGATGCTTGGCGAGTCTGGCTCCGCGAACGCCCGGAAACTCCATAGCGTGACTCAAAAACGATAGATCGGCCTCTTGCATCTGATCGACGCACCGATGATATTTATGTTCACGATATTCTGCGAGCCGGTCACTGGGGCGGTTTCCCAAGCCGGAAGTGCAATACGATGCAAATGTCCGTCCGGTTTTTTGGTTCTGTCGTCCTGATCGCCGGCTCTCTGACTTGGGTTTCAACGGCCCGGGCCGAGATCCAATACACCGTGGCGTTCGACGACCCCGGTGGTGCCAACGCGGTGTGGCACGACCGCATCCGGTCTCACACGCTCGCTGCGGGGGCCGACTGGGCACGCCATTTCGACGGCAACGCGACGCTCGACGTGGTCGTCCGTTTCGACCCGGCATCCCCCGCGGAACCGGTCGCAGCCTGACGAACACCTTCGTCGGAAACAACGGCAGCTACGACATCTTCCGGGACGGAGCCCCTTCGGAGATCCTTACGGGAATCGACCCGAACGGTGCCGACCCCGATATCGAACTCACCTTCAACCCGACGTATCTGAGTAACGAACTCTGGTTCGATCCCGATCCGACTTTGCGCACGGCGCCGGTTCCCACCGGCGTCCCCAACGCCACTGACGCCATGTCGGTGATGCTGCACGAACTCGGCCATGCGCTCGGCTTCAACGGCTGGCGCGATCAGTTCAACGGCACGCTGCCCACGAACACCGACGTCGACCGGCAATATGCATCGGTCTTCGACGACCTGACAGTCTTCGACGGATCAGACTTCTTCTTCGTCGGCGAACTGGCCCAGGCTGTTTACGGCGGTCCTGTCCCGCTGACGTTTGGAAACATTTTTCATCTCGGCAACACGTTGCCCCGACCGGGCGAGAACCTGATTCCCGACCTGATGAACGGCGTCGTGTTTACCGACGGCGTCCGCTACGAGATCTCGGCGCTCGACGTGGCGATGCTCCGCGACACCGGCCTCGCCCCCGCCGCCGTCCCCGAACCCGGCTCGCTGCTGTTGACCGGACTGGCTGGCGGGACGGGTTTGGTGAGTCTGATGACATGCCGGCGGCGACTATTGACGAAGTCCCGCCGCCCAAACACCGACTGACTCACTGACCCCGTCAGGGACAGCCCCGCGTATGCAGTTAGGCATGATTCGAGTCAGCGCCATACCACCCGCGGTAATCAAAGAATGGGTGTCCGTCGACTAGATCGCCTTGGAGAACTTCATCGAGGGTCCAGCAGTGAGGTGTATATTCGTCTTGCGCCACTCCGGGGAATTGGGTCAGGATTGCCGTCACGAAACGGCTGACCTGCTCGTCACCAGGATGTCGGCCGGATACGTCTGCCATAATGACGACCGACGGTTCATGCCCGAGTTGTCGGATAATCTCGGTTTGCTCATCGGGTTCTGAAACTACGTGCTTGTACTGCACGAAGTTGATATAGAGGCACGGATCGCCTTGGACCGCGTTGATCCATGGTGGACCCATTTGAAAGGAATACGTCCGTTGGAGAAATGCCGTGACTTCGGCGTTCGTCGCAGACTTCAGGAGAGCAAAAACGGATCGCATATCGCTCGCCTTTCACCGCGCTGGTAAGCGAATCGTAAACCGCGTCCCCTGACCGACTGCGCTCTCGCAGGCGATCGTGCCGTTATGAGATTCGATGATCTTGCGCACCGTCGGCAGGCCGAGGCCGCTGCCGCCGGGTTTGCGGCTGAAGAACGCCTGCCACATTTTCGCGGTCGTGGCCGCGTCCATGCCGCAGCCGTTGTCGATCACGCGGAGCGCGACGGCGTCGTCGGCGAGGCTCGTCTGGATTTCGAGCAGGCCGCCCTGGGGCATCGCCTGCTGGGCGTTCAGGGCGAGGTTCAGCAGCATCTGCCGCATCAGTCGACGATCGAGCCGCAAAGCGGGCAGGTCGGAGGCGAGATGCGGGCTGACGTCGATGCCGTCGGCCGCGGCCGTCGGGCGGTAAAAGTCGAGGAAGTCGCGAACGACGTCGTTCAGGTCGCAGGTTTCGAGGTCCGGTTCGCCGGCACAGGCGAACTGCAGGAAGGCGTCGAGGATCTCACGCAGGTGATCGCATTCCCGCTGGACGTTCTCGACCTTGCGGAGCATGCGGTGCTCGCGGGGCGAGGCCGGCGTGCCGATTTCTTCGGCGAGCAGTTCGAGATTCAACCCGATCGTCGAGAGCGGGTTCTTGATCTCGTGGGCCAGCCCGCCGGCGAGCGCGGCGATTTCGGCCGAATGTGATCGATCGTCTTGACCGACGGCGCGCGTGTGGACCGTCATAGCGTGAGGGGCGGGAGAGGAAACGGGAAACGCCGGCGGGGATTTCCGTCCCGCCGGCGTCGTCCATGTCGCATTCGTCCTCGAAATCAATCCTCTTCGTCGTCCTCGAACTGCGATCCGGCAGCCGCCGCGGCCGGTGCGCCGTCGCCGCCGGCTTCCTCGGCGAGGACGGCTTTGCGGCTGAGTTTGACGCGGTTCTGTTCGTCGACGGCGATCACCTTGACCCGCAGCTTGTCGCCGATCTTGCAGATCTCGCTGACGCTCTTCACGAAGCCTTCGGCCAGCTCGCTGATGTGGCAGAGGCCGTCTTTGCCGGGGGCGATCTCGATGAACGCACCGAAATCCTTGATGCTGCTGACGGTGCCGTTGTAGATTCGGCCGACCTTGATGTCCTCGGCGAGCGCCTCGACCCGCGCCATGGCGGCTTCGGCACCCTCGGCGGCGGCCGACGAGATCGTGACGGTGCCGTCGTCCTGCACGTCGATGGTGGCGCCGGTCTGCTCTTGGATCGCGCGGATCGTCTTGCCGCCCGGTCCGATCAGCAGGCCGATCTTCTCGGGGTCGATCTTCGTTTGCAGCAGTCGCGGGGCGGTCGGGCTGATCTCCTTCCGCGGCCGGCGGATCGCCGAGAGCATCTGGCGGAGCAGCTCGATGCGGGCCGTGCGGGCCTGCACCAGCGTGTCGCGGATGATCTTGTGGCTGATGCCCGTGATCTTCAGGTCCAGCTGGATGCCGGTGATGCCTTTCTGGGTGCCGGCGACCTTGAAGTCCATGTCGCCGAAGTGGTCTTCGTCGCCCATGATGTCGGTCAGCAGCGTGAAGCGGTCTTCCGACTCGCGGACGAGTCCGATCGACACCCCGGCGACCGGCTGCGTGATCGGCACGCCGGCGTCCATCAATCCCAGCGTCGCGCTGCACACGCTCGCCATCGAGCTGGAGCCGTTCGACTCCATGATGTCGCTGATACAGCGAATCGTGTACGGGAACTTCTCGGGTGAGGGCAGAATCGGGTAGACGCTGCGCTCGGCGAGCACGCCGTGACCGATCTCACGCCGGCCCGGCCCGCGGATCGGGCGGACTTCGCCGACGCTGTAGCTCGGGAAGTAGTAGTGCAGCATGAACCGTTCGGTGTATTCGCCGAACAGGCCGTCGACCCGCTGCTGGTCGCGGACGGTGCCCAGCGTGATCGTCGCCAGGCTCTGCGTCTCGCCGCGGGTGAACAACGCCGAGCCATGCACGCGCGGCAGGACGCCCGCGTGGCAGTCGATCGCCCGCAACTCGTCGGTCCGTCGGCCGTCGAGCCGTCGTCCTTCGAGCAGCAGGTCGCGAACGACGCGGTCCTCGAGGCTGTAGAAGGCGTCGTGGAACTGGGCGCGGGTATGACCGTCGTGCGTGACTTCGGCCTCGTTCGGAAAGAACTCTTCGAGCAGGTTCTGCTTGACCTCTCGAACCTTCTCCGACCGCTCCTGTTTCTTGCCGGTCGTCTTCGCCTCGCGGAGGGTGTCGTACGCCTTGTCGCGCAACACCGCTTTGAACGGATTCTCATGAGGCGGGGTGAAGGCCGGTTTCTCGATGCCGAGCTTCTTCAACAGCTCGCGTTGCAGTTCGCAAAGCTCTTGCAGCGACCGATGGGCGTATTCGATCGCCTCGGCCATCTCGTCTTCGGGAAGCTGGTTCGCGAAGCCCTCGATCATCGAGATTTCGCTCTCGTTGCCGGCGACGATCAGGTCGAGGTCGCTCTGCTGCATTTCCGAGTGCGTCGGAAACAGCACGAGCTCCCCGTCGATCCGCCCGACGCGCACGCTGGCGACGGGGCCTCCGAAGGGGGCCGAGCCAACCATCAACGCCGCGCTCGCCCCGGTGCAGCACATCGGCGACGGGTCGTTCTCGCCGTCGACGGCGAGGACGTTCGCCTGGATCTGGACCTCGTCCTTGTAGCCCTTGGGAAACAGCGGGCGGAGCGGACGGTCGGTGACGCGGGCCGTGAGGATTTCGCGGGTCGTCGGCCGGCCTTCCCGCTTGAGAAAGCCGCCCGCGAATCGGCCGGCGGCGGCGAGACGCTCGCGGTAGTCGACCTGCAGCGGGAAGAAGTCGATGCCCGGTCGCGGCGGACCGGTCTGAGCGGCGACGAACAACACCGTCTCGCCATGCTGCACAAGGACCGCCCCGCTGGCCTGCTTGGCCATCTGGCCCGTCGTCAGACGGAAGGTCCGTCCTCCGATTTCACGTTCGACGGAGACTTTCTGCCCGAAAATAGATTCGCCCACGCTTCGTTCCTAGCCCGGCATCGCCGGTGTACGCCGTCGCCCGCCCGCTTCACGAGCCCGCCTGACGGGCCACGGCGCGAACGGGAAAGTTCGACGGCAGGGGCGGGCGGCGTGCGATCGCCGTCTGGACCCGCCCGAGAGACAGGTGACAAGAGAATTTGTACGCTTCGTTCCGATCCGACGCCGACCAACAGCGTTTCGGCGGGCGGAAAGAGCGGGGCAGCCGGCCCCGATGATCGGAAACCGAAGATCACGCCAGTGGCGCGCCGGACCGATCGTCTTCGCTCCCGACGAAAGCGAAAAACGAATCGGGCGGCCACCAAGGCCGCCCGACCACGTCACTTCCGCAGACCGAGACGCCGCACCAGTTCCTGATAGGTTTCCGGAGCCGTGCGCGCCAGGTAGTTGAGATGCCGACGCCGCTTGCTGACCATCGCCAGCAGCCCGCGTCGACTGGAGTGATCCTTCTTCGCCGACCGCAAATGTTCGGTCAATGCATTGATCCGGTGGCTGAGCACCGCGACCTGCACTTCCGGCGAACCGCTGTCGGCGTCGTCGCGACGATATTCGCCAACGATTCGCTGCTTATCGTCCTTCGTAATCGACATCGCAACCCTTTCTGCGACCGCATGTTACAAGAAATCGACCGGCGTCCCGGCCTCGGCGATGCGGTCGCCTGATCCCAGTTTTACCCTGTTGTGTCGCGTAGCACTGTACCAACCGCGACGAAAGTTGCAACGTTCCGGGGGTTTAGCCGTCGGCCTCGGCCGACGCGTCCGCTCGCGACTCTAAACGATCTCGCGGACGATCACCCGGTTTCCCTCTCGCCGGACGACCTCGACGACGGTTCCCGCGTCGATGAAGCCGCCGTCGCTGAAGACGTCGAGGTAGTCGCCTTCGATCTCGGCCTTTCCGGCGGGGCGCAGCGGGCTTTTCGTCCGCCCGCGCTTGCCGATGAGCGATCCCGGCCCTGTTCCGTCGTCGAGCGGCCGCAGCCGCGGGCCGACGTCGGTTTCCGATCCCGGCGGAGCGAGGATCATCGCTCCGAGGATCGGCATGCGAGGCAGGAACCGGCTCATCAGGACCGCAGCCCCGACCGTCACGATGATCGCCCCGCTCAACACGCCGATGGTCTGCGTCAACTGGTTGAAATCGGTGCCTGGCGCGAAGTTGCCGAACGTCTGCATCGCCATGATCAGCGCGGCGAACAGCAGCAGCCCGCCCGAGACTCCGAACACGCCGAAGCCGGGAATGATGAACACCTCCATCGCGATGCAGGCCAGTCCCAACACGAACAGCACGACCTCGAGCCAGCCCGCCGTGCCGCCGAGAAACTTCGACCAGAAGAAGACCGCGAAGCACAACGCCGACATGATGCCGAGCAACCCCGTCATGAAATGCAGTTCGAGGTAGATCAGCACGATGCCGAGTGCGATCAGCATTCCGGCGACGACCGGCTGGTTGAGCAGGAAAATCAAGGAATCGACCCACGTCCGGCCGACCGGGTTGAGATGCACGTTCGCCGGAATGCCGAGTCGCTGTTTCAGTTCGTCGAGGTCGGCGACGGGCGGCTCGGCGATCTTCAACTCGTGAGCACGATTCCCGCCGACGGTCAGCAGGTTGTCGGGTCGCGATTCGGGAACCAGCGGGCCTTTGATCCATTCGCCCGCCGCCTCGTGAATCGCCGCTTCGGTCAGGAACCAGGACCGGCCGGTGTCGCGATGCGTGACCTCGTACACGGCGAGATCCTTGTCGGCCATCGCCTCGCAGACGGCGGGCGGACGACCCTTCATGTCGGCCAGTTCCCGCAATGTCTTTCTCAGGGCCGAGAGAATCTTCTCGGGCGCCCGCTCGAACGCCTGGCCGTCGCGGGTCTCGATCGGACCGGCATCGCCGATCGTCGCTCGCGGGTGCAGATAGATCTCGTCGCAACCGAGTGCGATGATCGCCGCGCCCGAAATCGCCTGATCGGGCACGTAGGCGACCGTGCGGACTTTCTTCGGGTCGAGATTCGCGATGTGAAACGCCAGTTCCTGACTCGACAGCAGCAGACCGCCGGGAGAGTCGATCTCGAAGATGATCAGATCGGCGCCGCGGGCCACCGCGCGATCGATCTGGCGGATGACGAACTGCTCCAGCACCGGCTCAATGATGCCGTCGACTTTGATGAACGCGACCTTCGGCGCTTTCCCGGCGATCGGGTCGGGACGCAACGCGGCACTGGGCAGGTCGTACAGGTCCGCAAGATCCTGCCGCGTCGTCGCCGTTCCCGCGGCGAGAATTCCCAGCCGTCGAGCCTGATTTCCGGAGAACAGACCGGCGGTTCCGGCCTCTTTGACCGGCTCGGTCATCACTCGTTCGGTCGTTCGGTCCTGAAGCTGTTTCAACTCGTCGGCCGTCACGATGCGGACCACGGCGTTCGGCCCTTCGCCGATCGTCGCCCGCAGCACGGCGACCTGCGGGTCGAGCATCCCCTTGACGATCGCCGGGCTCAGCTTCGCGTTGTGCCGTCGATCGGCAAGCCGCAACACGAAGTCGGCGTCGGCGGGATCGACGGCCTGTCCACGGCCGATGTCGCCCAGCTCGGCGTCTGGATGCATGACGATCTCGTTGCAGGCGAGCGCAACGACGACGTTGTTCCCGTCGACCGACTCAGGGATCCAGGCGACGGTCCGCAGTTTCGAGACCTCCGCCGAGGTGAGGAACTGCGCGAGATCGCGAACCGCCCCGAACTTGCTGGAGCCGGGCGTGATTTCAAGAACGAGAATCCCTTCCTGCGACGTGTGCGCAGCATCCGCCTGAAGTTGAAGCGCGACGTTCTGCACCCGGCCCGCGACGGTCTCGTCGATCGGGCTGGACAGCGTAATGACCTTCGCGGGCGGCGAGCCGACGTCGTTCTTCGGCTTGTTCTCCTGCGCCGAGGCGACCCCGGAAACGAGCGTCAGAATCAGCACGATCGCCAGATCGATGTCGCGATGCAGCCGTCTCGCCTGCATGCGAGATGCATCCATCACAGCCTCTTCGTGCCGGCCGACGGACGAGCGCATCACATCTCCTCGAACGGGGGGAACCGACACCGCACTTCGCAGCGTCACCGGGATTATACCCCGAGTGCAAAACGACCGGCAAAGGGATCACCTCGCAGTGCGGCTCCGGTCATCCTGCCAAAAGAGGAAACGTTTAGACGCCGCGGTCGGTTCACTCTCCCGATCCGTACCGCATGGCACGACGCATGGCGTTGGGTGGCACTCTAATGTCCTGAATTACCGTTCATTGCAATGAAGGCTTGTTGCCGCGAAGAGACACGAAAGGGCGCAAAAAGAGCGCCGTCCTGTCTGTCGCTTCGAAGTTCGGCGCGATGTCCACTTCTCTTTTTGTGTTCCTTGCGCCTCTTTGCGGCCAATCTTCTTCCACAAATTTCCAACTCAGGAGAATCGGCTGTCGGAGCCTTTCCCGCGGGAAACGTGGGTCGCACCGGAACCGGCGGACATCGTTGCAGCCTTGCCGGCGATCGTGCCCCGCGAGACGATCCTTACGCCGAGTGACGCTTGACGCGCCTCTCTGGATAGTATACAATTGTTCAATAAAGAGGGGCTTTCACGAGAGATTCACGATGCCGGCGAAATCGAGCGTTTCCCGCCGAAAGCCTAACGAAACCCACCGGTTGATGCTTCCCGTGCGTTCGGATGACACTTCCCCCACTCCGCGGCCCCCGACGGTCGGCCTGCCCATGCAATCGAGCCTGTTCGGCGACGAGCCGGCTCCGGCGGCCCCGATGCCGTGGGAACAGGCGGCCGAGCAGGATCTGCTCGCGGCGCAAGTCGTGCTCAACAAGCCATTGTCGACGGTTTACACCTACCTGATTCCCGACGAGTTGCGCGATCTTGTCGGGCCGGGGCAGCGGGTGCGGGTGCCGTTCGGCCGGGGCGATCGGTCCGAGGCGGGTTACGTCGTCGCGGTCGGGCCGCCGGAGCCGACGAGCCGGAAACTCAAGTCGGTCGCGGCGGTCGTCGATCGCGAGCCGCTCGTTTCGCCGAAGATGCTCCGGCTGACGCAATGGATCGCCGACTATTACCTGTGCGGTTGGGGGCAGGTGCTGCACGGCGTCGTCCCCGCCGGCGTCAAGAAGCAGTCGGGCACGCGGCTGTTGACCTATTTCCGCCCGACGGAATCGGGCCGGCAGGCCTACGAAGCGCTGTCGCTGTCCAAGAAACAGCGCGCCGTGATGGAGGTGCTCGTCGCCTCCACCGATCCGCTGCGCGGCGAAGAGATCACCGGCGCCGCCGATTGCGGTCCGGGGCCGATCAACAGTCTGAAGCAGAAGGGCTATGTCGAGGCGGTCCGGCTGCGCGAGGAAACGACCGGCTACGAAAGCGAACCTGTCGTCTCGGAAGACGATTTCGTCCCCAACGAAGAGCAGAAGAATGCATTGGAGGGCATTCACGCCGTCCTGCGATCGGGCCGGCACGAGACGATTCTGCTGCACGGCGTGACCGGCAGCGGCAAGACCGAGGTCTACATTCAGGCGATCCGCGAGGCGGTCTCTTACGGTCGGCAGGCGATCGTGCTCGTGCCCGAAATCAGCCTCACGCCTCAGACGATCCGCCGGTTCCGCACAAGGTTCGACAGCGTCGCCGTGCTGCACAGCCACCTGTCCGACAGCGAGCGGCACTGGCACTGGACGCAGATCGCCGCCGGGAAGGTGCAGGTCGTCGTTGGAGCGAGAAGTGCCGTCTTCGCCCCCTGCCCGCATCTCGGACTGATCATCATCGACGAAGAGCACGAGACGACCTTCAAGCAGGAGACGGTCCCCCGCTATCACGCCCGCGACGTCGCGCGGGAGCGCGCCCGCATCGAGGGTGTGCCGTTGATCCTCGGCAGTGCGACGCCGATGCTCGAAAGCTGGCACCGCGTGCTGACGGGCCAGGACCGGCTGATCAGCCTGCACAAGCGGGTCGGCAAGCTGCCGTTGCCGCCGGTCGTCGTCGTCGACGTCCGCAACGACCCGCACGTCCGCAAGGGCAGCGCGATCGGGCGGGCGCTCGGCAGTGCGATGCGGCTGGCGCTCGAAGATGGCGGGCAGGTGATCCTGTTCCTGAACCTGCGGGGCTTCAGCCCGGCGATCTGGTGTCCCGCGTGCGGGGCCAGCGTCAAATGCCGCGACTGCGACATCACGATGACCTGGCACAAGGACAAGCGCAAGTCCATCTGCCACAGTTGCGGCATCGAGGAAGAGGTGCCCCGCACCTGTCCCTCCTGCGGCAATAACGCGATGCGGTACGTCGGCACCGGCACGCAGAAGCTCGAAGAAGAGGTGCGGGCGAAGTTTCCCGACATTTCCTGCGCCCGCATGGACAGCGACGCGATGAAGAAGCCCGGCAGCCACGACGCCGTGCTGACGGCGTTCCGCGAGGGCGACGTCCGCATCCTGCTCGGCACGCAGATGATCGCCAAGGGTCTCGACTTTCCGAACGTGACGCTCGTCGGCGTCGTCGACGCCGACACGCTGCTGCATCAACCCGACCTGCGGGCCAGCGAACGGACGTTTCAGCTCATCGCCCAGGTGGCAGGCCGAACTGGTCGCAGCTCGCGCGGCGGTCGGGTCTTCGTGCAGAGTTCCTCCCCCAGCGAGCCGGCGATCCGCCGGGCGAGCGAGCACGACTACCTTGGCTTCGTGACCGACGAAATGCGCGACCGCGAAGCGATGGGAGTCCCGCCGTTCCGCAGCCTCGCCCGTGTGATCCTCCGCGGCGACGACGAAACGGCCGTCCGCACGCACGCCCTCGAGATGGCCGGCCTGTTCGAGAAGTTCGCCGCGGCGAAAGGACTCTCGATCGAAATCCTCGGCCCCGCCCCGGCCCCAATTGCCAAACTCAAGGGCCAGTACCGTTTTCACTTTCAACTCTCCGCTGAGACGCTGGAGCCGATTCGTGAGTTGTGGCGGATCGTCGAGAAGGATCTCCCCGCCGCGGCGGGGGTGGAGTATGTGGTGGACGTCGATCCGGTGAATATGCGGTAACAGCGTGTGATTGATCCTCTGTCGCGGCTGAACGAACCGAACCGCTAGCGGAGTTGTCCGACAGTTCACGGAATCCAGTAAGCCCGCCGAGGAAACGAGTGCCAATGGGCATCCTTGCTGACTTTGCCGACGGGTTCGGTAGCGGTGAGCGGCTGATCGTGATGCCGTTGTCTCGCCTCCAGGTCGAGCAACCCCACAAGATCGACGGGTGTGTTCTTTACCCACCCAACGGCTTTGATGTCGGTGAACTTCGCCCAGTTCCGAACGCGACGTTGAACCGCGACTGCGCCGTTGACCACTTGGAAGGCCAGCGACTCCGAGAGGTTCAAACGACATTGACGGGTTTCGGCCCCGAGGTCTTCGCGCACAATCCTGCAATCGCCTTCCGATTCGGATTGGAGTGGAACGAATTCCTCGACGCTGATCACCGGTTTGACCGTTTGCTACTGCAACGCCTGAATCGTCACGTCGAGCCGATCCTAGACATGATTCGCTTCGATTTCTGCCGATTCGACCTGCCCGATACGTTACCTGGACGCGCCGGCAGTTGGGTTGGTTCAGGCCCGCATTGGGGAGCGATTCTCTTCGCACCCGAGGATCACGAGAGCTATTTGATCGCCGGTCCCGTGGTGACCGTGAGCATCGTGCAAGGTCTCGGCGTGGAATTGGACCGCGCTCCACGCCTGCCGCCGGGCAACGGGGAGATTGGGTCGATTGCTCGACATGTCCTGGCTCTTTTTCGTGACGTTCTAGAGGCCGGCAGCGACACACACCGATTCATTCGCGCGATGACGCTCATGGAGTTTCTTGCGGCCCCGGATTCGTACAGCGGGATGACCGAGGCCACGAAGGAAATCGCGTGTCATGTTGCTTCCAATCCCCAGGAGTATGCGCAGATCTTGGAGCGGTTCAAAAACCTGACTGATAAGTCCGGCCTCCGGACTTCGATCGTCCATCGCGGGCAGTATCTGGAGGACATCATCCCGGCGGAAGCCGAACGCCGTCTGCTTTTCCGCGAACTTCAGGGCTATGCATCAGCCGTCATTACCGACATGCTGGACCGCCCGCAGGATACGTGGAAAGATTTCCTGTCGTTTCGGCGCGAACGGCGTAGAGAGATCGGAGTGTCTCCTCGTCACGAGACCGCATAATGAAAGGTCGAATCGTTCCTCCCGCCGAGTTGACGGCGGCTGCCATCCGCATTCTCTGCCGCGAGATCGGTGTCGTGAACACGATCCGGTTCCTCAACCAGTTCACGAACGGTTCCGGCAACTACACTGAGGAGCGCCACAGGATCAATGGTCCTGTGACGGTCGATGAAATCATGGACGAGATAGAACGGCGGCGAGAGTCGGGCAATCTCAATATCTCGAAGGAGAGTGAATGATCCGCGGCCTCCGCACCGTCATCTATTACGTCACCGATCTCGCCGCGGCGAAGATCTGGTACGCTCGCGTCCTCGAACGGGAGCCGTATTTCGATCAGCCGTTCTACGTCGGATTCAGTGTCGGCGGGTTCGAGTTGGGGTTGGTGCCGGGCGGGACGCCGGGACCGGGTGGGACGGTCGCCTATTGGGGCGTGGCCGATGCCGCGGCGGCGGTCGAGCGGTTGGAGTCGCTCGGGGCGGAGGTTCGTGAAGCGTTGAAGGACGTCGGCGAGGGAATCAAGGTCGCGGCGGTCGCCGATCCGTTCGGCAATACATTCGGCATCATCGAGAATCCGCACTTCTCCGTTTCGGCGGTCGAATGACGCTGCGGTGGTCGCCTCTGCACGACCACGCATGCATGCCGCTATGATGGACGACAGCAGGAGTCGTTCCCGCACGATCGCATCTGTCCAGTCAGGCGAAGGGGCTGCCGTCATGAACGCCGAAGCCGGTGGTGGCATGCTGTGTTTCGAGACGCCCGAGGGAAGCAAGGTCCACGTCGATCCGCGATTCGTGGCCTACGTCGAGCCGCACGGCCATGTGGCCCGCCTCGTCTTTTCCGGCGGCTTCGACCTGCTCATTCAGAATGACAAGCAGAACGCGCACGAGTTGATCGGGGCGTGGAAAGACGATCGGCCGGCGTGATCCCTGACAACGGGAACGGCGTTCTTCATCAGTCGGAATCGACGCGGCGTTCGTACTCATCCTGCCGGCATCCGCCTGAAATCCCCGATTCTCGCTTGATCAATCCGGGAAGCGGAGCCAAAATCGGATGTCGGCATCCTTTTTTGGGGGCCGGCGGCCGATGAAGAATGCCGGAGGAACGACATGCCTGCCGATGCCCCGAGTCGAGTCGCGTTCCGATCGCTGCTGCTGTCACTGGTCCTGCCGTTCGTCTGGACGGGACAGGCGACCGCCAGCGAAGTCGAATACGAACACGAATCGATCGGCTATGCGACCGCGACGCCGCACAACGCCGTCTCGAGACTTCAGGAACGCATCGCCCAAGGCGACGCGCAGCTCGAGTACGACGACGAGTCGGGCTGGTTGCAGTCGTTGCTGAAGGAACTCGACGTCGACACGTCGTCGCAGATGCTCGTCTACTCGAAAACGAGTCTGCAGCGAAGCCGTATCGCGCCCCGGACGCCGCGGGCGATTTACTTCACCGACGACGTCTACGTCGGGTTCTGCAAGGACGGCGAGGTCATCGAAGTCACGGCGGTCGATCCCGATCTCGGGGCGGTGTTCTACACCGTCGACCAGGAGAATCGATCGGAGGCGACGCTGTTGCGGCAGACCGACAACTGCCTGATCTGTCACGCCTCGTCGGCGCATACCGGCGGCGTTCCCGGCCACGTCGTACGGAGCGTGTACAGCGACGCCGGCGGGCTGCCGGTGCTTTCGGCCGGCTCGTTCCGCATCGATCAGCAGAGTCCGCTCGAGGAGCGCTGGGGCGGCTGGTACGTGACGGGCACGCACGGCGACCAGAAGCACCTCGGCAACCTGATCGTCCGCGACAAGACGAAGCCTGAACAGTATCTGCCCGAGAATCTGAACGTCACCGACATCTCCGACCGGCTCGATCTGTCGGCCTATCCTTCGACGCACAGCGACATCATCGCCCTGATGGTCATGGAGCACCAGACGGGCACGCACAACAAGATCATTCAGGCGAACTTCGCGGCGAAGCGGGCGTTGTGGGACGAGAAGGTACTCGACGAAGCCTTCGGCGAGGGTGGCGACGAACTTCGCGACAGCACGACCCGCCGCATCGCGAATGCCGCCGAATCGCTCGTCGAATACCTGCTCTTCAGCGACGAGGCGAAGCTGACTGCCCCGATTGCCGGCACGTCGGGCTTCGCCGAGACGTTCATGGGGCACGGTGTTCGCGACTCGAAAGGCCGCTCGCTGCGCGATCTCGACCTGACGACGCGGATGTTCAAATATCCGTGCAGTTACCTGATTTACTCCGACGCCTTCGAGGGGCTGCCCGAATCGGTGAAAGCGGTCGTCTATCGCCGGCTGCACGAGGTGCTGACGGGCCAGGGCGCAAGCGAAGAGTTCTCACACCTTTCGGTTGAGGATCGCACAGCGATTCTGGAAATCCTGCTGGAAACGAAGCAGGGGCTGCCGGGGTACTGGACGACGCTTGAGAGGAAAGCGGCCGTCTCTTTGCCCTGACGAGTGGTACGGTTCTCGACAAAAGGAACGATCAGAACTGTGTCGCGACCTCGCCGCCGTCTTTGCTGCCGAGCGCTCCCCAGATTCCATAAGGACTGAGACCAGAATTGACGCTCTTGGCGGAGAGTACCCCCGTGTCTATGTTTTCGCTGACGAACCGGACGCTGCCGTCGGCCATCACGACGATGACGCCGCCGGTGTGATTGCTGCTCGGGGCGATGACCGTGTGATTCGCGTCGGCGTTCGGATTGTTCGTTTCGGCGCACGAAGGTCCGTTCGGCGGCGTGATCGTGGTGAAGCCGACCCGTTCCATTTGTCCGTCCCAGATCAGCCATCCGTGACGGGCTTTCGCAGTCACCGACGCCGCGTAATAGCCGTTGACCCCCACGGTCGCCAGGCATTGACCGGGATTGTTCCGCAGACCCGCGATGCCCTGCACGACGCCCTCTTTGATGCGCACCTGATTGCCGGCCCGGCGACTCAGGTTTCTCCGCAGATGCTCGCTCATTGCAATCGTGTTGCTCGTGCCATCGGTGATGGCGGCGATCCTTGTCCCGCCGTTGCGGCTCACGCCGCTCCCGTTGATGAAACTGGCCCCGAACAGCCCGCGAGTGTCATGCCGGTTCAAATTGTTGACGATCGTGTCTCCGACGCTGAAGACGTAATTCACCGGCCGGTTCGACATGCTGCCGCCGTCAGAGGGACAAAGCAGGCCGGGAATCGTCACGTTCCAGACGCTCCAGCTGCGCCACCCCGCCGGTCCGTTCGGACCGAAACCGTTGGGGATGTCACCGGCGCGAATCTTTTCGTACAGCGGTGTCTGCTCGATGTAGGGCAGCAGACCGTAATAGCCGCTCAGTCGTTCGCAGTTCGTAATATCACGGTCGGCCGGGCAGGTGTAACTTGGCGCCGGACCCGTCGTGCCGCCCTTGCGGTAGACGAACATGCCGTACGTGTCGTGGTAATTGTGCAGGGCCAGCCCCAGTTGCTTGAGGTTGTTTTTGCACTGGGTCCGGCGGGCGGCCTCGCGGGCCTGTTGCACCGCCGGCAGCAACAAGGCGATGAGGACGGCGATGATCGCAATCACCACCAGAAGTTCAATGAGGGTGAACCCTCGCCGACGCACCGCGCACGATCGAACGGAAGCCGTCATGACGCGCTCCTCTCTGGCACCGCGAAAAGAAAGAGATGATCTCGCGTCGCAAGACGCGGCCCCGGCGGGATGACGGACCCTGATTGCCGGAGAACGTTCTGCGCCGCGAACAAGCCGAATGGCGTCGCCGGCGGAGGAAAACGAAAATGTCAAGTGAACACAATGTTGACGCGACAAAATGTCCGCGTCAACAAAAAATCAATAGACGCCGATGCGAATTCGGAGATTCACCGGTCGCAATCGGGACACCGCAGGGCAACCCGCCCAATGCCGGCGTCGTCTCTGGCGGTCGCATCGGTCGGGCGAATTAAGGCCGACGCGGTGGTCCGCTCACAGGCGAAGTCGTTGCCGCCACGCGCGAACCTGCTCGGCGACCGGATCTTTGCCGCCGGAACCGTAGCTGACGAGCGCCGCGACCGCGTTTCGCGTGCCCAGTACCGCGAAGACGTCGCCGTCGATCGCGTCGCTGGCCGCCCGCAACTCGTCGATCGACAGATCGGCAAGTCGGCGCTGTTCCGCTTCGCATTTGGCGACGAGCTTGCCGACGATCTCGTGCCCGGTCCGCATCGGCACGCCCCGCTTGATGAGGTATTCCATCAAGGCGGTCGCGTCGAGAAATCCGTCGTCCAGCCGAGCGGCGATCCGTTCGCGGTTCAGTTCGGCCCCGGCGACGACGTCGGGCAGCAGTTCGAGACAGGCGACGGCGGTGTCGGTGGCGTCGAACGCGGCGAGCTTGTCCTCCTGTAAGTCGCGGTTGTACGCCATCGGCAGTCCTTTGAGCAGGATCAGCAACTGCGGCACCGTCGCGATGACGCGGGCGCTCTTGCCGCGGACCAGTTCCGGCACGTCGGGGTTCCGCTTCTGCGGCATGATGCTGCTGCCCGTCGTGTAGGCGTCGGGCAGTCTCAGAAAGCCGAATTCATTCGTGAACCAGAGAATCCATTCTTCAGCCCACGACGAAAGATGGACGGCGACCAGCGACAGCGCGAAGCAGTACTCGACGAGAAAATCGCGGTCGCTCGACACGTCGAGGCTGTTCGCCGCCGGCTCGGTGAAACCCAGCAGTGATGCGGTGAGATGCCGGTCGATCGGCAAACTCGTTCCCGCCAGCGCCGCAGCACCGAGCGGGCTGACGTTGACCCGTTTCCGGCAGTCGGCGAGCCGGTCGCGGTCGCGCTGAAACTTCTCGCACCAGGCGAGCCAGTAGTGCGGCGCAAGCACCGGCATCGCCCGTTGAAGGTGGGTGTAACCCGGCAGCACGACGTCGGCGTCGCGTTCGCAACGCTCGACGAACGCCCGCTGGACCGCTTCGAGCAGAGCGTCGATTTGGTCGATCGCGTCGCGCACGTACAACTTGAGATCGGTCGCGACCTGGTCGTTGCGGCTGCGGCCGGTGTGGAGCTTGCGGCCGACGTCGCCGAGCCGGCCGATCAGCGCCGTCTCGATGTGCATGTGGATGTCTTCGAGCGCGGTCGTGAACTCGAAGTCAACGCGGGCGATCTCGCCGGCGATCGCGTCGAGCCCGGCGATCAAAGCGTCGCGTTCGGCGTCGGAGATGAGCCCGACGGCGGCGAGCAT
>JBAQZJ010000322.1:0-2253 GCA_049790855.1 Planctomycetaceae bacterium | reverse complement strand
CCCCTCTCCCCAGGGAGAGGGGGACCGACGGAGAGTCGCATCCCGAACGCAGACGGTTGATCGCATTTCACTCTCAGCTCGCGACTTTCGCCTCCTCATGCTTCCTCCAGTCGTCGGGCTTCGCGGGCGAGCAGGAGTTCCATGTCCCAGCAGTCGCGGCGAACGCGGGCGTCGACATACACGAAGAACCATGCGATTCGGGCCAGCTGCCAGGCGAACAGCACCGATGCGAGCGACGCCGCCGCGAACAGCGGACTGCGGCCCAAGGCCAGAAACCCGTCGTTCAGCTCGAAGAACTCCGGATCGAACGAATCGCCGATCGGGCCGGTCAGCGGCCCCGGAAATCCGGCGATCGAAAACGCGAACTCGATCGACGCGAGCGCGACGAGCGACAGACAGGCCGTTGCGAGCGCGATCACGATCGCGGGGCCGACCGTCTCGTTGATCGACAGCGCCTTGTCGGATTGCTTCGTGTGCAGGGCCGGGTCGATCTCTGAGAACGACCGACGTTCGCTGCCGAACGATCGCCACAGGGCGATCCAGGCCGCGACGGGCAACCACAGGACGGCGACGACGATGCCGGTCGTGCGGGTCTCGTCGAAGAAGAGCAACGCGAGCGGGGCGGCGAAGACGATCCGCAACAGCGTTCCGGCAGTCAGGCCCCGCAGGACGTCGCGTCCCGGTGCGGCACGTTCGGTGAGAAACACGCCTGTCCGCAGCGCCAGCACCGCCGTCGCGATCGAAACGATCACGATCGCCGGTCGCGTGCCGAGCGCGGCCAGTCGACCAGTGCCGTAGGCATCGTCGACGACCGCGACGATCAATCCCAAGCCCGCCAGCACGGCGGCGGCCGTCAGAACGCTGCGCGTCAGTTCGCGAAGTCGGCCGAGCGGCGTCCGGCGGAACGCAGTTCGCGACGAGGATCGTTCGAACGATTCGCCGAACATCGTGCGTGCCGTACCGGCGACGGTCAGGGCGCCAAGCGGTTTCGAGACGACGATGCCGACGATGACGGCAAGCGTGAGATCGGTTCCCGCGAATCGCCCGAGGCCGTAAACGAACGCCACGGCAGGCCCGGCGATCGCCAGATAGAGCCGCAATGCGGGACCGACGTGCCGGCCGTAGAACATCACGGCAAGATCGCAACAGCCGGCGGGCGTGCGGGGTCTCAACGGGATGGTAACCCGTTCGATGGGTGCCGTCGTGTGCGGAGCCAGACTGCTCATGCGTCGCTCGCATCCTTCCCGCGCCCTGCAAACCCGAGATACGCGAACGCGAGCAGCCACAAGGTCGCGCCGACGGCGTACTTGAAAACCGCGGGAATCGGCATCGGCGACCAGTAAGCTTCGAGCACCGCGGCGACGGCGAGCATGCCGCCGGCTCCGCAGGCGACCTGCACGGCTTCCAGACCGCGGACCATCAGCGATTCGCGGCGGGTTCGCGTGCCGGGGTGCAGCAGGGCGTCGGCGATCATCAGTCCCGCCCCGCCGGAAATGCCGATCGCCGTCAGCTCGAACGAGCCGTGCGAGATCACGAAGCTGAACAGCCGCTCGCCGTTGCCCTGCGCTTGAACGTAGCCGAAGATCGCGCCGATCGCGATGCCGTTGAACAGCAACTCTTTGACGGTGCCGACTCCGAACGTGATGCCGAGCGCGAACGTCCGGAACGCGATGCCGATGTTATGCCAGATGTAGAAGCCGAGCATGCCGGTGCGTTCTTCGGCGTAGCCCGGCGCCCAGCCGAAACCCTCGGCGACCTCGCCGACTTCGCTGTCCGGCCCGTACATCATGTCGATCATTTCGAGCTGCTCGCTCGGCACGATGCGATGGACCAGGTCGGGATCGGCGACGACCAGTCCCCACGACAGGAAGAACGGCAGGAAGAACAGCGCGCAGCCGGCGAGCATATAGCGCGCGTTCCGCCGCAACAGTCGCGGAAAGTCGGTCGTGAAGTAGCGGACGATCTGATTCGTCGTTCCCGGCGGAGCGCGATAGAAGCCGTTGTAACCGCGCGAGGTCAGATCGTTAAGGTAGGCGTCGAGCCGCAGATCCCAGCCTTGGGCGCGAACGACGGCGAGGTCGTGCGAGATCTCGCGCAGCAGCCGCGAATACTCGCTGATCTCTTTGCCGTTCAGCCGGCGGAAATTGACGGTCGACGGCCCGCCGACGAGCTGTTCAAACCGCCGCCAGGCGGATTTGCGCTGTTTGATGAACTGTCGTTTGGTCATCGGGCGCTGGCTCCAGCCGGAAGCCC
>JBAQZJ010000321.1:0-7191 GCA_049790855.1 Planctomycetaceae bacterium | reverse complement strand
CGACATGGGTCGCCGAGAGGCGCTCTCTGACGGTCGCGGCTCTGAAGCGTTCGCTCTCGCGTCGCCCCGCACCGTCTGGACCCCTCGCCCCGCCTACCGCTTCGCCCACGACTCCGCAAAACGCACGTTGTTGGAGCACTTCGGCACGGGAACGCTCGAAGGCTTCGACCTCGACGGCGATTCCCCTGCGATCGCAGCGGCGGGCGCGTTGCTCGATTACGTTCGCGAGACGCAGAAGACCGCACTTGGCCACATCACACGAATCGAGCCGTTTCGGCGAGGGACGACGCTTATCATCGATGAAGCGACGCGGCGCAGCCTCGAACTGACACGCACGCTTCGCGACGGCAAGCGGGAAGGCAGCCTGCTCGCCGTCCTCGACGAAGGCGTCACCCCCATGGGGTCGCGGCTCATCGCAGAGTGGCTCGGCAGCCCGTTGACCGACATCACGGCTATCAACGCCCGGCTGGATGCCGTCGCGGAATTCGTCGCAAGCCCCGTTTTCTGCCGCGACGTTCGCGACCAGCTCGAAAAGGCATATGACCTCGAACGGCTCACGGGCCGCGTCGCCACGCGCCGTGCCGGCCCGCGCGACATGATCTGCCTTGCGAAGACGCTCGCACTGCTGCCGAAGCTCAAGGCGAAGCTGACAGGCCGAGATCAGAGCCGCAACCGTCAGAGGGAGCTTGACGGCGCGGGGGCGTCGAAAACGCTTCCTGACGGTCGCGGTTCTGAAGGCGGACCCGACCTGCTGGCCGAACTCGAATCGCAACTCGATCTCTGTCCCGAGGTGCGGGCGGCGATCGAGCGGGCGATCGGCGACGAGCCGCCGGTGAACGTCGCCGAAGGCGGCGTCATCCGCGAGGGCTTTGATCCGCAGCTCGACGAGTTCCGCGATCTGGCCCGCGGCGGCAAGGCCTGGATGGCGAAGTATCAGGCGAAAGAAATCGAACGGACCGGCATCGGCAGCCTCAAGGTCGGCTTCAATAAGGTCTTCGGCTACTATCTGGAAGTCACAGCGACGCATAAGGACAAGATTCCCGCCGACTACATTCGCAAGCAAACTCTCAAGAACCAGGAACGGTTCATCACGCCCGAGTTGAAGGAATACGAAGACAAGGTGCTGCGGGCCGAAGAACGGGCCGTCGCACTCGAGCAGGAACTGTTCGATGCCCTGAAGGACATGATCGCTGCCGAAACGCCGCGGTTGCAGCAGACCGCCGCGGCGTTGGCGAATCTCGACGCGCAGGCCGGACTCGCCACGCTCGCGATCAAGGGCGGCTGGTGCCGGCCGGAACCGATCGAAGAACCGATTCTCGACGTCCGGCGCGGCCGCCACCCGGTGCTCGACCGCATCATGCCCGCGGGCGTGTTCGTGCCGAACGACGTGGTTCTAGGGTTGAGGGTTGAGAGTTCAGGGTTGAGAGTTGAGAGCGATGAGGATGGAGAATCTTCTCAACCCTCAACCCTCAACCCTCAACTCGCGGCCCCCGGCCGGGTCCAGATCATCACCGGCCCGAACATGGCCGGAAAGAGCACCTACATCCGGCAGGCGGCGCTGATTACGATTCTCGCGCAGATGGGCTCGTTCGTTCCGGCATCGAGTGCGGTCGTCGGTGTCGCGGATCGCGTGTTCGCCCGAGTCGGCGCGAGCGACGAACTGGGACGCGGACAAAGCACCTTCATGGTCGAGATGACCGAAACGGCCCGCATCCTGAACGCCGCAACCGATCGCAGTGTCGTGATTCTCGACGAAATCGGACGGGGCACGAGCACCTACGACGGCGTGTCGCTCGCCTGGGCGATCACCGAGTACCTGCACGACGTCGTCCGCTGCCGGACGCTGTTCGCGACGCACTATCACGAACTCACCGACCTGACGCAGACGCTCGCCGAGGCCGCCAACTGGAACGTCGCCGTCCGCGAGGACAAAGGCGACATCACGTTCCTGCACAAGATCGTGCCCGGCGCGACGAACAAGTCTTACGGGCTGCACGTCGCGAAGCTCGCCGGCGTGCCGGCGGTGGTGACGGAGCGGGCGAAAGCCGTTCTCGCCTCGCTCGAAGCCGAGCACGTCGACGGCGAAGGCCGCCCAAAAGTGCCGCAGCGACACACCCGCAAAGACGACCGGCAGCTCAGCTTGTTCGACGAGCCGCACCCGGTGCTCGACCGGCTGCGCGAGCTCGACCTCGACGACATGACCCCGCTCTCGGCATTGCAGGAACTGCACCGGTTGCGGGAGCAGGTCGCGAAGAGGTGACCCGAACAGGCGCTGCCGTGGTCCGCAACATCGTCAAGATTTCGATTTCGGTTTCCGAGACCGAATCGCCGCGTCGGCCCTCTTCCGCAGTTCCTGGCAGGCGTTCGCGACCTTCGGTGAAAGCATGCTCGGATCGACTTCGTTGAGCACGGCGACGCCTTCGGCAGGTCGTTTCGTGAAGTCGATCAGCATTCGAGCGTATTTGACGCGGATCCGAGTGGCGGCCGCCGGGACTTCGTCGGGAAAGCGTTCAAGATACTGTTGCATCAAGGGGCGGGCGTCGTCGAAACTCTTGTCGCGGTAGGCGGCTTCGGCGAGATCGCCCAGGGTCTCGCAACCGAGCCGCCATGTGGGATGAAACGCGACGAGCTTCTCGTACTCGCCGAGCGCCGAAATCGCGTCCCCGCCGTCGAGGAATTTGCGGATTCGCTGCCGCGGATCGAGCGTCTTCGATCCGACTTTCTCGGTCGGCTGCTCGTGCTTCGGCTCGGAGGGCGTGGCGATCTTGCCGGCTTGGAACGCGGCGTCGCGGTGGTAGAACTCGTCGCGTCCGATCTGGCGGCCGTGCGTATTGCTCATGACCGCGAACAGATCCCAGCCCTCGCAATCGACCCACGACTTCTTGAGCATGACGACGCCGATCGCCAATCCGATCGTGGCGCCGGTCAGATGCAGCAGGGCGCTGCCCATTCCGAACCCGTCGAGCGCGAAGAACAGAAACTGGATCGCCAGATAGAAGCCGCAGAAGGCGAGGATCGACGCGTCGAAGATGAACGCGCGGTAGAAGAACAGCATGAAGATCGTCATGTCGTTCTTCGGCGCCCAGACGAACGACATCGCCATCAATCCGAAGATGACGCCGCTCGCCCCGAGCGCCCCGGCGGGAAGCTCGCCGTCATACCCGAGCATCAGCAGTTGGTCGAAGAACCCGGCGACCGCGGCGATGCCCAAATACAGCGCGAGATAGCGCCACCAGCCGAGTTTCCCCTCGACGACGAGGCCGAAGCCCCACAGGAAGAACATGTTCGCGCCGAGGTGGATCGGATCGGCATGGAGGAACGCCCATGAAATCCATTGCAACGGATGCAGACCGTCACCGAACGAGAGAATCCATTCGTCGACCCAGATCGACTTGCCGAGGCCCGCATCCATCACCGCCGACACTTGCGCGATGAACGTCACGATGTTGGCGCCGATCAACGACAGCGTGACCCAGGGAAAATGATAGATCGGCGCGTCGGTGTTGATCGGCAGCAGCACGGCGTGGCCCTTGCAGGAGCGGCGATGCCCCGCCGGCCGGACATCGGGTGGACCGACCGGGGCGGCATCGCTTTCGTCGGCCGTCCATAGTGACCGCACGGCCAAGTGCAAGGCAAGCGCGAATCCGAACCGTGTCGCGCGTTGCTTACAGCGCCACCGGCGGCTTCGGCCGGTTGACGAACAGCTCGTCCTGAACCGGAACGAGCACGTCGAGGAGCTTCCGCAAGACGCCCGCCGGAGAGCCAAGGGCGTCGACGCGACTGATGAGTTCCGACGGGTAGTAGTCGAGGACGGCGGTCGTCTCGGTCTCGTACACGCGGAACCGGTGGCGGATCGTCTGCTCGTTGGCGTCGTCGACGCGATTCTCGCGGATCGCCCGCCGCCGCATGCGTTCAACCATCTTTTCGACATCGGCGCAGACGAGATGCACGACCTTGCGGACGTCGATGATCTCTTCGATCATTTCGGCCTGGGGGAGGTTGCGCGGAATGCCGTCGAGAATCAGCAGGTCTTCCCGGGGCTTAAAGCTCGACAAGGCCATGTGCGCTTCGAGAGCTTTGCGCCAGATGCGGTACGTCAGGTCGTCGGGAACCAGTTCGCCCTGGCTGCTGTAGCGATAGATTTCCTGGCCCTCGTCGCTGCCGATGTCGATCGCGCGAAAGACGTCGCCGCACGAGAGATGGAAGAAGCCGGGAATCTGCCCGAGGATGCGTCCCTGCGTGCCTTTGCCGACTCCCGGGGCACCAAACAGCAGGGCTGCCTTGTAACGTCGAGTCTCGGACATCGGTCGGGCTTTCGGGTTCAACATCCAATAAACAAGGGAAGCCGACGGGTTGCAACCCGTCGGCTTCCGTGTCTTCTCGGCATCCCGAGACGGCTACCGGGCCAGGAATGCGACGACCGCACCGACGTCGACCTTCAGGCTGACGTCTTCCATCGTCGGAACCTGGGTCACGATCGCCCGCATGTCGCCGGCATCGAAGCTGATCCAGTCGGCTCGCTGGCTGGTGTCGGAATTCGCGAGGTCGGCGTACATCCGCTTCAGGTTCGGCCGGTTACGAATCGTGATGACATCGCCGGGACGGACTTCGATCGACGGCGTATGCACCGTCTTGCCGTTGAGCTGAAAGTGGTGATGCACAATGCCCTGGCGGGCCTGCGGGCGGGTCAGGCAGAAGCCGGCCCGACGGACGACGTTGTCGAGACGACGCTCGCACATCACCATCAGGTTCTCGCCGGTGTTGCCTTTGATCTGCCGGGCGCGATCGTAATACCGCCGGAGCTGCTTTTCGCGCAACCCATAGTAATATTTGATCTTCTGCTTTTCCGTGAGGGCCAGGCCGTACGTCGAGGTCTTGCGGCGACGGACGATCGGCCCCGGCGGGTTGTCACGCTTGTTGAACGCCTTCACGGCGCCGGCGCTCTCGAAAACCATGGCGCCGATCCGGCGATTGATCCGTCCCTTCGGTCCCGTGTAGCGACCCATTCAGCCTCTCCAGCGTGCAGTCGAAACCCTGCGGTATGTTGGTCATGCGCACTCGCGCCGAGCGCACAGTCCTCCCGCCCATTCCGGAACGGGGAACGAGACACCTTACCGACGCCTGCGCCGGCTTTCAAGCGAGCGCAACGTATCGAACCGCGGCGAGCGGAGGGCGTCAGCCCTCCGAGTCTTCGATGCGACTTACGCGATCACTCGGAGGGCTGACGCCCTCCGCTCGCCAAGTCGGCAATCATTTGGGTCGATTCACGCCCGTTCCAGAAGATATAATGCACTATCGGCCCGCAGGTTCGCGGCCCAGGCGCGCTCGACGGCGACGCCGCCGACGATCGGCAGCTCTTTCACCACGCGAAACCGCAGCGCCGTCGCCATGTCGCGGAAGTCGCGCATCGTCAGGAAGTGCAGGTTCGGCGTTTCGTACCACTCGTAGGGCAGCGAATGGGTGACGGGGGCGCGGCCGCCGACGGCCACTTGCAGCCGGACCCGCCAGTGTCCGAAGTTCGGCACCGTCACCAGCGCCCGCGGGGCGACCCGCCGCATCTCCTCGAGCACCCGCTTGGGATGCTTGACCTGTTGCAGCGTCTGGCTGAGGACCGCGAAGTCGAACGCATCGTCGGGCAGGTCGGGCAGGCCGTCGTCGAGATTCAGCCGGAGCACCGGGACGCCCCGGCCGATCGCCGCGAGCACCTGCTCTTCGTCGACCTCGATGCCCAGCGTCCGGCAGCCCTTCCGCTCGGCGAGCGTCTCCAGCAGCCGTCCGTCGCCGCAACCGAGATCGACGACCCGGCTGCCCGGTGCGATCTGATCCATCAGCAGCCAGTCGGTGCGCGGTTCGGACGAGACGGTGCGAACGCCGCTCATCGCGTCACCTCGCGCGGCGCCATGCGCACTTTCGCATACGTCTGATCGAGAAACGGTCGGACGACGGCGGCGAGCTTGGGCAGTTCGCTGTCGATCAGGAAGGCGTCGTGGCCGAACGGGCTGTCGAGTTCGAGGAAGGACACGTCCTTGCCGCCCTTGAGCAGCGCGCGGACCAGCTCGCGGCTTTGCACCGTCGGGAACAGCCAGTCGGAGGTGTAGGAGACGACGAGGAACCGCGCGGCGGTCTCCGACAGCGCCTCGGCGACGCCGCCGCGACCCTCGGCGAGGTCGAAATAATCCATGGCCTTCGTGAGGTACAGGTAGCAGTTCGCGTCGAAGCGTTCGACGAACCGCTTGCCCTGGTAGTGCAGGTAGCTTTCGACCTGAAACTCGGTCTCGCGCATCAGTTCGTAGGCGAAGGCGTCGCTGTGCTGCAGCCGCCGGCCGAACTTCATTTCGATCGACGCTTCCGACAGGTAGGTGATGTGCGCGACCATCCGCGCCAGGGCCAGGCCGTAGCGCGGTTTCTCGCCGTCGTAGTAGCGTCCGCCGTTGAAGGTCGGATCGGAGACGATCGCCCGGCGTCCAACGGTGTTGAAAGCGATTCCCTGGGCCGACAGGTTCGCCGCGCTCGCCAGCACGAGGGCGGAGCCGACCATCTGCGGATGACGGGCGGCCCATTCGAGCACCTGCATTCCGCCGAGGCTGCCGCCCACGACGCCCAGCAGCCGCTCGATGCCGAGATGCCGCACCAGTTCGGCATGCACGTCGACGATGTCGCCGATCGTCAGAAAGGGGAAGTCCAGGCCGTAAGGTTCGCCGGTCGCGGGGTTCGTGCTGTGCGGCCCGGTCGTTCCCTGACAGCCGCCCAGCACATTCGCACAGATCACGAAGTAGCGGTCGGTGTCGAGCCCCCGGCCGGAACCGATGAAGCCGTCCCACCAGCCGGGCTTCTTGTCGTCGGACGATCGCCGGCCGGCGGCGTGAGCGTCGCCCGTCAGCGCGTGGCAAATGAAAATCGCATTGTCGCGTTCCGGCGAGAGCGTGCCGTAGGTTTCGTACGCGACTTGAATCGGCCCGAACTCGACGCCGCCCGCGGTCCGCAGCGGGTGCGGCGGACGGAACAACGCGACCGACTGCGTCTCCGTCAGGCCGACGGAACCGTCTTCGACGGCGCCGTCGCCAGCGCTGCGGGAGGGCGGGTCGAGAACGCGACTCATGAGCGAGAGACGGTTTACGAGCAACGTGCGTGTGGCGTCGGAGAAAGTATAGCCTTGAAGCGAGGCGACGCCCACGCACAACCGTCGAAGCC
>JBAQZJ010000320.1:0-2602 GCA_049790855.1 Planctomycetaceae bacterium | reverse complement strand
GGCTCGATCGAACGCGGCGAATCAGGGTTTCCGGAGAGCCTCTTACAGGGATTCCTTGACGGGCGATCTGTCGCTCGTATCTCGGGCTTCGCTGCATCGCCAGTCCGAATCGCCAGCGAGCGATCGTTCTGCAGACGGTCGCGTGTGAATGAAAGTCAGCACGCCGACGCCGACCAGCCCCACAAGCAGCGTGACGAGTAACGGCATCTCCTTGAAGAGGATGGGATACGCAAGCGAGGCGACGATCAACAGCGTACTGACCCATTTTGCCCGTGGCCGGATGACCCCGTGCTGCTGCCAGTCGCGAATCGGAGCGCCCAGCCGCGGATGTGCCGTCAGCCAGCGATGCAGCCGCTCCGAGCCGCGCGAGTAGCAGCACGCCGCCAGCAGCACGAACGGGGTCGTCGGCAATAGCGGCACGAACAGTCCGACCATCCCGACGGCCAGGCAGACGTGCCCGATCAACAGAAACGAAAGACGCATCGCAAGGAAACCCGATGACGCGGGAACTCGACGCATGCCATCTTATGCACAAGCCCTGTCAACCGACGACCCCTGCGGCAATTCGACGGTGAGAACGCATCTTCACGATTTCGGTTCGGCCGCCTTCGGCGGTGCCGGGCCGTCGAGGCGTTGATTGCGTTTCGCGACGAACTCTTCGAGACGTTCGATCTGAGCCTGCAACGCTTCATCCGCAGGGCTGGCGGGCGTAGTCGCCTCGACCGATCGGAGAGCCGGATTCGACTCGTCTTGATGCTTTCGATTGATGGGAATCTCAACTTCGGGCTTCGGCTTTGTCTTCCAGTCATGAAACACACGCGGCACGTCGCCGACCGTCACCGTCAGGTTGTCGGGTATCTCCAATCGATCGAGATCGACCGCCGGATGGCGCGTGTAAATCGTGAGCGTCAGCGGCACGGCGACGGGCACGCCCTCGAACTCCATCACGCCGAACTTGCGACCCCCCAGGCACTGGTACCACTCGTCGATCCGCTGCTGGTCGCCAAACGACAGCATCACCGGAGTGCCGTTGCCGGCCGGCAGTGACGACACCCAGCCGTAGCCGCGCGGTTCCTGCTGGGGCGACAGGTGAACGTGCAGTTCACTCGCTCGAACCGCCGCGAACTTTTTCAACAGCAAGTTGATTTGCCCGGTCCCTGTGACGTTGATCTGCCCAGTCTCTGCGAACTGAAACTGGTAGTGGACGACGTCGTTCGGCCATTCCGAGAACCAATCGTTCCAGCCGTCGGTGCGGGCCGGGTCGTTGACGACGTCGACGAGGCCTTGCGGCCAGTTCGGAGATGCGGTGACGGACTGGCCCTTGTCGGCGATCTTGTCGGTGCCCGCGATCGGAAAAGCGGTCGTCGGGACGAGTGAGAGCGCGAGTAGCAAACCGGAACGCCGGCAACAACGAGCCAGGCGGGTGTTCATCGAATCGTCTCTCGGGTGAATTGGTTCGGCCCGGTGACTCGGTTGTCACGTCCCTCACACTATCAGTCTCTCGGACGCACAACCGTCGATTTCGTTCCCGGTATTCTGCCCAGAATTGATTCTCGACGCTGTCTCGACCGGGAGGCCGGTCTGGTTGATCGTGTTGGCGTGGTCTAAGATTCGGGGGAATTCGGAATCGGCTGATCCCGTCGTTGAAGTTTTGACCATTCCCCGAAATGTCCCTCCCCGTCCTGCCCCAGCACGCGAACCACGGCCGCACTTGGCACGAGAACCGCTTCGTCTACCCGGTGCTGTCGCGACGCAGCGGCGGTTTGAGCATCGGGGTCAATCTCAATACCGATAGAATCTGCAACTTCGATTGCATCTACTGCCAGGTCGACCGCCGCAGTGACTCCGAGACGAAGTTCGTCGACACCGACCGGATGCTCGCCGAAATGACGGCGGTGCTCGATCTCGTCGCGTCGGGCGAAATCTGGAGCGACGACCGGTTCGTGAACACACCGGAACAACTCAGGCGGCTGAACGACATCGCGTTTTCGGGCGACGGCGAACCGACGAGCCACAAGAACTTTCCCGAAGTCGTCGAAGCGGTCGCGAACGTCAAACGGTCGTTCGACCTCGACGGCGTGAAACTCGTGCTGATCACCAACGCGAGCCTGTTCCATCGTCCGAACGTGAAGCGCGGCCTGGAATTGCTCGATGCGAACAACGGCGAAATCTGGGCGAAGCTCGATGCGGGCACCGATGCCTATTATCACCTCATCGAACGCACGCCGATTCCCTTCTCGCGAGTGCTGGAGAACATCACGGCGGCCGCGAAGATCCGACCGCTCGTCATTCAGAGTATGTTCCTGCGACTCGACGGCAGCCCGCCTTCAGATGACGAAATCGCCGCGTATTGCGACCGGCTGAACGAGATCACTGCTGCTGGCGGGCGGATCAAGCTCGTTCAGGTCTATACCGTCGCCCGTGTTCCCGCCGAGTCGACCGTGACGGCGTTGTCGAACGCCGAGGTCGATGCCATTCAAGCGACAGTTCGCGATCGGACGAGGTTAAACAATGAAGCGTTTTACGGGAAGTGAATTTCGAACCGAGATTGTTTAGCCGCGACCAGCGGAAGCGCGCAGGCTTGTCGATGCCATTGCCACGC
>JBAQZJ010000319.1:0-6884 GCA_049790855.1 Planctomycetaceae bacterium | reverse complement strand
GCGCAATCCCACACACCGCGATTCCCGTCCCGGTGCCGGCGGCTCGCGCCCGTCCGTCCCAACCGGACGTGGCGCGGGCCGCGCCGGGACGTCCGGGGTTTCGTGCGGTCGCCTTCCGCGATATCGTCGATTGTGAGAGATCGGGATCGCCCTCGGCCGTCGATCCGCTCGTCTCGACCTTCCCTCATCGGCCCGTCTCACGGAGAACGCCGATGCGCCGGTTTCCCGCTTCAGTCGCCTGTGCCGCCGTCGCCGCTCTGTTTGCGGCAGTCGCGCCGGGGCAGGATTACATTCTGCGGCCGGGGCCGCGCGGCTTCGATCCCAGGCTGAACCGCTACGGGGCGACCGAAGAAAAGCCCGCCCCCGTTACGGAAGACGCCGACGATCGGTTCGACCCCTCGCGCACGAACGTCCGCATCGAGCTGCTGATGGCGGGCGACGGCGGCAGCGCGATCGAGGCTCAGCAATGGAGCCGCACGCTCGCCGGCCTCGGCTACTCGGCCCGCATCCGCCGGCCGCTGCTCGACGACAAGCCGGAAGTCACCGAGCGAACGCAGGGGCCGCTGCGGTTCGTGACGATCGTCGGTTCGATCGATCGACGGGGCAGCCTCGTCCTTGGCGAGCGAGCGTTCGCCCCGAACCAGGCCGCCGAACTGAAAGACTGGCTCGACGACGTGAAGAAGTACGGCGCCCAAGGCTCTCCCGCGGGTCAGCCGATGTGGGGTTTGAGCGTCGCGCAGTTCGAGAGCGTCTATCAGTCGCTGTCGCAGCCGGTCGACGCCGATGTGGCCGGACTGCCGCTTGCGGCGGCGATCGCGACGCTGCCGCTTCCGAAACAACATCCCGTTCGATTCAACGCGACGGCGCAGGAGTTCCTCGATTCGCCGCAGGCGATGACGGGGGCGTCGCGCCCGGTCGCCGGACTGACCGCGGGCACGTCGCTGGCGTTCCTGTTGAGCGAGCATGGCCTGGGCTTCCGGCCCGAGCGAACGCCCGAGGGCGGCATCGTGCTGACTGTGGCTCCATTTTCCGAGACGAGGACTGTCGACGAGCCGGCCTCGCCGGTGCTCTGGCCGGTCGGCTGGTCGGTCGTCGAGCCGACGACCGATCGTGACGCTCCGGTGAAAGACAAAGACGCCGTGCCGCCGAGCCGCGTGCAGATCGCTCCGACACTGTTCCAATTGACCGAGATCGGTTTTGCGAGCGTCCCCTTGGCCGAGGCGCTGTCGACCGTCGAGACGTCCAGCGGTGTCCCCGTGCTGCTCGACCGGCGGGGCGTCGCGGTCGCGGGAATCGACCTGTCGAAATCCCGCGTGAAGCTGCCGACCCGCAAGACGAGCTGGAGCCTCGCCCTGAAATACGCGACGTTTCCGAATCGCCTGGAGGCCGACTTGCGACGCGACGAAGCCGGGAACCCGCTCGTGTGGGTGACTCCCGCCCATCGAGGTCGCTGACGGGCTTCGCCTGCCGGCGGCTTGGGCAGGAGACATAGAGCGACCGGACGAAACCTCAAAGCGTGTCGTCACCGGCCGCGTTGTCGGTTCCCCTCTCCTCTGGGGAGAGGGGTCAGGGGTGAGAGGATGTCCTGTGGTTTCACCTGTGTATTGCAACCGTCCGAAGCTGGAATGACGTCATTTGATTTCTGCGACGCGAGCCAAGCGGCTTCCCTCCCCTCCGGCCCCTCTCCCCAGAGGAGAGGGGAGTTTTGTCGGGACGTTCTTAATCGCAGATTCTCACTTTTTCGACGGTTCGCGGAACTTCTCTCGCACGAGAAGGGTTAGTTCTTTCGTTGGAAGAGCGAACCCATCAGCCCTTCGCATGGGCCATCTCGCAGGGGAGAAAGATCATGCAGCGGATCGTTTTGACGTTGGCCGTGGCCGCCGCGGCGGCGTTTGCACTCGATGTCGGTGCTCAGCCGCCCGAGGGAGAGCGCGATCAGCCGCGCGACAGCGAGCGCGGTGATCGACCGGACGGCGACCGGCCGGATGGCGACCGGGGTCGAGGTGACGGCGATCGCGGCCCCGGTCGGGGTGGTCGCGGCGGATTCGGTTCGGGCGGCTTTCGCATGCCTCCGCTGCCGGTGATGCGGGCACTCGATGCCGACGAGAACGGCGAACTTTCGGCCGAAGAAATCGGAAACGCGGCGAAGGCTCTCAAAACGCTCGACAAGAACGGCGACGGCAAGCTCGCCGGCGACGAGATTCGCCCGCAGTTCGGACCGGGCGGCCCCGGCGGTCCCCGTCCCGATCCGGCTCAGTTCGTCAACCGGATGATGGAAAACGACGCCAACAAAGACGGCAAACTGACGGCCGACGAATTGCCGGAACGCATGCGAGGCATGGTCGATCGCATCGACGAAAATGACGACGACGCCGTCGACAAGGCCGAGCTGGAAGCCATGGCCCGTCGCTTCGGCGAAGGTCGCGGACCCGGCGGACGTGGCCCCGACGGCGACCGTGATCGCGACGGGCGTCGTGGAGATCGCGACGGAGATCGCCCGAACCGCGATCGCCCTGAGGGTGACCGCCCTGACGGCGACGCTCCCAGCCGCGACGATCTTTGATCGCGAAGCCATTCAGCGACGCGACAAAGCCCACGGGAACGCCCGTGGGCTTTGCTGTTCGCACGTCGATCGTTGCCGCAGCTCAACTCGCGGCCAGACCGCGCGGATTGCCCGTCCGCAGCCACCGGCAGGCTGACGCCTGCCGCTCGCCTGTTTCATCTCGTCCGGCGCGTCCGCGGAGCGGACCCTATTCCAGCGGTGTCAACACGACCGAACGGTACTCGATCGGCGCGCCTTCCGACTGGAGAGCGATCGCCCCGGTGGTCACACTGCTGTTGAAGGCGTAGTTCACGACGTCGCCGTTGACCTTGACGGTCACGGCGTCGCCGCGACAGACGATCTCCAGCGTGTTCCACTGCCCGTGAGGCTTTTCGGAGTCGTCGGTGAAGTTGAAGTGCCGACGGCCGGCGATGCGGTGCTCTTCGCCGGGCACGCCTTTCAGTGGCACGTCGATCGTCGTCGGGTCGGCGGCATCGTCGCCCGGAATGACCCAGAAGTCACCGGCGTTGCCGTTTCCGAGTTGAACCTCGAGCGACTTCGCCCACACGCCGAGCGCGTTCGGCGTCGTCGTGTGGACGAGCACGCCGTTGTTGGCGTTCTCGGGCGTGCCTTCCGGCCAGCGCCACTCGACCTGCAACTTGTAGTTCTTGAAATCGTCGCGATCGGTGCGGACGTAACCCCGCGGCGTGCCGGTGCAGTGCAGCAGACCGTCTTTCACCGACCAGGTTTTCGCCGGGTCGGCCTGTGCATCGTCGAGCACGGCCTTCCAGCCGGAGAGGTCTTTCCCGTTGAAGAGCTTGACCGGATCGCCGGCGACGACCGACGTCGTCATCAGGCACGCGAGAACGAGGCCGAGTCGCATTCCGATGTTCCTTGAGAGGGGGCGGCGAACATCCGCTTGCGTCTTCGCAGCGCATGAGACACCACGAATCGCCCGCCGACGCGATCACGCTTTGCGTCGATACCAAACGACGAACGCCGCCGCGGCGACGCCGGCGAGCGCCGCCAGCCCGAGCGGAGCGAGATGCTCCGGCTCGGTGAAGTAGTGCGTCAGCTCGTGCGACCCGCCGTCTTTGCCGTGGCCGGGATGGGCGAACGCGGGGGCGGTTACGGCGAGCGCGAAGCTCGCGAGCAGAGTCCGAAGGCCGTGCGGCCGGGTCATGGAGGTGTCCTTGCTCGGGGGCGGCGAACGCATCGCCGGAAGTTCAATTCTGATCAGGACGCCAAACACGCCCAAGCTCTCGCGCCCCGTGAACGACGGCCTGAACGCGCACTTCATCCTCGTGGCATTGATAAATCAGTCGGTAGCGACCGACGAACAATTCGCGAATGTCGAGCCGCTCGAATTCCGGAACGATTGCTCCGGCCTCCGGGAACAACTCGACGCCCTCTGCGGCCCTGAAGACTCGCGCGATGAACCTGGATGCATACTCGGGCGAAGTATGGCGAATATGAGCCGCAATTTCATCGATGTCGAGGAGCGCCGAGGGGCTCCAGGTCACCCGTCGAGCCATTGCGCAAACCGTTTTTTGGCCTCTTCGTGCGGTATGCCTTCCCCGCGCTCGAATTCCGCCAGACTCCGCTCGATCTTCTGGCGAACGTACAGATGATACTGGATATCCTCGTAAGTCACGTCGTCCGGAAGCTCGTCGAGCATTCGGCGGACGTCTTCTTTGACGTTGGGCATGGATCGTGTCTCCGAAGCGAGAAACCCGCTGCGCATCGCATGTAGTATGACTCGATCGCGTTTCGCCACAAGTGGGCGTCGGAGTCAATGCACCCGCATCCCCGGCTTCGCTCCGCTGTCGGCCGACAGGACGTAGATCTCCTTCCCGCCGGCCCCGGCGGCGCAGACCATGCCCTCGCTCAGCCCGAACCGCATCTTCCGCGGGGCGAGGTTCGCGACGCAGATGACGAACTTGCCGACGAGGTCTTCCGGCTTGTACGCGCTCTTGATCCCTGCGAAGACGTTTCGTGTGTTTCCGCCGCCGAGGCTCAGCGTGAGCTGCAGCAGTTTGTCGGCCCCTTCGACGTGCTTCGCTTCGAGCACCTCGGCGACCCGCAAATCGACCTTCGCGAAATCGTCGATCGTACATTCGGCCGCCAGCGGCTCCTTTTCCAGGTAGCCCCCGTCGCTCGACGCCGTCGCCTCGCTTGCCGTTTTCGCGGCCTCAGCCGCCGCGTTCTGCGAAGTCTCCGCGGGCTTACTCTCGTCGATCATGGCCTGAACCTTCGCGGGATCGACCCGCTGGAGCATGTGTGAATAAACCATCACCCGTTTGCCAACAATAGGCGTCTTCGCCTCATCCCAGGACTCGATCTTCACCGGTTCGAACGAAACTGGGTCATGCGAGAATAACTTCTCAGTCTTTTCCTTGAGATCCGGAAGGACCGGCGACAGGTAGACAATGATTTGTCGGAACAGATTCAGTGCGATCGAACAAATCTCTCGGCCTCTCCGTCCGTCGTTGTCTCCGGCTTGCTCTACTATCTCTTGAATCTCCGCCTTACTGAGATTCTCTTCACCGCCTCGCCTTTCTGCTTCCGCCTCAGCCTCCTTGATCCGTCTGTAGAGACTCCACGGCTCGTTCTCTTCAATGAATCGATTGGCTGCATCGACCAGAGTAATGATTTCCCTGATCGCTGCTTGGTAGTCACTGGCTTCATACTGAGCCGCGATCGAGTCTGCCTTGGAAGCTCCAGCTTGGAAGAGGCCGCCATCGTCTGGATACGGATCGCAGAGTAGCTTGTTTGGCACGAACTTCGCCGTCCGGCTCGCCAGGTTGACGACCTTCCCGACGAGGTCGGCGTTGACCTTGTTCTGGAAGTCCTCCAGGTTCAGGTCGATGTCGTCCCACTTCGGGCCGAGCTTGCTGGCGAAGTAATAGCGGAGATAGCTCGGGTCGAGTTGCTGATCCAGGTACGTTTTCGCGGCAATGAACGTGCCCTTCGTCTTCGACATCTTTTCGCCGTCCACGGTGAGGAAGCCGTGGACGTGTACGCGCTTCGGCAGGGTATAGCCGGCCGCCTTCAACATCGCCGGCCAGAACAGGCAGTGGAAATAAGTGATGTCGCGGCCGATGAAGTGGTGAATCTCGGTTTCGTGGCCGTTCCACATGCCGCCCCGCGCATCGGCGGTCTGTTCGCACCATTCGGCGGCCGTGGCGACGTAGCCGATGGGCGCGTCGAACCAGACGTACCAGTAGTTGCCGGGCGAGTCGGGAATCTCGAAGCCGAAATACGGCGCCGGCCGACTGACGTCCCAGTCGCGGAGTTCCTGCCCGAGAAACTGTCCCTTGAGGTAATTGGCGACTTCGGGTTGGAGATGCCCGCCCTGCGTCCACTCGGCGAGAAAGTCGTGGTATCTTTCGATCTGGACGAACAGGTGCGGTGCCGTTCGCACCTCCGGCGTCGCCCCCGAGAGCGTGCTGACGGGGTCGACGAGATCGGCGGGTGTGTAAGTGTGGCCGTTGTCGCAACTGTCGCCGTACTGGTTCGTCAGCCCGCAGACGGGGCAGGTGCCTTTGACGAACCGATCGGCAAGAAACGTCTTCGCAACCGGGTCGTAGAGCTGCGTGACGTCTTTTTCGACGATCAAACCCTCCCGGCGGAGGGCTTGCCAGAACTCGTGGCACAGCCGTCGGTTCTGTTCGCTGTGCGTGCTGCCGTAGTGGTCGAACGCGATGCCGAAACCGTCAAAGTCGGCGAGGTGTTCCTCGCGAACGCGGGCGATGAACTCTTCCTCGCTGACTCCGGCCTTCTTCGCCGAGAGCATGATCGCGGTGCCGTGCGTGTCGTCCGCACAGAAAAACCGGCAATGGTGGCCGCGCAGACGCTGGAACCGGACCCAGATGTCGGTCTGGATGTACTCGACCAGGTGGCCGATGTGAATCGGGCCGTTCGCGTAGGGCAGGGCGGCGGTGACGAGAATGCGGCGGTCCGTCATGCCGTCTTTCGGGCAGGAAGAGCGAAGATACGGGTCTGCGGGCCAGAGCGACCCACAAGAAGCGGCGGCATTCTAACCGAGTCGCCGCAGTCGCACGAGGTTCGCGGCACGGCAGGACGATCCCACCGGCAGGCTGACGTCTGCCGCTCGCGGAAATTCCCATTCGCGTTCGGTTGACTCTCCGCCGATAACCTCTATCATTGAAACCCGCTTGGCGACCGAGTCCCGCATGTGGCGGTCGGTCGCTTTGTTCTTTGACAACTCGGTAGAACCCTGTATTGAGCCTAAGTTTTCCGGCTCTTCCGGGGCGGCGTGTCGCGTAGGCGGCGGGCTGTCGCAGGAGGGGCGTGGAAGACGTAGAGAGAGAACGTTTTG
>JBAQZJ010000318.1:0-11118 GCA_049790855.1 Planctomycetaceae bacterium | reverse complement strand
GTCGCAACATGATTCCCCTATCACGTTTTCGTTCCTGGACAAGCGTCGGTGCATTGCTTCTGGCGGGCTGTATCGGCGCGGGCGAAGGCGGCGAGCAGGTCGACGTCTACGAAGTGACCGGCAAGGTCACGATGGCCGGCGGCCCCGTCGCCAACGCTTCGGTCATCTTCTCGCCGAAAGAAAAGCAGCCTGTCGCCATGGGTCGAACGAACGCCAGTGGCGAGTTCACCCTGACGACCTACGAAGAGGGCGACGGTGCTGCAGTGGGCGAGTACGAAGTGCTGATCTCGAAACAGTCGGTCAAGAAGAACGCGTCCATTCCGCAGCACGACCCGAACAATCCCAACGCGTTCACGCCGCCTTCTCACTCGGGTGCTCAAGCGGCAGAAGCCGGGTCTGCCTCCGGGCTTCCCGCGAAGTACGGCAACGCCGGCCAGTCCGGCATCATGCAAACCGTCAAAGCCGATGGCGACAACAACTTTGCCATCGAGCTGACCCCCTGATCGTCCTGCCTTCGCGCCGCTGATGAAGAAGCCTGCGGTAGCCCGCACTGTGCGACGGCGAGCCGTTCTCTATGCAGGGATCGGTCTCGCTGTCGCAGTTTTTTTGGCCGTTTGGCAACCGTGGGACACCGAGGCCGATGCACCGGCCGCATCGCTGATGACGCAGGCCCGAGAGGCGCTGGAACGCGGCGAGTACGACCGGGCCGAGCATCTGGCGACGACGTTCAGTCGAAGCGACGATTCGTGGGTCGCCGGCCAGCTTGTCGCCGGCGAGGCCGCGATGAAGTCCGAGCGGTTTGAGACGGCGTTCGATTACTTCCGCTCGATTCCGCGCGACGGTTCGACGGATGCCGTAACGGCATCGCTCGCGACGGCCGAGGTCGCTCGCCATCTCGGCCGCCTTTCGGATGCCGAACACGCTTACCGCTATGTGTTGGAGCGGGTTCCGGACCATGTCGCCGCTCATGAGAGGATGGCGTTCCTGCTGGGCGTGACCGGGCGACGTTGGGAATCGCAAGCTCACTTCCTGTTCCTGATCCGCAGCGGTGCGGTGAACCTCTACCAGCTCTCCTTGGTCGGCGACCTCGAACGGCCGATGGAGCAAGGCGATTACCTTCGGCAGTGCGCCGAGAAGGCGCCTGACGACATCCTTGTAGAACTCGGGCTGGCATTTCATGCCGTTGCCGAGGGGCGCACGCGTGAAGCCCGCGAGTCGCTTCGCGACGTCGTTGCCGAGGCTCCCGAGATCGTCGCCGCCCAGGCGATGCTCGGCGAGTTGCTCGTCGATGCAGAGGACGAGGCGTTCGCCGCGTGGAACGCCGGTCTTCCTTCCGCCGCCGACGATTCGGCGGACATCTGGTACGTCCGCGGTCTCTGGGCGCGTCGTCACAACGAACTGCCGGCGGCGACCCGATGTTTCTGGGAGGCCGTTCGAAGGGCGCCGTCTCACCGTCGCGGCAGCTATCAGTTAGGCCAGGTTCTCATCGCCCAGGAAGACGAGGCCGGCCACGTCTTCGCAGCGCGTGCCGGAAAGCTTTACGAGCTGACGCGAGCGATCGACGACGTGCTGCGGTCCGACGGCCGGAACGAAGCGGCCATGCTTCGCGTCACCGAGTTGATGGAGGGGTTGGGACGCGCGTGGGAATCGTTCGCCTGGGCGGCGACGTCGGCCGACACGTTTCCGCGCTCCGCCTGGCCGCGCCAGGCGATCGAGCGAATCCTGCCGCAACTCGGCGACGACACACCGGCGACGCTCTTGTCGCACAATCTTGCGCTTCGTTACGACTATTCCGCCCTGCCGGACGTGGCCGGCCTGATCGAGCAGCTCGGCGGGACAACCAGCCGCGCGATGTTGGCGGACACGACTTCCACGATCCGTTTTGAAGAACAAACCGACGTAGGCCTCGATCTCGTCTATGACAACGGCGGCGATCTGTCGACGAAGGGAACGCGCATGTTCGAACAAACCGGCGGGGGCGTCGCGGTTCTCGACTTTGACCTCGACGGCTGGCCCGATCTGTATCTCACGCAAGGCAGCAAGTGGAAACAGGGCGACGCACAGCCGACGACCTCGCCCGAGATGATCGATCGACTGTACCGCAACGACGGCGGGCAATCGTTCGTCGACGTGACGACGATCGTCGGGCTCGGCGATCCCGGGTTCGGTCAAGGCTCCGCTGCAGGCGACTTCGACGGTGACGGGTTTCAGGATCTGTACGTCGCCAACATCGGTCGGAACCGGCTCTATCGAAACAACGGTGACGGCACGTTTACCGACGTCACGGAACAATGTGGTCTCGAGGGCGAAACCTGGACGGCGAGCTGCGTCATCGTCGATCTCAACGCCGACGGCCATCCCGATCTCTTCGATGCCACCTATCTCGCCGGGCCGAACGTCTACACCGCAATCTGCGCCGGTCGGGGTTGCTCGCCAAAAGTGTTTCCGGGCGCCCCCGACCGGCTGCACCTGAACCGGGGAGACGGATCCTTCGCGTTCGTCCCCGATGCGACACCGGTCGAGAACTCGAAAGGGCTGGGCGTCGTCGCATTGGACGTGGAAACGCGCGGTCGGCCGTCGTTGTTCATCTCGAACGACCAGGTGCCGAACCATTACCTCAGGAACCTGCCGTCCGACGATGCGTCGAACATTCGCCTTCAGGAGGAGGGATTCGCGACCGGCCTGGCGTTCAACGAAGACGGACTCGCGACGGCCTGCATGGGGATCGCCGCCGACGACGTCGACGGCAACGGCTTGCTGGACTTCTACGTCACGAATTTCCAAGACGAATCGAACACACTTTACCTGCAGGATGCGCCCGGGTTGTTTGTCGATGCGACCAATCCGGCCGGACTGCGCGCCCCGAGTTTCGATTTCGTCGGCTGGGGAACGCAGTTTCTCGACGCCGACCTCGACGGGCACTCCGACCTCGTCCTCGCCAACGGTCACATCGACGACTACCGCGACGAAGGCGGCCAGTATCAGATGCGACCGCAAATTTTCCGCAACACCGGCGGCGGCAGATTCGTCGAGTTGCCTGCGGAGCAGGCCGGAGAGTATTTCGGACGTCGATATCTCGGCCGGGGGCTGGCACGACTCGACTGGAACCGTGACGGTCGCATGGATTTCGCCGTCTCGAACATCGGCGACCCAGCCTCGCTGGTGACCAACCGTTCGACCGGGGTCGGACGGTTTCTCAACGTCCGCCTGCACGCGACCCGCACGGCGCGCGACGCGATCGGCAGTGTCGTGACTGCCGCGGTCGACGGGCGTGCGTGGACCAAGCAGCTCGTCGCAGGCGACGGGTTCATGGCCAGCAACGAGCGCCTGTTGCAGTTCGGGCTGGGCGATGCGACGTCGGTGAAAGAACTTCGCATCGAATGGCCTTCCGGCGAAACGACGACGCTCGAGAACCTGCCCGTGGACGTGACGGTCGAAGCGACCGAGAATGCAGGCTGGGGAACACTCTGGCGCGGTACGCAACCGGAATCGCTGTCGGTGCCATGAGGCCCGACGTCGCAACGCGGTCGAGGCGAATCACGCCGCGGCCCATTCCATGAGTTCAGCGATCGGATCATCGTGCGACTTCCCGGCCGGCGAACGCGAATCGGCGTCACAGCGGTACTCGCTCTGCTGCTCGTCGGCGTCGCCGCTGGGGTGTGGCGTTTCCGGGAGAGTCCGGCGGAGCGCGTCGAGCGGTTGCTGACCGAAGCACAGGCCTTCCGGTTGAAGGGCGACGATGCACAAGCCGAGCAGGCGGCGGCGACGGCTCTGAGGCTTGATGACGGTTCGGCGAAAGCCGCCCTGCTGGCTGCGGAAGTCGCTCTGGAGCAAGCGGAGTATCGCAGGGCGGCGGACTATCTCGCTCGCGTCACGCATGGCGATCGGTCATTGCGGCTTCGTGCGGCGCTGCTGGCGGCAGAGGTGCATCACCATCGACTGCTTCGGCTCTCGGAAGCCGAATGGTACTACCGCCTCGCCCTCGAGCTCGATCCGGATCATCGAGAGGCGAACGTCGGTCTGGCGAAGCTGCTGGGGCTTTGCGGTCGCCGAGACGAGGCGATCCCGCACGTTTTGCGACTCGTCCGGCAGGGCGAGATCACCGACCTGCTGATCCTGATCGCGCGGGAAAGCGGCGCCATCAGCGATCCGGAAAAGCTCGAAGCCGCAAGACGAGCCGCGCCCGACGACGCGAACCCGTTGATCGGCCTCGCATGGGAAGCGGCTTCAGCGGAGGACACGAACCGCGCGATCGACCTCTTGCAGAGGGCCGTGAAATTGGAGCCGGACAGTGTCGCCGCACAGGCCGCACTCGGCGAACAGTTGTTCGACGCCGGCCGGTACGACGCGATTCCGAACTGGGCGCAGCATTTGCCGCCTGCTGCTGGCGACTCCGATGAAGTCTGGATCGTTCGCGGTCAGATGGCCGAGAACGGCGAGCATCTCCAGGCGGCCGTTCGCTGCTATGGCGAGGCCGTGCAGCGGGCGCCCGAGTCGAAGTTCGCGACCTACCGACTGGCGCACCTCCTCGCAAAAGACGGCCGAACCGACCTGTCTCGGCAGTTCGCCGAGCGACTCCGGCACATTCAGCATCTCGAACAGGTGCAGGACGGCATCCTGTTTTCAAGCGGGCACGAAGACGTCACCCCCCTGCTGGAGCTCATCGACGCCTACGAAGCGGCTGGACGATATTGGGAGGCCTACGGCTGGTCGCTGCTTGCGGTTGACGTCGCTCCGACGCGGAGCGATGCGACACAGCGGCTGAAACGGATGCATGCGAAGGTCGAGGGACTCCCGCTGCGTCTCACTGCTGAAGCTGCGAATCCTGTCCGATCGCTGGATCTGCTGTCGTATCCGTTGCCGAGCTTCGATCGCGGCGCAAGCTCGCCTTCTATCGAAGCCGGAACCGATTCGGCGACGGAGATTTTGTTTCGCGACGACGCAGAATCGACGGGGCTGCGATTTCGGTACTTCAACGGGACCGATGGATCGCCGACGCATCGAATGTTCGAGTTCACAGGCGGCGGGATCGGCGTCCTCGACTTCGATCGCGACGGCTTCTCGGACGTTTGCTTCACCCAGGGACGCCCTTGGTCTCTCGAGAGTTCGTCGGCCGATCATCGCGACCGGATATTCCGAAATGTCGACGGACACCGCTTCGAAGATGCGACGATCGCGGCAGGCATCGACGAGGACGGCTTCGGGCAAGGGGTGACCGTCGGCGACTTTGATGCGGATGGCTTTCAAGATCTGTACGTCGCCAACATCGGCCGGAACCGGCTCTGGAGAAACAACGGTGACGGCACATTTACCGATGCGTCGGACCGAGCGGGCATTGCAGGAACCGAATGGACGACAAGCTGCCTGATGGCCGACCTCGACGGCGACACGCTGCCCGATCTCTACGACGTCAATTACGTGACGGCGGACGACGTGTTCGATCGCGTCTGTAAGAATCCCGACGGCAGCCCGACTATCTGCATGCCGTTCGACTTCGACGAACAGCCCGATCGCGTGTGGCGCAACCTGGGCGACGGTCGGTTCATCGATGCGACGAGCGAGCTGTTGTCGACCCCTGTCGGCGGAAAAGGACTGGGCATCGCCGCATGGAATGCGGACGGCACGGGGCGGCTCAGCGTCTTCGTGGCGAACGACACGACGCCCAGTTTCTTTTTCATGCCCGAATCATCCGGCGCACGCGTGCGGTTGACCGAACACGGCATCGCATCGGGGCTGGCTCTCAACGGTGACGGAAAGGCGACCGGCTGCATGGGCGTTGCGCTCGGCGACGTCGACGGCGACCGGCGGCTCGACGTCTTCATCACGAACTTTCTCGCCGAGCCGAACACGCTGTTCCTGAATCCGGCGCCCGGTCTGTATCAGGATCGGACGCGCGACTTCGGATTGCACGCACCGTCGTTCGAGACGCTCGGTTTCGGCACGCAGTTCCTTGACGCAGACCTCGACGGCCAGCTGGAGCTGTTCGTCGCGAATGGGCACATCGCCGACTTGAGCCGGTTCGACAAACCCTACGAAATGCAGGCGCAGTTGTTTCGACGGCATGGCTCGCGGTTCGAAGAGGTCGAGGCGGCGCGCCTTGGTTCCTACTTCGAGAAGAAGTGGCTCGGCCGGTCGGTGGCGCGTTTCGACTGGAACCGCGACGGCCGGCAAGATCTCGCCGTCGGGCATCTCGCCGCGGCGTCCGCCCTACTGACGAACACCACGCCGGATGTCGGACACCGCCTCTCGCTGGAGCTGACGGGCGTCGCATCGAACCGCGATGCGATCGGCACGACGGTCGAAGCCCGCGTCGGCGATCGCACGATTGTCCGCCAGCTCACGGCAGGCGACGGCTACCAGGCCAGCAATGAGCGTCGAGTCACGTTCGGTGCCGGCGACGCCGAACACATCGACGAACTGGTCGTGAAGTGGCCGTCGGGCGCCGTGCAAACCTTTTCCGACGTGCCGACGTCGCGCGCGATCTCGCTGACGGAAGGACGCCGGCTTTTGCCGTTGCCCTAGCGTCCTGAGCCGGAGATTCATTACGGAAGGCCTGTTGACGCGCGAGATCGTGGGCTGGTCGACGTCGGAGCGGATCGACAGCCGGCTCGTCGATGCCTCGAGCACGGCCATCGCCCAGCAGTGCTCCCGGTGGGCAGCCCGATCGGCCCCAATTAACACGTCAGTTTCACGGCATCCGCGACGAGAAGTGGTTGGCGCCCCGATATCGAAGGGTCGATCTTTGCGCGACGACTGCCGATCACGGCGAGCTTGCCGGACCGATGTTGCCTCAAAAACTCGCCTTCCTCCACTGCTTGTCCAATCGCTGCTCCGAGACCGTCACGACCGTCCCCAGCGTCTGTGCGAACAGGCTCACGCGGTATTCCTCCAGCATCCAGCGGTATTGAGAGAACTTCGTCGGCAGTTCACCGCAGGCGGCGAGTTCTTCGGTCCTCTTGACGTAACTTTGCCAGCGGGGAATCAGCTTTGCCGACAGCTGCCGGTCGCGATCGAGTCCACCCGCAGCGAGTTTCTCGAACCGCGCGAGAATCGCTGCGAGATACCGCGGATACTGCACGAGCCACGGCCATGGCGTCTCCACCGCAAAGCCACCTGCGAGGAGGTGCTTGACTTGCGACCTGACATCGTCGACGGCGTAGCTCCATTGCGGCGGATGTTGATCATCGAGCAGCAATCGCACCGGTTGCCAGCGTTCGGACAGCAGGCCGAGAAGTTCGTTGATCTCCTGTCCGGCGACGGTGATTCGATTCCGTGCGAGCTTCATCCGCCCGCGGAATGCGACGTCCGACCGAGGAATCTGCGTCTCGATACCAAACAGCGCACGGTCGACAAGCAGGTCGATCAATTGTCGTCGCAGTTCGGACGGTGAGCGCAGCGTCGCGAGATTGAGCAGCTTGCGGTCGAGATCGGGCAGCCAATCGACCTGTGCCTTGACCGCCTTCTGGTTCGCGAGCAGGAACAGTCGTCGCAATCCCTTGCGCGTCTCCCGGTCGGCGCGTTCCGGCGTATCGATGAGCCGCAGGCCGACCGCCTCGCGCTGATCGACGATGGCGGGATAGCCCTTGAGCGTCACGTTGCCGCGCTTCAGTTCGACCGACTCCGGCAGGTCGCCCCACGACCAGTCCTTCAGGCCGTCCCGGTGCCAGTTTCCCGACGCCGTCGAGCGAGTGAACGCGACCGCGGCCGCCTCGGCGTACCTCTGTTGCAGAGCCGGCACGTCGCGGCCCGTCGCCAGCGGCTCGCCGGCCTCATCGACGACGCGGATGTTCATTCTCAGATGTTGCGGCAATCGGGCCGAATCGAACATTTCCGGAGTGACCCGCTCGCCGGCGATCTTCGAAAGTTCCGCAGCGATCGCAGCTTCGACGATGCCTGTGCCGAACGTCAATCGGCTGGAAACCTCCTTCGCGGTCTGCGGCACGGGGACGAACGCCGTCCTGATCCATTTCGGCAAGCTGCGGATCAGCGCCGCGACCTTCTCTTCGAGCAGCCCCGGCACAAGCCAGCCGAGCCGTTCGGCTTGAAGCTGGTTGATCGCTTCCTTCGGCACGACGACCGTTACGCCGTCCTCATCGCTGCCCGGTTCCAGGTGATAGTCCAGAGGAAATCGCACGCCGCCCAGTTCGATCGCGTCGGGGAAGTCGGCTTCCTTGAGGGCGTCGGTTTCATCCTTCATCAGGTCCGACTTGGTCAGCAGCAGCCGTTCCGCCGCTTCCGGTCCGGCCTTCTTGAGCCAGCGAGCCAGCGTCGGCCCGTCGTAGACGTCGGCCGGCAATCGCTCGCCGTAGAAGGCGAAGTGCGACGATTCCCCCTTGAGCAAATCGGTCCGCCGCGTCTTCGAGAGCAGTTCCTCAACTTCTTCGATCAACTGCCGGTTCTGCTTGAAGAACGCCGGCGGCGACTCCCAGTCTCCCTCGACGAGGCCGTGCTGAAGGAACAGCGTCCGCGCGGCAGCCGGGTCGATCGGGCCGTAGTTCGCCGGACGCCGCGGAACGACCGGTAGGCCGTAGAGCGTCACCTTTTCATCAGCGACGACGCGGCCCGACGCCCCCTCCCAGCGCGGGTCACCGTAGGTTCGCTTGACGAGATGCCCCGCGAGCGGTTCGATCCAGTTCGGATTGATGCGGGCGACGGTGCGGGCGTAGCGGCGGGACGTCTCGACGAGTTCCGCGGCGACGATCCACTTCGGCTTCTTCTCGATCAACCCCGACCCGGGCCAGAGGAACAGCGTCTGCCCTCCGGAACCGGCGTACTCGTTCTTCTCGTCCTTCTTCAAGGCGACGTTCGAGAGCAGGCCGGCGAGCAGGGCGCGGTGCAGGGCATCGTAGCCGTCGCGGGGTGGTTGAGGGTTGAGGGTTGAAGGTTGAGAGGAAACGGCCGCGCGACGGGCGGCGTGGATGCGGTCGGCGGCGGATGTCTGTCGACCGGGTTCCAGTGCAGGGGAAGCATCCTTCCGCTCGGGCGTGGGAGCGAGAGTGTCGAGTAATCCTTTGCCGCGTCGCGGGTCGAATCCCGCCTGCTCGGCGAGCTGGACGAGTTGGCGGTGGATGTCCTCCCATTCGCGAACGCGGTTGTAGGACAGGAAGTTCTTCTGGCAGGCCCGCCGGAGCTTCGACCGCGAGAGGTCTTCCTTCAGGCTCCTGATGAACCGCCATATCCGGAGGTAGCCGATGAAGTCGGATTCGGGATCGCTGAACTTCTTGTGGGCCTCGTCGGCCGCTTGTTGCTTATCGAGCGGTCGTTCTCGCGAATCTTGAAGTTCCAGCGCCGCGGCGATGATGAGCACCTCGTGCAGGCAGCCTTCGTCGTGCCCGGCGAGAATCATCCGGCCGACGCGGGGATCGACCGGCAGCTTCGCGAGCGTGCGGCCGACGTCGGTGAGATTCCGCGACTCGTCGATCGCCCCCAGTTCGAAGAGCGTGTCGTAGCCGTCCTTGATCGTCGCCGGCTTCGGCGGGTCGAGGAACGGAAACTCCTCGACCTCGCCCAGGCCGAGTGCCTTGAGTTGGAGAATGACCGCGGCGAGGTTCGTCCGCTGGATTTCGGGCGGCGTGTATTGATCTCGGCCTTCGTAGTCGGCTTCGGAATAGAGTCGGATGCAGACGCCGGGGCCGACTCGGCCACAGCGGCCTTTCCGCTGGTCGGCGCTCGCCTTGCTGACTGCCTCGATCGGCAATCGCTGGACGCCGCTGCGGGCCGAGTACCGGCTGATGCGGGCGGTGCCGGTGTCGACGACGTAGCGGATGTTCGGAACCGTGATACTCGACTCGGCGACGTTCGTGGCGATCACGATCCGCCGGTGCGGATGTGGTTGGAACACGCGAGCCTGTTCGGCAGCCGAAAGTCGTCCGTAAAGCGGCAGAAGCTCGCTCGTCATTCCACCATAATCGCCGGGCAGCGGACGCGATCGCAGGAACTTCGCCGCTTCGCGGATGTCTCGCTCGGTCGGCACGAAGACGAGCGCGTCGCCGCGTCCCTCGCGGCAGACGTCCTCGACGGCGGTGACGAGGTTCCGCATTGGGTCCGGCTCGCCGTCGCCCTCGTCGGTCGACTCCGCTGGGCGGTAACGGACTTCGACGGGATACGTCCGGCCTTCGACGCTGATCACGGGGGCGGGAGAACGGTCGTTTGTATCGACGGCTGTTAGCCGCCCCGCTTGCGGGACGATCGTCGGGCAAGCCCGACGGCTAACCACGCTCACCGCGCAAATCGTCGCAAAGAACTCGGCGTAGCGTTCGACGTCGATCGTCGCACTGGTGACGATCACCCGCAGGTCGGGCCGCTGCGGCAGGAGCCGCTTGAGATAGCCAAGCAGCAGGTCGATGTTGAGGCTTCGCTCGTGGGCCTCATCGATAATGATCGTGTCGTAGGCGTTTAGAAAGCGGTCGCCCTGCGTCTCGGCGAGCAGAATGCCGTCGGTCATCAGCTTGACGTAGGTCGTCGCTTCCGTCGCGTCGGTGAAGCGGACCTTGAAGCCGACCTGCTTGCCGAGCGGAACTTTCAACTCCTCGGCGACGCGGGCGGCGACGCTACGGGCGGCGATCCGGCGGGGCTGCGTGTGACCGATCATCCCGCCGAGGCCCCGGCCGATCGACAGGCAGATTTTGGGAAGTTGCGTCGATTTGCCGGACCCGGTCTCGCCGCAGAGAATCACGACCGGGTTCTCGCGAATTGCCTCCCCGATCTCGGCGACCCGTTCATGAATCGGAAGGTCGCCCGCAAACGAGACCGCCGGCACGCCCCGCGTCCGGGCTGCGAACAACTCAACGCTCCGCTCCAACTCGCGGGCCAGCCGGGTCAGGTTCCGGTCAAACGGCTTCCCCGCCTTCGCCGCCTGCCGCATCGAATGCAGCTTCGCCGTTAAACGCTGCCGGTCGGCCGGCAGCGCTTCGGCGATCCGGGCGTCGAGTTCGTCGAGAGTGAGCATCGAAAGGCGAGCGGCGGGCGTCAGCCCACCGAGGGACGTCAGGTCGGGGGAAGCCGCAAATTGTAGCGGCGGTCGGCCGGGAGAGAATCGCGAGGGGGCCTCTCCGACATCCGGGTGGCCCCGACGCCGTCCAGGCGTCGGGGTCGCGCAGCGACAAGAGGGCGCGCCAT
>JBAQZJ010000317.1:0-1853 GCA_049790855.1 Planctomycetaceae bacterium | reverse complement strand
AACGCGCTCCCTGACGGTCGCGGCTAAACGATCATCACGCCAGCTCAGCCCACAGCCTCGCGCTCGCCCGGATGCCGCGATGAAAGTCGGCGAGCAAGAAGTGCTCGTTGGGGCCGTGGAGGTTGTCGGTGTTCTGGCCCCAGCCGAGGAGCAGCGTGTCGATGCCGAGCAGCCGTTTCAGGCTTTCGACGACGGGAATGCTGCCGCCTTCGCGGATCAGGACCGGTTCGGTGCCGAAGCCGTGCGCGACCGCCCGTTTCGCCGCGGCGATGTACGGGCTGTTCGGGTCGAGCACGAACCCCACGCACCCGTGCTGCGGAGTGAACCTGAGCCGCACCCCCGGGGGTGCGTTCTTCTCAAAGTGGCGCTTCAACGCCGCCGTGAGCCGTTTGGGATCCTGATCGGGAACGAGCCGGCAGGTGATCTTCGCCGTCGCCCGTGCCGGGACGATCGTCTTCGGCCCGGCACCGGTATACCCGCCGAAAATGCCGTTCACGTCGCAGGTCGGCCGTGCCCAGCGGCGTTCGATCGACGTGAAGCCTGCCTCGCCGTGCGCCGCGGGAACACCGAGTTCGTCGAGGAACGCGGCTTCATCGAACGGCAACGCGGCGAACTGCGACCGTTCCTGCTCCGAGAGCGGTCGCACATCGTCGTAGAAGCCCTCGACGGCGATGCGTCCCTGTTCGTCGTGCAGCGACGCGACGAGCGAACAAAGGACATTCACCGGGTTCGCGACGGCTCCGCCGAACACTCCGCTGTGCAAGTCGTGGCTGGGGCCTTCGACCGTCAATTCGCAGGCGACGATGCCCCGCAGGCCGTAGGTGATGGCGGGAATGCCGGGGGCATATTGGCTTGTGTCGCTGATGACGGCGACGTCGCAGGCCAGGTCGGCTTGGCGCTCGGTAAGGAACGCGTCGAGGTTGTCGCTACCCGACTCTTCTTCACCTTCGATGACGAACACCAGGTTCACCGGCGGCCGGCCGGCGGTCTTCGTCCACGCCTCGACGCTCTTGAGGTGCGTGTAAAATTGGCCTTTGTCGTCGGTGGCTCCGCGAGCGTAGATCGTGCCGCCCTGGACGACCGGCTCGAACGGCTCGGTGTTCCAGCCGTCCGACTTCATCGCCGGCTGCACGTCGTAGTGACCGTAGACGAGGACCGTCGGCGCGCCGGGAACTCGCGGGCCGCGTCCGAAGACGATCGGGTGCCCCGGAGTTTCGACCAGGTCGACCGTGCAACCGGCGTCGGTCAGCCGATCGCGGACGAACGCCGCCGCCCGCCGGACGTCCGCCTGGAAGTCCGGATCGCCGCTGACGCTCGGAATGCGAAGCAGCTCGGCCAACTCGTCGACGAAGCGATGCGCGTGCAGCTCGAGGTAAGCGTCGACGGCGTCCATGCGAAGCCTTGGGTGTGTTGCTGCTGTTTAGCCGCGACCGTCGATTGGATCTTCAGCGTTTTCGGTCGTTGACCTCGACGACCGTGAACACCGCATCGCCGATGAAGAGTTCATCGCCGGCAGTCAGATCGGCCTCGCGAGCGACCCGCTTCCCGTTGAGCGAGATCCCGTTCATGCTGCCCAGATCGCGAATCACCCAGCGGTCGTTGACCTGGGCGATGCAGCAATGCCGGCGGGAAACCTTCGGGCTGCCGATGAGCCGCACATCGCACTCGGGATGCCGGCCGAAAAATAAGACCGCCTTGTCGAGCGGAACGTTCGGACCGCCGACCTTCGGTTCGAGCCGGAGAGCCATCGACAGAATCACTCGACGACGCGGATGCGGGGTGACGTGCGAGGGTCGATGATAGCAGATCGCCTTCGGAAGGTCAGGCTCCGGCCGGGGCTGTCGGCGTGTTGT
>JBAQZJ010000316.1:0-11798 GCA_049790855.1 Planctomycetaceae bacterium | reverse complement strand
CCACGCTTCCGCTGGTCGCGGCTAAACCTTGAAACGACGGCGGGAGCCGCTCGCCAGCGTTCCCCCGACCGGTGCTCCGCTCTAGAATCAAGGCGAATGGATTTTTCCGCGATGTTCGAGGCCCTTCCCGTGCAGCTTCCCCGTAATCCGACCCGCCCTGTTCGCGCCGGCAGCGTCACCATCGGCGACGGCCATCGCATCGCCGTGCAGAGCATGACGGCCACCAAAACCCAGGACGTCGAAGCGACGGTCGGGCAGGTGAACCAGCTCGTCGAGGCCGGGGCCGATCTCGTCCGTATCGCCGTCGACAGCAAGAAGGATGCCGAGGCCCTCGCCGAGATCGCGAAACGCACGACCGCGAACCTGACGGTCGATCTCCAGGAGAACTACCGCCTCGCGGAACTCGTCGCCCCGCATGTCGCCAAGCTCCGCTACAACCCCGGCCACCTCTATCACCATGAACGGACCAAGCCCTGGCAGGAGAAGGTTCGCTATCTCGCCGGTATCGCCGCCGAGCACGACTGCGCCCTGCGGGTCGGCGTGAACTGCGGCAGCGTCGATCCTGCGAAGCTCGACAAATACGACGACGGCGACGATCTCGCCCCGATGCTCGAAAGCGCCCGCGACCATTGCGAGTTTCTCGAGTCGATCGGCTTTACGCGATTCGTCGTCAGCCTGAAAGACAGCGACCCGCGGAAGGTCATCGAAGTCAACAAGCGGTTTGCCGCCGAACGCCCCGACGTGCCGCTCCATCTCGGCGTGACGGAAGCCGGCATGCCGCCGGACGGCGTCATCAAGACTCGTGTCGCGTTCGAGCAACTGATCAGCAAGGGCATCGGCGATACGGTCCGCGTCTCGCTGACGGTTCCGAACGACCGCAAGCATGAAGAGATCGCCGCCGGCCGTCAGATTCTCGCCGACATCGCGTCGGGGCGCGTCCGCAGCGTCGTGACGTTCAACCCCGACACGCTGAACATCATCAGTTGTCCAAGCTGCAGCCGGGTCGAGAACGAAGCGTTCGTCGATCTTGCTGCGGCGGTCAAAGAGATGACCGCCTACGCGAAGGACTACGCGATCACGATCGCCGTCATGGGCTGCCGGGTGAACGGCCCTGGCGAGACCGACGACGCCGATCTCGGCCTGTGGTGCGCCCCGACGTTCGTGAATCTCAAGAAGGGGGAGGCGGAACTGGGCCGCTTCGGCTACGACGAGATTCTGCCGCGACTGAAGGCGGAGTTGGATGCGCTGATCGAAACGAAAACGGCGACGGCCTGAAAGCGCCATTGCCGGCTGGAATGTTAGAAGGCGCGCGAGTTGCACAGGGGAGATCATGGCGACGGTCATTGACACTCAGGCGGAACTCGAAGAGTTTCATCGCTGGCTCGGCGATCGTCTCAAGAAGGGCAAGCCGAAGTTCACGGTCGCGCAATGCGCTGCCGAATTCTTCGCCTGGCGGGAGGAGCGCGACCGACTGCGGGAGGAGTTGCGGCCGGCGCTCGAACGAAGTCTGCGTGGCGAGAGTATGCCACTCGACGCTGATGCCATGAGGGCCGAAGCGACCCGTCAACTCGCCGCGATAGGGATCGTCGATGGGCCGGGCGAGGATTGACGTTCAGGCTTGGCGCGACGTCGTTGCGATTGCCCGCTATTTGGGCGAAGTACGCCGGAATCCGTCCGCAGCACGAAAACTCATTGATGAATTTGAATGCAAAGCAGCCGTCTACGCGCGACAGCCTAAAATGGGTGATTTGCGGAATGATCTGGAGGACGACCTTCGCAGCTTCACGTTCCGTCGGTGGTACGTCGCCGTCTATCGGCCACTTGCCGACGGTATCGATGTGTTGCGGGTCTTCGACGGTCGACGCGACTACGCGAAATTCTTCTTTGAGTGACGCCGATTATCCCGGCAGTTCGCGACCGGCGCCGCTCTCTTTCGCCCGCCGGTAGACTTCGTAACCCAGCGCCACGTCTTCGATCGCGAGGCCGACCGACTTGAACAGCGTCACGTCGGCGGCCGTCGCGCGGTTCGTCGCGGTGCCGGTGACGACCGCTGACAGCTCATGCACGTTCTCCCAGCTCATCACACCTGCCTCCAGCGCGGCGACGAAATCACCCGCTTCCAACCGGCAGGCTTCGATACTGTCACAGACGATCGTGTCGGCCCGGCGGACGGTTTCGACGTCGATCTCCGACTTCCGCAGGAAGTTCGAGCCGGTCACGTTGAGATGCACGCCGTCGGTCAACAGGTTTCCGTCGAACAGCGGCGTCTTGGCGCTCGTCGCCGTGACGACGATATCTTTCTCCATCACAGCCATATCAGGGCGCAGGGCCGGTGCGACCTCGACATCGAGACGGCGGCTCATCTCGTCGGCGAAGGCGGCACAACGATCGGCGTCGCGGCTGAAGACGTCGACCCGCGTGATCCGCCGGACGGCGCAGACCGCCTCAAGCTGCGTCGTCGCCTGCCGACCGGCGCCGAACAGGCCGACCGACGTCGAATCGGGACGGGCCATCAGTTCGGTCGCGACGCCGCTCGCCGCGCCCGTCCGGATTCGCCCCAGATGATCGGCTTCGATCATCGCGAGCATCCTGCCGCTCGCCGCGTCGTAGAGCAGGACGTGAAAGACCGCCGCGGCCTTCGTCGTCGAATACACCTTCGCTCCGGCGACGCCGAGGTAGCCGGCGGCCGCGTGCATGTTGTGCAGCAGCAGGCCGGGTGCGGCAACGCGACGCCGGGGAACGTTTTCTGCGGTCCCATCGCCTAGGGCGCGAAACGCCCCGCGAACGGCATCCAACGCGACGCTCATGTCGACGAGCCGGCAAACCTCGTCTTCCGTCAGATAGAGCGCGGGCATGGCATCGTCCGGAACGAACGCGGCAGGTATTCCGCGTTCTTACCCGCGTCGGCAGCGAATCACCACGGGGAGTTCCCCGACGGTCGCGGCTCCGAGTCCCGCTCGCAATGGTGCTATGCGTCTATCAGCGAGGCGATCGCCCGAAAGTCGTCTTTCAACGACCGGTAAAGCTTGCCGTACTCCGGATAAAACCGGTCGTAGGCCTTGCTGGTTTTGGCGTCGGGTTTCGTTTCGGTGTTGACCTTGATCGTCGCTTTGCAGGCCTCGGGAACGTCTTTGTAGGCGCCGGTGCCGACCGCGGCGAGCAGGGCGACGCCGAATGCCGGGCCTTCGGTCGCGTTGGTGACGACGCAGCGTTTCCGATACACGTCGGACTGAAGCTGTCGCCAGAATGGACTCGCCGCACCGCCGCCGCCGAGCCGGACCTCGCGAACCGGAATGTGCATGCCCTCGATGATTTCGAGGCAGTCGCGCATCGCGTAGGTCGCCCCTTCGATCACGCTGCGGGCCAGGTGCGGTCGGCCGTGACGCGGGGTCAGACCGATCCAAGCGGCTCTGGCATATGGGTCGGCGTGCGGGGTGCGTTCGCCGGTGAGATAGGGTAGGAAGTAGAGGCCTTCCGAGCCGGCGGGTGCCTCGGCGGCCTGTGCAGTGATCAGTTCGTAGGGATCGATTTTGCGTTTCTTCGCCTCACGGACTTCTTCCTGTCCGAGTTGGTTCCGGTACCACTGCAGACTGCCGCCCGCCGAGAGCACGACGCCCATCACGTGCCACTTGCCGCGGACGGCGTGACAGAACGTATGCACGCGGCCTTGCGGATCGACCTGCACCTCGTCGCTATGGGTGAAGACGACTCCGCTCGTGCCCATCGTCGCGAAGGCCACTCCGCTTTTGACGATCCCGTTGCCGACCGCCCCGGCGGCGTTGTCGCCGCCGCCGCCGACGACCGGCGTGCCCGGTTTCAGTCCCAGCAGTTTCGCCGTCTCGCCGATCAGACGGCCGCTGACTTCTTCCGATTCGTAGACCGTCGCCATCAGCGATCGGTCGAGTTGCAGCTTCGACATTAGCTCGTTCGACCAGGCGCGGTTCTTCACGTCGAGCAGCAGCGTGCCCGAGGCGTCGCTGACCTCGGTCGCGAACTCGCCGGTCAGCCGGAAGCGGACGTAGTCCTTCGGCAGCAGCACCTTGACGGTCTTTGCGAAATTCTTTGGCTCGCGATTGCGGAGCCAGAGGATTTTCGGGGCGGTGAAACCGGTCAATGCCGGATTCGCCACCAGTTTGATGAGTGCGTCACGACCGCCCGCAGCAGCCGTGATCTCGTCACACTCGGCCGCAGTCCGTTGGTCATTCCAGAGCAGCGCGGGACGCACGACGGCGTGCTTCCTGTCGAGGAACACGCTGCCGTGCATCTGACCCGACAGACCGATCCCGGCGACGTCCTCTTTCTTCAGCTTGCCGGATTTGAGCACCTGCCGGATCGTCTTGATCGACGCCTGCCACCAGTCCTCGGGATCCTGCTCCGACCAGCCCGGCTTCGGATGCGAGATCGGGTAAGTCGCCGTCGCGCTGGCGAGAATCGTTCCGTCTTCGCGAACGGCGAGCGTCTTCGTCCCGCTGGTGCCGACGTCGATGCCGAGATAGACCGCCATGAACTGCTCCGGAAGTGCGTCGAGGTGTGCCGGGCAGTGTAACAGAGGACGCGGCCTACGGCAGGCACGCCGCGTGCGTCAGTTCGATCGAAGTAGATCGTCCGTCGTTGCGAAACGCACCCTATTCCCCGACCAACCAATTCACCGCCCCCGCGACCACGTCATCGGTCTCGCTCACGGTGATTCCGTCCTCTTTGCTCGCTGCTGCATAGGCTGCCGTCGTCAATTTCAGCGTGTCTTCGTCCTCCACCGCGACCCACATCTCCGCCGGGGCGCACAGCGCCAGCAGTCCCGCCAGGTCGCCGTACTTCACGGCACCGGGCAGCAGGTTCGGGTCGCGAATCTCGGTGATGGTGTCGAAGCGAAAGTCGCCGGGGGCGAGGGCGACGCGGGTGACGGCGCCGTCGGACTGCACGCAGGCCGCGGCACACCACGCGGCAGCTTCGCCGCTGCCGATCAGGATGATCTCTTCGGCCCCCTGATGTTTCGAGAACGCGATCAGCGACAGCAGATCGTGGACTCGCTTCGCGAACAACGGGTGGTTGTAACCGAGCGTATAGCCCGCGAACTCGCGGGGATTGTCGACGACTCTCGATTGCGTCACCGGCTTGCCGTCGGGCATGAACTCGCCCTGGCCGATCAGATCGGCGGTGGCGACGGCGAAGCCGGCGTCGACGAGTTTGCCGACGGCGGCGATCGGCTCGCCGTTCTCGTCGAACAACGCGGCCTTGCCTTCAGAATGGGGCCAGACGACGACCCGCTTGTTCCAGTCGTTCGGCATGAGCACGACCGCGGGCACCTCTTCGCCGTGGGCCGTCGTCCGTACGCAGCCGATGTGCCAACCGAATGTCTCATTGCCCGGCTTGCGGCTGCCGTGGGTGACGGTCAGCTCGCCGACGTCTTCGAGCGAGCGGCCGATCATTACGTCGTACGCCCCGCCGACGATCTTGCGGTACTCGTTCAGCGACGCGGCATCGTGCGGAGTGAATTTCATCAGTTGTTCGTTGGACTGCTCGTCGAGGGATCGCAGCAGGGCGACCTCGGCGGCTTCGTCGCTCGCGGGCTTCGGATGCTCGTCGTTCCAGACGGTCAGCTCCGCCTGCGTGAGCGGAACATAATCGTGTTCCTCAATGGGCGTCTTCTGACCAAGCTGAAGATGCGTATTCAGGAACTCGTACATCAAGTGCCGGCTGACGGCGTTGTAGTTGTGCGGGAAGTCGAAGTAACGGCCTTCGACGCGGTCGGGGACGCCGAGCAACTTGTAGAGTCGCTTCAGTTCGGGCAGGCCTTTCGTTTCGATTTCGCGCGTCCAGTCGTTGGCCCCCGTCATGCCGAGAGGGCGGGGCGCCGTCAAACCGGCAAGCTCGATGTTGCCGGTGCCGACGCGCAGATAGCTCGCGTTCTCGCAGGTGCAGCCGCCCTGCATCGCCGTCGAAACCATGACCGCCGGGAACGCGGCGGCGACGCGGTCGTCGACGGCGGAGAGCAGGAACGTCTGCGTGCCGCCGCCGCTGGCGCCGGTGACGGCGATGCGGTTCGGCTCGACGTCGGGCAGACTCGCCACCCAGTCGAGTGCCCGGATGCCGTTCCAGGTCTGCAGGCCGAGGGCGTTGATCAGCCGCGATTCCGATTGCGCGCTGAACAATCCCCAACGCTCCAGACCACTCAGTTCCGGCCGCTGTTTGGCGAAGCCATGCGCCAACGCTTGCGTGAGCGGCACGCTGTCGGCGTAGCCGAGCATGTCGTAGTGGAAGACGACGCAGCCCATGCGGGCGAGCTGGACGCAGCGGGCCTGCAGCGGCGAGTTGCCGCCGGCCTCAAACTTCTCGGCGCCGGTTTCAAGCTCCTTCTTCAAGGCATCGCCGTGATTGAAGAAACGCCCGTTCGCCCAGTGGCCGTGCGGGCAGAGGACAGCGGGCCGCTTGGCGTCGCTGTCGCCCTTCGGACGATACAAACTGCCCGTGACGTACAGGCCGGGCGCCGATTCGAAGTAGACGCGCGAAACCGTGTAGCCCTCTCGATCGACGGTGCCGTGTACGGTGGCATCGATCGGCAGCCGGGGCGGCATCGGCCACAGTCCGTTGGCGACCAGCACCTGCCTTCGGACCTCTTCGCGACGTTCATTCCAGCCTTCGGCCGATTCCGGCACGTCGAAGGGGAAGTAACCGTCGAGGTCTTTCAGCGGGCCGAGACGCCTGTCATCGGGCTGCGTGCCTTCGGGCAGCACGCGCGGCGGGGCGGCGGTCGCCGGGCGGGGCACCGACAGCAGGAATGCGGCGACGATGATCCAAAGCCAGGCAAGGCGATTCATTTCGCACCCCGCAGTGAGACTCGAAAACCCTGACCTGCACGAGCACGAATCAGGCGGCGTTGATGATTTCCGCGGTACGCCCCCGATGCAAGGGCGGGGTGGGTTCGATTACACTGGCGGTCCTTTCGCGGGATCGCCTCGCCATGAAAACGAACGCAGGCCGAGGCCTGCGGCTAAAACGCTTGAGTGAGTACCCCATGTCATTGTGCCGCGTCTCGATCGCCTCGTCGGTTGTGCTGCTTGCGACGTTCGCCTGCGCTCAGGGCGACGAAGAAGTCGACCTGTCGCCGTACTACGGTTTTCGCGATCTCGAGGTCTACAAGCTCGAAGATCGATCGAGCGGGCTGAAAGCAGCCGATCTCGATGCCGACGGACGAACCGACCTGCTGCTCATCGACAACAGCCACAGCCGGCTCGACCTGCTGCGGCAGCGGGAGAAGCCGCCGGAAACCCCAGAGACGGCGCCGCGCGGCGAAGTGAACTTCGTGCCGAACGCCTGGCGGTTCGAGCACATCAAGATCGCCGTCGACCGGGCAGTCACGAGCCTCGCGACGGGCGACTTCGACGGCGACAAGCGAACCGACATCGCCTACATCGGCAAGCCCGACCGGCTGATCGTGCGATTCGGCTCGAAGGAGAACGTCGAAGACTGGACGAAGCAAATCGAGCAGCGGCTGCCCGATCTCGCCGAGACCGGCGTCATTCTTGCCGCAGGCGACCTCAACGGCGATGCACGCGACGACCTGGCGGTGCTCGGCAAGCAGAAGACCTACATGGTCCTGCAGACTGCCGACGGCAAGCTCGCTCCCGCCGAGGCACTCATGAACACCTCCGACGGTCTCGCGCTCGTGCAGACCGCCGACCTCGACGGCGACGGTCGAGCCGACCTGTGCTACACGGCGAAAAACGTCGACGAGCAGATTCTTTGCGCCCGGCTTCAGACGGCACAAGGAACGCTCGGACCGGAGGTCCGGTTTCCGCTCTCGAAGCCTCGCAGCGTGACGCTCGCCGACATCGACCGCGAGCCTGGCACCGAAATCCTGACGATCGACGCCACCACCGGGCGGCTGACCGTCTCGAAGCTGCGCCGGCCCGAAGAAAGCCCGACGGAACTCGCCGGGCGACTCGTGCAGTACGGCTTCGGCGATCAGAGCACCCGCAACGAACGCGACCTGGCGATCGGCGACGTGGACGGCGACGGTAAACAGGATGTCGTCGTCACCGACCCGCAAGCGGCACAGATGATCGTGTTCCGGCAGCGGGACGGCTCGGGACTCGACCTCGGTACGACGTTTCCGGGTTTGAAGGGAGCCGAGCACGTCCGCCTCGCCGATTTCGATGCCGACGGCAAGGCCGAGGTCTACGTCCTCAGCGAAGAGGAGTCGACACTGGGCGTCTGCCGATTCGAGGACGAGCGATTGAGCTTTCCGAAGCCGTTGCCCGTCGGCCCGAACCCGCTGGCCTTCGATCTCGCCGACATCGACGCCGACGGCCAGCCCGAACTCAACGTCGTGTCGAAGGGATCGGATTCGAATACCTATACGTTCCACTCATTCCGGCGCGACGGCGACGGATGGAAGAGCGTTTCCGAGGAAAAGCCGGTCGAAGTGACGCTCAAGGGAGCGCCGGAACGGCTCGTCGGCTTCGACGCGAACCGCGACGGCAGGAGCGACTTCGTCGTGTTCCTCGGCCAGGGACGCGACCCGCACGTCTTTTTGAGCGACGGCGAGAAGGGATTGAAAGAACTGGCCGCCAACGGCGGCATCGGTCTCGAAGACGTCTCGACGGCCGGGGCATTTTCGAGCGGAACCGTTCGCGACCCGGAAGAGGACGGAGATCGTGCCGCGCTGCTCGTGGCTCAGGGAAAGTTCGCCCGCAATCTCGAACTCAAGGACGGTGGCTGGCGGGTCGTCGATCAGTACAACGCCGATGAGACCGGCGCGAAGATCGAAGGTTCGGCAACGCTCGACCTCGACGGAGAACCGGGACCGGAGATCGTGCTCGTCGATACCGGCGTGAACAAGCTGCGGGTGCTCAAGGCCGACGGCAAGCTCTACAAGCCGTGGAAAGAGGTCGAAACCGGACCGTTCCCGTTCGTCGCCGCGCACGTCGCCGATCTCAACGCCGACCGCCGCGACGACTTGCTGCTGTTCGGTCGCGGCCGGTTCGCGGTGCTGTACGCGGGCCGGACCGATCCGCGTCTGGAAGAGATCGCGTCCTTTGAATCGGACCTCGAGAAGACGTTCTTCGTCGATTCGGTGGCCGGCGACCTCAACGGTGACGGCTACAGCGACGTCGCGATTCTCGACACGCAGTCGCACTTCGTCGAGATCCTCGACTACGATCCGACTCTCGGCCCACGGCACGCGACGCATTTCCCCGTCTTCGAGGAGAAGAGCTTCACCAGCGAGAACGGCGGCGACGGAGTCGAACCGCGTGAAGCCCGCATCGTCGACGTCACCGGCGACGGACGCAACGACCTCGTTCTCCTCGTTCACGACCGCGTGCTCGTCTACCCCCAGGACGACGGCACAGCGCCGAAGGACGAGACGATGGAGACGACGGCAGCGAAGTGAAGCGGTAGGGTGGGTCGAGCGCCGCGAGGCCTACCTTCACGGTCTCTGTGCTTCCGAACGCGAGCAGACCCCGATAGTGGGCCTCGCGGCGCTCGGCCCACCCTACACCGGCACGCCGCACACCGTCGCCATCAGCCAACGGTTCACGTGCAGCAGGGTCGAGCGGCAAAGACCGCTCGACCGGGCGTGACGGAACGTCACGTCGAGGCCGGCGGCGGAGAAGCGACTCGCTCCGTCGCGGCCGCGGCCGAGTTGTTCGACCGGCAGGTCGAGCAGCACCGGCTTGCCGGCCAGTTCGTCGCTCGACACGAGATGAACCGGCAGAGACTCGGCCGGCAAGTCGAGCAGCGCGAGACCACCGAACCATTCGGGCTTCGCGAAGAACAGACCGGCCGCCGCCGCCGCGCCTGTGCCGCGACCGGCCAGCACGACGCGCTCAGTATGAACGTGATGCTCGCGGCGGAGATCGCGTACGCGGTCGAACAGCGCCTGTGCCCGTCGATGCGGGTCGGTGACCGGCCAGTCGAAGCCGCCGCTGCGAAGCGAGCGTTCGCCGCGAAGCGCCAGTCCGATCGCATTCCGCTCGCTGACCGTCGGCATGATTCGCCGAAGTACCCGCTCGTCTTCGCCCGCGTCGTGAAACCAGACGACGAGCGGGTAAGCATAGTTCGGCTCGTATCCCTCGGGCGTGAAGACCGCCGCCGTGCCGGACAGCGACGACCGGACGATCGAATCCGTCGCCCGTGACTCTCCGCCGCAATCGTCGCCGGAGGCTGACCCCTGAAGCAGTTCGATCGGTGCCACCGGTCCTTCCAGCGGAATCCGCGGGACAGCAAAATCGGTGTCGGAGAATCGGCGGTTCATCGGTCGGCTCCTGCGCAAAGGTCACGGTCTCCGAGGGCGGTTCCGTGATGCGAGATGGACGATAGCCCCGCCGCCGGAAGCCTGTCAACGCGATCCCCCGCACGACGGCTCCACAGGCGAGCGAACGACCCGCCGCACCGTCGGCCGGGGTGATCTGGGAGAACTGTACGGCTGCCACAGGCGGCCAAAAAGGCCGCGCAGTCGCCCCAGGCGTCGCAGTCGGTGCGTCGAACCCGACTTCCCGCGATTCGGGGGGCCGACACGATCACCGGCTCAAGTCCATCAGAGCCGCGACCGTCAGGGAGGGATTCATCGACGTCACGCAAGAAGCCCGGCATCTCGAAGGACGCCGGGCTTCTTGAATGCGTTGAACGCACCGACTTCCGTCACCACCGCAACGGAATCGCCGGCGGCGGGTAGCGGAAACGAAACGTCGGAAGTTGACCGAGATATCGGTCGTACACATACGGCGGCACGGCGATCGACGCCTGCATCGGCCGGCGAGCATCGCCGGTCCGGTGAATGACCGTCGGTCTCAATTCGCCGAACAGGATCTCCATCGCGGCATCATGCCGGTACGACGGATTAGCGAGGTATTCCGATCGGACGAACGGAATCGTCCGATAGACCTCACGGTAGTCGGCCGGATCGACCTTGGAGGCCGGCGTGATGGCCGGCCACGGTTCCGGCACGGCGTCGTTCTCCCCGACGCCCTGCAATGATGCCAGCCGAATCGGCGATTCGTTCGCGGAAACGGCCTCGCTCGCCGAACTGCCCGGCGAAATGGTGATGACCCACGTGCCGGACCCCTCCGGCACTGTCACGGTCTCTGCTGCCGTCGCTGAAAGCTGAAACATCGGCAGGCAGACCGCGATGGCTGAGGGCAACAACGCCCTCCAGAACACGCGCATCGTTTTGGTCCCCTTCTGTTTGGGATGGTCCTCCCCGTTGGTGCTGCGAAGCCCGTCCCCACGGGCGCGCAGCGATGCCCCGGAATAACCCACAGCCTATACGCTACGAATCGGCGCACCCTCTGTAAACCGTCGAATCGCTCCGATCGGCAGGGTTGCGGAATTCCCCGGGTCAGCAGGATACTGCGAAGAAAGTCCGAAATCCGAAGCACGAAATCCGAAACCTGCCTCTCCGAATGCGTTTCGGTCATTCGGGATTCGGATTTGTTTCGGGTTTCGAATTTCGTGCTTCGAATTTCTCCCCGAAGGGACCAATGATGGCCAAGGCTTGGGGCGGGCGGTTCTCTCAGGCGACCGATCCGCGGGTGGAACGGTTCACCGAAAGCATCAGTTTCGATGCCCGGCTCGCGCCGTTTGACGTCCGCGGCTCGCAGGCGCACGCGACGATGCTCGCCGTGGTCGGTTTGATCTCCGACGCCGAATGCGACGGCCTGGTCGCCGGCCTTAACGCGATCGGCGACGAAATCGCCCGCGGCGAGTTCGAGTTCCGCACCGAACTCGAAGACATTCACATGCACATCGAGTCGGCGCTCATCGCCCGGCTCGGAGACGTCGGGCGGAAGCTGCACACC
>JBAQZJ010000315.1:0-1716 GCA_049790855.1 Planctomycetaceae bacterium | reverse complement strand
CCTGTTCGGCGTTCCAGGCGTCCCACATCGCTTGCAGTTCCTGGACCTTCTCCGGGTGCTCGGCCGTCAGATCGTTCGCCTCGCCGACGTCCTCGGCGAGATTGAACAGCTTTTTCTCGAGCATGTCGGGCCGACTGGCGACGAGCTTCCAGCCGCCGTGACGAATCGCCATCTGCTCGCCGAACCGCCAGTAGAACGTCTCATGCGGCGATCCGTCGTTCTTGCCGGTCAGGTACGGCAGCAGGTCGACGCCGTCGAGCTTCCATTCCGGTTCGACCGTTCCGCCCGCGGCCGTCACGACCGTCGGCAGGATGTCGAGTTGGATGACCGGCTTCTCGTAGACCTGTCCGGCGGGAATCGTGCCCTTCCATTGCACCATGAAGGGCACGCGAACGCCGCCCTCGAGCGTCGTCGCTTTGGAACCGCGGAGCGGGTCGTTCTTCGAGGTCGTCGACTGTGTCGGACCGCCGTTGTCGGCGAGATAGAAGATCAGCGTGTTCTCTTCCTGGCCCAGATCGCGAACCTTGTCGAGCACCGCGCCGACGGCGTCGTCCTGCGCCGACAACATCGCCGCGAACGTCCGCCGCTTCTTGTCGGTGATGTTGGGGAACCGGTCGAGATACTTCTGCGCCGCCTGCAGCGGCGCATGCTGGGCGTTGAACGGCAGGTAAAGAAAGTACGGCTCGTCCTTGTTCCGCTCGATCCAGTCGACGGCTCGAGCGGCATAGGCGTCGGTCGTGTAGAAGTCGGGCTTGTCGAGGACGTCGACGACCTCGTCCGATTGCCGCGTGTCCATCCAGAGTCGCGGCTTGAAGAACGGCGTGTTCCCCAGCGTGCCGTAGAACTCGTCGAAGCCGCGCTGCGTCGGGCGGAACTTCTCCGCCGTGCCGAGATGCCACTTGCCGACGCAGGTCGTCGCGTATCCCAGCTCTTTCATCCGGTCGGCGAAAGTCGTTTCGGTCGTCGGCAGCCCGGCGGTCTCGTTCCGCGGCGGGTTCCATTCGTGCCCGAACCGCGTCTGATACCGCCCCGTCATCAACCCGGCCCGCGTCGGACTGCAATACGGCCCGCTGACGTAACCGTTCGTGAAGCGGATGCCGTTCGCGGCGATCGAGTCGATGTTGGGCGTCGGAATCTGTTCATTCCCCTGGCAGCCCAACTCGCCGTAGCCTTCGTCGTCGGCGAGAAACACGATGAAGTTCGGCTTGTTGTCGGCGGCGTCGATTTCGGCAGCCGACAAGACGCAGAACACCGAAGCCGCGAGGGCGAACAGACGCATCAGACCGACTCCAGGAGCGAGGAGCGTCGGGTGGCAAACGAAGGTGCCAGCGTACCGGCACGAAAGCGAGGATCAATAGGGAACCACCGCGCACGCGCGAGTTTCGTAGGTCAGCCCTCGCCTGACGAACCGTCGGCGTCCCCATTTGTCGTTTCGTGTTGTCAGTTTGTTTCGCGATCCGCCTCCCCTGTGTCTCCTGACCTCCTGTCTCCTGAACTCCTCCAAAAAAATCCAAGGCGCCCTGGTTCGCAGAATGCGAAGGCCGAATGACCAACCGAATGGTTAATAGGCGGGATGGCGGTGTCGGACAGTGCGGAAGGGTCTAGCAGCCTGTTGAACAACGGGTTTCTCTGCGCGGTCAGCTTGCGAGTGCTGGCGTGATCTGAGTTCGATTCCTGAAGAGGCGGATACGGTTCAAGACGTCGTGGTGGACGCGT
>JBAQZJ010000314.1:0-2572 GCA_049790855.1 Planctomycetaceae bacterium | reverse complement strand
AGGTCCACGCAGCGGTTGGAGTAGCCCCACTCGTTGTCGTACCAGGCCAGGACCTTGACGAAGTTGCCGTCCATCACCTTCGTGTAGGCGGCGTCCACCATGCACGAGTGCGGGTTCCCGCGGAAGTCGATCGACACGAGCGGCTCGGTGACGAGCTGCATGATGCCGGCGAGCGGCCCCCTGGCCGAAGCCTCGATCGCGGCGTTCACGTCTTCGCCGGTGGCGGTCTTGTCGATGAGCGCCACCAGGTCGACGACCGACACGTTCGGCGTGGGCACGCGCATCGAGATGCCGTCCAGCTTGCCCTTGAGCTCCGGCAGCACTTCGCCCACCGCCCTGGCCGCGCCCGTGGTCGTCGGGATGATGCTCAAGGCCGCGGCCCTCGCCCTGCGGAGGTCCTTGTGCGGCAGGTCGAGCAGGTTCTGGTCGTTCGTGTAGGCGTGCACGGTGGTCATCCACGCCTTCTGGATGCCGAACGAGTCGTGGATCACCTTGGCGAGCGGCGCCAGGCAGTTCGTCGTGCACGACGCGTTGGAGATGATGTGGTGCTTCGCGCGGTCGTAGGCCGCGTCGTTGACGCCGAGCACCACCGTGACGTCGGGGTTGGTCGCCGGCGCCGTGATGATCACCTTCTTCGCGCCCGCCGCCAGGTGCTTCGCGGCATCGTCGCGCTTGGTGAACTTGCCCGTGCACTCGAAGACGATGTCGACGCCCAGGTCCTTCCACGGCAGTTCGCCGGGATCCCGGGTGGCCAGCACCTGGAACTCGTCGCCGTCGACCGAGATGGCGTTGTCGCGCGCCTGGATCTCCGCTTCCAGGTTGCCGAGCACCGAGTCGTACTTCAGCAGGTGCGCGAGCGTCGGTGCGTCCGTGATGTCGTTCACGGCAACGAAGTCGATGTCCTTCTGAGCGAGCGCGGCGCGCATGATGTTGCGGCCGATGCGTCCGAAACCGTTGATTCCGACCTTGAAAGCCATATCACTCCACCAATCGACTTGGCCGATGATGTCAGTAGTTCGGGCCGATTCCACGGCCCAAACCGTTGATTCTACACGGGCGCGCGTGTTGCAGGCCCCGCCGGGGCGGGCTATACTGGCTCGGGCAGCGTAAGTCCTTGAATGTATAGCGTTTACAGCATCCTCGTCCTTGCGGTGTTCATCGTGGCCTCGCCCTGGTTCATCTACCAGGCGCTTCGGTACCGGAAGTACGTGGGCAGCCTCGGCCAGCGCATGGGCTACCTGCCGGTCTCCTTCAACATCGACGGTGACGAGTCCATCTGGATCCACGCCGTCTCGGTCGGCGAAGTGCTTACGGCCCGTCCGCTCGTCGTGGACCTGCGCCGGCGCTACCCGATGCTCCGCATCTTCCTCTCCACGACGACCATGGCCGGGCAGCAACTCGCGCGGCGCAACGTGCCGGACGTGGACGAGGTGTTCTACTTCCCGTTCGATCTCGCGCCCTTCGTGCGGCGCACGCTGGATCTCGTCAAGCCGCGGCTCTTCCTGATGATGGAGACCGAGATCTGGCCCGTGCTGCTGGCCGAGTGCCGGCGGCGCGGCATCAAGACGGCCGTGGTCAACGGCCGGCTGTCCTCGCGATCGTTTCCACGCTATCGGCTTGTGCGCCCGTTCATGCGGCGCGTGATGGCCGACATCGATCGCTTCCTCGTGCAGAGCGACGAGTCGGCACGGCGCTTCGTGGACCTCGGCGCCGATCCGTCGCGCGTGGTCGTCACCGGCTCGCTCAAGTTCGACTCGCTCGACCGGCCCGGGACCTCGCCGCGGCTGCGCGCGCGCGACCGCGTGCTGCGTTACTTCCGGCTGCCGGCTCCCCGCCCGGTGCTCGTCGCCGGGAGCACGATGAAGGGCGAAGAGGCGCTCGTGCTGAGCGCGTTCCGGCGCATCCGGGCATCGCACCCGAACCTCCTCCTCGTGCTGGCGCCGCGCCATCCCGAGCGGTTCGGCGAGGTGGAGCAGTTGTGCCGCGGCGAAGGCTGGAAGACCATGCGGCGGACGGAGCTGGCCATCGACACCGATCCCCGCGCCGACATCGTCCTCGTCGATACGATCGGCGAGCTGGCCACGCTCTATCAACTCGGCACGGTCGTCTTCGTCGGCGGCAGCCTCCTGGCCACCGGCGGACACAACATCCTCGAGCCGGCCGTGTACGGCAAGCCCATCGTCTTCGGGCCGCACATGGAGAACTTCCGCGAGATCGCCGACGGCTTCGTCGCCGCTGGGGCGGCCGTCCGCCTGGACGATGCGGGGGAGTTGGAGGAGACGCTGGTCGATCTGCTCGGCGATCCCGTGCGCCGCGCACGGCTCGGCGCGGCGGCCCGCGCGCTCGTCGAGGCCAATCGCGGCGCCAAGGACAAGACAGTAGCCGTGCTCGAAACGCTGGTCGAGCCGCGTGGGCCGTCCAACGTCGTGCGGTTCAGTCCGGGAAGCCGATCGAGTTGACGTGCTTGACCGCCTTTATGGAGCAGCAGCCCGGTGGCGGCGCCGTTCGAGCGAGCGGCGCCCGGATCGCCGCCGGCGTCTCGCGCGACCCGTCGTCAGCGTCGGCAACCTCT
>JBAQZJ010000313.1:0-13237 GCA_049790855.1 Planctomycetaceae bacterium | reverse complement strand
AGGAAGCTCTTTCGCGGAGCGAAAGGCGACACTGCCCGACTCGCCAGCGAGTGAATCGCCGATGGCCTGACAAAATCGAATAGACGCACCACTACGATCAATTCGCGGTCGTCACGAACGTGAACCGGAACACGTCGATGACCTCGGTGAAGGTCGGGGCGAGCGACAGTCGGACGTAGCGACGATCTCCCGAGACGACGGCGTTCGCATTGAGCGTGATTCCGTCGGGAATGACGGTGACGACCGGCTGATAGCCGACCGCGCCGACTCCGCCGATCGGGTTTCGCCCGCCGGAGAACCCGCCGACCTGCCGGAACAGCGAATCGCGAAATCGCTGCGCCGCGGCCTCTTCATCCGGTTCGAGCCGGCCGACAAGCATCGGCAACGGAGTTCGGCTGTTCGTCGTCGGCTTCGGTTCGTCTTCAGGAACCGCGAGCAGTTCGACACGGCGGCCCGACGTGAGTGTCGCCCGAACCGTCTCGCCTTCCGAGACGACGGGGACGGTCATTTCACGCGCCGACTCGTGCGGCGTGCCGCGGTGACGGGTGATCGTCAGCTTCGCCCGCTTTCCGACGATGTCGCCCCAGCCGTGGCGAACTTCGATCCGGTAGACGCCGGGCAGTCCCGCGGCGCAAACGTACTCCTCGAAGCAGTTGGCCTGATCGGGTCCGTGGCCGTCATGCGCGAGCACGCCGCCGCCTGCGGTTCTCGGGTTTTCGAACGAGCAGATTGTTCCGTTCGGTTCGCGGACGACGAGATCGAGCGCCCCGTCACCGCTCCAATCGAGGCGCACGTGCAAATCGACCTGCTTCGCCTCGGCGAGCGTCGCCTCCAGTGCGGTCGTCTTTTCCGCGTCGCCGGCCTCACGCAGTTCAACAGCTCGATTGCCGACGGCGACTTCCGCAGCGCGGTGCTGCTTCACATGATCTTTGCCCCACGCCGCGGCGAACGTTCCGCGGACGGCCCAGGCCAGCGCGTCGTCGTCATCGAGTTCGACGGCGTGTTTCAGCCCGAGCAGATACGGCTCGGGGCGTTCGGGCGCCAGTTCCGACGCCTGGCGATACAACCGCAGAGCCGGGCGATCGGCATCAAACCGGGCAAGATACGCCGCCGACATCATCAATCCGGTCGGGTCCGTCGCCGCGAAGTCGATCTGCGAAAGCAGCGCCCGTTCGACGTCGGCTTGCGGTGCGCCTTGAATCCGCAGAGTCAGCACCAGGACTTCGTACATCCAGGGCTGACCCTGCCCGTGACGGAGAGCTGCGCGGATCGCCGCCGCGACGTGGTCGTGCTTGCCGGCGTCGTGCAGTTGCGCGACGAGTTCATGCACGGTCTCGGGTTTCGGCTTCCGCTTCGAGAAGTAATCGTCCCAGACCGTATCGGGATCCGGCGCCGTCGCGTCGCGAGCCGGCCGCGTTTCGTTCTCGGCAGACGAAGTGCTCTCGGAAGACGAAGCCGCGGGGTCGGACTCTGCGTTCCGGCCCCGCGGCGAACGATCATCGGTCGAACGATCCGCCGCTGAAGCGGCGCTCTCCGTCATTTTTTTTTGCCGGCGCTCTCGCCCTCGACGTCGCGGACGGAAGCGAACGCCTGACCGGCCAGCGACGGCAGTGCGGCCTGTTCACTGAGAACGTCGTCGAGCAACTGCCGGACTTCGGCGTCCTCGATCGGTCGGTCGTTTCGCGGAGCCTGCGGCACGTCGCGGCCGTCGTTCGGTCGCGGCGGAATCTGGGGCAACTGCGGTGCGGGCACGCTCATGAAGCCGCCGCCCATCCCCATGCCTCCCATGCCGCCGCCCATCCCGCCGCCCATCCCGCCGCCCATTCCGCCCATGCCGCCGCCCATCATGCCGCCGCCCATCCCGCCGCCCATTCCGCCGCCCGAGATGATCGGAATGACGAGATCGCCGACCGGGTAGACGCGCACCGTCTGGATCTCATCGGCGATCGTCTGGGTGGTGATCTTCATCACCTCGTCGTCGATGACGTACGTCAGGCCGTACGGCTCCAGCAGGATCTTCAGACCGCTCTTCAGCGTGATGCCCGAAATCGTGAGATCGACCGGGTCGTCGATGCTGATGCCCTCGTCCGTCAACGCCGTCTCGTCGACGATGATGTTGATGTCGTGGACGTCGCCGAGGAACTCCAGCGCCGTTCGCAGCGGCGTGTTCGGGAAGACGAGTTCCGCTTCGTTGTCGAGCGCCTGACGGATCCTCTGTTCCGCCGGACCGGTCGACTCGAGGCTGACCGACGCGTATTCCGCACGCCGTTCCGTCAACGCCTGCCAGACTTCCGGGGCCGGGTAGACTATCGGCGGCTCGTCGGGGAACGGGATGTGCGACAGTTCGACCTGATACAGCGTTTCGAGGAACCGGTCTTCGCGCAGCCCTCGCAGGCGGAATGCCTTGTTGAGCTGATCGGCCGCCGTCGCGGTGAACAGGGCCGCCATCGCCGGACCGTTGCCCGGCCGCAAGTTGATCGCGTCGTTCGCGACCACGCGCGCCTCTTCGAACGCGGCGTCGTCGCCGTGATACCCCAAGTCCATCAGCGAGCGAACCCGCTCGATGAGCTGGTGGAGCTGCTCTTCTTCCAGCAGCATCCGGTCGATCATCCGCTGCTCGGCTTCGATCTGGGCGAGCCGCTCCTGCCGGAGGATCATGTTCAACTCGTTCGCTTCACGCGCGTTCTCCGTGATCACGATCTCGTTGTTCAACCGGCGAAGAAGCTGACGTCGCGCTTCGGGGTCGATGTCGGACGCCAGCCGGACCAGATTCTCCTGCCGCCGAAGGATGTTCAGCGCGGCCGCGGCGTCCGACTGTCGGACCTGCCGTGCCTGACCGAGCAAATCGTTCGTCTCGAGAGCCATTTGTTGCGTCAGGATTCGCTGCCGCTCGATCTCGGCGCCAATCAAGTCGTCTCCGACGGTTTCCGGAGGCGGCGGCACGATCGCAGGCGGCGGCGCGATTTCCTCGGCCTGTGCGAGTGCCGTGCGAAGCCGTGCGGTCGCATCGCCGGCCGGGTCGGCGGATTCGAGCGAGACGAGGAACTCTTTCGCCTGTTCGAGATTGTTCGACTTCGCCGCGGCGTCGCCGACGGCGGCGAGACCTTCGATCGTGCGATCGACGGCCGCGTCGCTTGCCGCCAGCAGTTCTTTGCCGGCCGCCGGCATGTCGAGACCGGCCGTCCGTTCGGCAGACAGCGCCAGCGTGCGAACGGCAGGCAAGCCGTCGACGGCATGCGATTCATCGATTGCCAACGCCGCTTTCCGGCCGCCGGCGATCAGGTGCAGTTCCGCCGGAACCGACCCGCGCCCCAGCAGGATCGTTTCGCGATCGCCGCGCAGCGGCGGCACTGCTTCGCCGACAAGCAGCCGCGCCGAACCGTCCGCTTTCAGCGAATCGGGATACAGCACAGGAGCCGTCGCCGCCGCGGCGAGCCGCTTGCCGACGACGGCCGGGTCGTCGGCTTCGTCGTCGAGTGCGATGAAACCGCCGGTCTGGTGCGCGAGAACTCCGAGCAACCGCCAATCGGTATTCGGCCCGACGGCGTAGGCGTGCACCGGCACTTTTTGCCCGCGCAACGCGTCGGCGAGCGACTTGAGTTCGCCCGTCCGCAGCAGGTTCGACGCACTCATTCCGTCGCCGATGTAGATCACCGAGCCGGCCTGCTCCGTTCCGAACGCGGCGAGTGCCTCGTTCAGCCCGCGAGACAGGTCGGTCGCTCCCAGCGGCACTCGCTGCGACAAAGTCGCAGCGGCGACCTCGCGCGCCTCGGCGGCCGAGACGAAACCGGTCGTGAGCGGCTCGGTCGAAACATCGACCGCGTAGACCGCGACTTTCGCCCTGGCCGGCATCGCCGTCAACAAAGCGTCCACTGCGGCCAGCGCCCGCTCGCGATGCTCGCCTGTCTGACTGGCCGACGTATCGACAAGCACGACATGCCGGTCGGCCGGACGATGTGCCGCCGTCAAATCGGCCGCACGAACCGCGACGGCGAAGAACTTCTCGCCGGTCGGTGTCGAGTAGGTGTAGGCGGAACCTGCGGCGGGTGACTCCGCGGCAAACGCCGGCAATGCGGGCCAGGCGGATACGGCCGCGGTCAATCCGGCGGCGAACCAGCGGACGGCGGGACGCGACGAACGACGCATGCGAACGACTCCCGAGTGGGGATCTACGGCGACAGGACGGGTTCCGGCGCCGCGTCGGACGAATTGCCGGCACGGCCCCGCAAGTCTCTTTAGCTTACCCTGATTCTACAGCCCGCCGTAAACCTTTGAGAAGAAAATTCCGCTCGCGAATCCTTCCGCGTCACGTCAGCTATCGGGCAACCCCGACGGTCGCGCTGAACCGCATCCTCAAAGCGCCTCTTCGAGCAACGATTCCGCGAGGGTCGGACGCGGCGCGACGACGATGCCGCCTGGAAGGTTTGCACCGATCGTTCCGTCAAGAACGGCGGCTTGAAATGCGCCTTCGTCGACAAATTCAGACCTCTCCCCATCGTCGTCGCCAAACTTCCGACCGACCAAACGTCGAAACCGCGTCACGGCGCTCCAGGCGCCGCACGACCACCCTCGGTGATCGCGAGGATCGCGGCCTGGCGTTCGTTCATCAGCTTCATACGTCCCGGCGGGTAAAGGCGAACGGGCTGCCCCTTGTAAGTCAGTCGGCCGTTCGCATCGGTTTTAAGATGCGGCACGACTTCGTCGACGGCCAGCCCGATGTGCAGCCCGGCGAACGTGACCGGATCGACACCGCGACCTTCTTCGAGATCGGTGATCGCGTCGACGCCTCCCGAAAGCGTCGCATAGGGATTCAATCCCGTGATCGCTTCCACGTAAAGACCTTCCTGCGTCAGTGCGGCCTGCGCGGTCGTCAGTGCGTCGGACGCCAGTTTGATCCGTTCGGCGTTGGCGTCGCTGATCTCCACCACCGGCGCCGCATCGGCTTTCGCTGCCGGACCGACCTGCGCCGGTGCCGCCGAGAACGGCGAGACGGTCCAGGCGCCGAGAAGGAACCCGGCCAGTCCAATCGCGGCCGACGGCGCAAGACGTGTGAGCCGCTGCATGGCGAATCCTCCTTCAAGAACCGGATCGGGGCGTAAGACGCCCTCTCATCGGGGCGTAAGACGCCCTCTCATCGAATGTGACGGTCTTTGCGAGGGCTTGCAAGACAGGCTGCCGCAAATGAGAGCCGGGTTGAAGCCTGACGTCGCGATGCCGCGGCTTGCACCGATCGCACGGGTTGAAGCGGCCGGACGATCTTGACCCCGCAGCGCGATTGTTCTACTTCCGCCGGTCCGGCGCCGCGATGACGGACTGCGCCGCCCTCGCACGCCCGGCCTCCGGCGAACTGCCGATCATGCGGCTTCTGCAGCGTTATATCCTCTTCGAGCTGATCAAGGTGTTCGGCTTCCTGCTGAGCGTCCTGACGATCTTGCTCGTGTTCGTCGGCGTCTTCCGCGAGGCGACCGAAAGCGGTCTCGGGCCGGCACAGGCCCTGCAGATCCTGCCGTTCGTCGTGCCGAGCCTCATGCCGTTCACGATCCCGGCGACGCTGCTGCTGACCGTCTGCCTCGTGTACGGACGCATCGCCGGCGACCAGGAAGTGACCGCGGCGAAGGCGGCGGGGATCAACGTGATGTCGATGCTCTGGCCTGCGCTGTTGTTGGGGTCGGCTCTCAGCCTTTCGTCCCTCGTCCTGACCGACCAGGTCATTCCCTGGGCGATGACGAATATCCAGCGAATCGTGTCGGAGGCGATGGAGGACATTTTCCTCGACATGCTCCGCACGAAGCACCTCGTTGCCGACCCGACGCGCGGCCTGACCGTCATGGTCATGGACGTCGAAGGCAAGACGCTGATTCGGCCGACTTTCCGCTACACCCCCGCCGGCCGCGAACCGGTCGTCATCCAGGCGCAGCGGGCGACGGTTGAGTTCGACATGGAACATCGCGAGATCCTTCTGCATCTCGAGAACGGCCAGATCGACCTCGGCGACGGAAGCACGATCTCCAAGCGAGGCGAGGGCGAACCGATCCGCTTCCCCATGCCGAAAGAGATGCAGGATGCCAAGCCGCGGCATATGACGATTCGACAGATCAACGAAAGGCTCGACAAAGTTCGCGGCGAACTGTCGGCGTATGTCGCCGGCAAGGATCTGCGCACCTTGTTCTCGTTGACGCTCGGCGACTTCCAGGCCCTGGCGACAGACACCGATCTCTATCACGAGGAATTCGAAAAGCCCAAGGCCGAAGACCTGCGCAAGCTGCACACCGAGATCCACAGCCGGATGGCGATGTCGACCAGTTGCCTGTTCTTCGTGCTGATCGGCGGCCCCTTCGCGATGATGCAGGCTCGTCGACAGTTCCTGACGAGCTTCATCCTCTGCTTCGTGCCGATTCTCGTCGTCTATTACCCGCTCGTGCTCGGCATGATGAATCTCTGCAAGACGGGTCAGGCGGAGCCGGCCTGGGCGATGTGGATCGGCAACGCCGTCCTGCTCGCCGCGGGGCTGATCATCCTGCGAAAAGTGCTGCGGCACTGACGCAAGGCGAGCGGCCGGCGTCAGCCTGCCGGTGCGTCCGAACGGTTCCCGGCGGCGTCGCGGGCGAGTTGCCGGAGATTTCGTTCGCATGACGCCGGCGAGATGTGAACCACCGGCAGGCTGACGCCGGCCGCTCGCCTTCACGCGATTTGTGGGTAGTGGAAACCCTCGCTTGCCGGAGGCTCGCGGTGTATAATCTTCTTGGCGAACCGGGGATCGTCTTCGGATGTCTGCCCGGTGAACCAAACCCAGAACGGGGGCGATCGGATTCGACTGGTTCTCCTCGGGTTGGGGTGGCGTGCCGTGGTTGATCAGCCGGCCACGTAAAAAGCTGATCACACAACAACTGCCAAACCGCAGTTCTCTTTGGCTGCCTGAGAGATCGGGTAGCTCCGGCTTAGGGATCCCTGCCTGAGGAGCCTGACAGCCGGTCGCAAAATCGGGCTGGCGCCGATTCACCGTCCGCTACGGTCGGCGCGAGACAAGTCGTGGGCTGGCGTCAGACAGGCCTTGTCCGGTGCGCCTGTCGACGCGAGATCAAACAACGGACTACGCACGTAGAGGCTCCAAGTCAGGGCTCACAGGACGCGGGTTCAATTCCCGCCGCCTCCATGAGGCACCGGATGTCGCATCCGGTGCCTCTTTGTCTTTTCTGGGGACGAAATACGGTTCCCCACCGAGGTTTTCGGCGGTCTCGCCGTCCCTTTCGAGGTCGTCCGCAGTGACCGTCGGCGACACCGAAAGTCCATCGGAGATGGTGGACATTCTTATGGATGTCCACGCCGCCAGGGGCGCTGTTCACTTCGCCTCTTGCGACTGCGTCACATGCTCGTGATTTCGCAGGTGCTGTGAGCAGTACGCCTGCTGCCCCTCGCATTTGCTGCAGTAGCGGAAATCTTCCTGCGGGTGTGTTTTCTCGGTGATGCCGCAGACGGTGCAGCGGTGCCGGAACGCCGGCTCTTTCGCGCTGGCGATCTGTGCGACCTGCCGTGACATTCTTCGCCGGCCGGTCGAGAGGCGGTCGAGGATGTCACGCCAGAAGAACAGCAGGAAATTCGCGATCGCGGCGAGCACCATCAGCCGTGTCATCCAGCCGCCGAACAGGAACATGACCCCATACCAGAGCCAGACGAGCAGCGCGAGCCACTTCACCTTGACCGGCAGGATGAAGAACAGCAGGAACTGAAATTCCGGGAACAGAAACGCGAACGCGAGAAACACCGATTGCAGGTAGAGCGAGTTCGTCGCGGCCGACTGCGGGGCGAGAAAGGCGACCGCGACCGTCGCGACGTAACCGACGAGCAGGTACAGGTTGTAGCGAAACGTGCCCCAATGCTGCTCGAGCGTCGTGCCGAGCAGATAGAAGACGTACCACGCCAGCAACGCCCAGATCGGCCCCAGCAGCGACTTGCCGGCGACCGGTGGGACCGCGAGGAACGTGAACAGCCGCCAGACTTCGCCCTGCAGGACCAGTGACGGGATCAACAGCAGCCGTTCGAGGACTTCCAGCTCTTGCTTCGGGTTCCCCTGGGTGACGATCAGTCCGTAAGACATCACCTGGACGGCGATGATCGCGATCGTGGCATGCGGTACCGCAAAGCGTCCGAACGTCTGTTCCAGTCGGCGAAGAATGCGCATCGTGCAGCTCGGCAGGAACGGCGGAACGTCGCCGGAACGCTGCCGACGATCGCTCCGCCATCGTAACCGGAACAGGTGGGGCGACGAGAGTCGCGACGGGCGCAGAACGGAAGTCGCGGTCGATACCCTTCGCTACCGGCAAACCGCTTCAGCGGGTTCGGTGCGATAAGACGCTGCTCGCGTGCGGCATTCAGCACAAGCTCGTCGTCAGAGCCACGACCATCAGGGAACGCTCTTCGCCATGGGTTCGCTGAGAAGCGCTCCCTGACGGTCGCGGCTCTGATCGAAGCAAGACAGCCGGCCAGCCGGACCTACTGCCGATCGAGAGTGACGACCTGGCCGGAGGCGAGATCGACGCAGGGGCAATTCGCGGCCCCGCTCGGCATCCAGGTGTTCTCGGCGAGCGAAACCGGGTTGACCTCGATGTTCTTGATCGAGAGCGTCATCGAGGCGTCAGCGCTCGGGTAGCTGAGTTGGATCTCGTGAGGCAGCAGAACGCCGGTCTTTTCATCGCGGCGATGTTCGCCGAGCTTCGCCTGCGCGATCAGCTCGCCCGTCGTGCCGTTCCAGAGCGCATGGTTGACGACCACGCCCTGTTTCGCATCGACGGTCATGATCCGCACGACGGGGCTGCCGTCGGCGGTCTGCTGTTCGGATCGCAACAGAAACTCGCCGGCGTCGCCGGGATTCTGCGTCATCTCGACCTCCGCCGGGTCGATGGGCATGACCCCCAGCACTTCCATCAGCCAGTCGGGCCGGAAGGGCAGCGCCGTCCGTTGCTGGGCCGCGCCGAGATCGGTGTGAGAACAGGTGTAGATGTACGACGGCTCGTCGGCGGGAGGCCGCATCCAGATCCACATCCGTTCGTCGTTGCTGCCGAGATCCGCGAGATCGATCTGCATCGCCGAGACGAGCATCCGGAACCGCCGCGGACTCTCGACGGCCATCATTGCACTGGCGCTGATGGGAATCTGATTCGATTTGACCGTGACGTCGGTGCATCGCCATGCCGTGCATTTGGCGATGTTCGAATTGAGCTGGGCGACGACCTGCTCGGCCGTCGCGTCGGGGTGCAGCACCGGTGCCGAGGCTTCGGGAAACGGATTCCAGTTTCGGTTGCCGACGCACCCGCCCAACAGCAGCGCCGTGGCGAGCGCCGCCGTGATGGTCATACGGGGTGAATCGGGCATCCGTGCCATCGTCGTCGTTTCGTCTCGAAGCCGCGGCTCCTGCCGGCGGAATGACTCACTCAGCGGTGCAATCGTCAGCGTCAGCTTCCGTCGCGATCTGCGCGAGCAACGCCCGCTGAATCTCGGCGATCTCGTCGGCGTCGAGCTGTTCGTCGCGAACCTCGAACGGGCCTTCGCCCTTCGTGCCGATTAGAACGAGCAGGTCGATTCCGTCTTCCGACCGGCTGTCTTCCAACTGAAGCCGCTTGCGCTGCAACAGCAGCAAGGCAAGCACATACCGAAGCCGGCGGACCTGCTCGTGCCCGGCCTCCTCAAGCCGTTCGAACTGCGCCATCAATTCGTCCGGATTGAGCTGGCGAACCTGCGGTGTGGCCGGAAGCGGCACCCGGCAACGCCAATGTCCGATCGCGCCGGCCGGAGCACCCGGCCAGGCCGTCGCGAGGTAGTCCAGCCGACCGAATCGGCCGTCGCGTTCGACGAGGGCGGAACGGCATGAAGTTCCCGGCGTCAACTCGACTCCCGTCGCGGCGCAGACCCGACCGATCGGCTTAAACGAATATTCCATGCCGCCGTCGGCCACCCGGCAGCGGGCGAACCATAGTCCAGCCGCCGCCTTTGTCACAAGTCGAATTCCCCGCCGCAGCGAACGCCCGCCCCGGCGAGATGGCTATCGACCGAGTCGCATCGACGACGCCAGATCAACCGGAACAACCGCACAAGTCCCCCCAGCTTGCCTCCGTTCGTGTGAACACGCTTGAAGCGTGTTCGTTGCAGCACGCGACATCGCGGGGCCGTTGACTCGGCTGAACTCGGTCGCCGGCCTTAAGCCCCGTCTACCACCGGATCTGGGGCGGGAACGGACTCACGGTCCGACCGTTGCGAAATCGGAGATCGACCCGTAAACTGTGCGGTTCGTCGCGTGACGAGGATCGTCTGCGCGGATCGAGCGCGGTCTCTCCGCCGGTTCGGGAGAACCGGTTTCCTTTTTTGTAACGGCCGTTTTCGTCGGCACTTACGTCCAGTCCAGCTGCCGCCATGTTCGAAGGAATCTCCACCGGCCTGCGGGGCGCCCTGTCGTTCATCGATCGGGGGCGGCTTACGGAGGCGAACATCCGTGAAGGCGTTCGGCAGGTCCGCCAGTCCCTGCTGGAGGCCGACGTTAATTATGACGTCGCCAAAGAGTTCACGGCGCGGGTGGGCGATCAGGCGGTCGGCGAACGGGTGCTGAAGTCGCTCCGCCCGAGCGAGCAGATCGTCGGCATCGTCTACCGCGAGTTGGTCCGACTGCTCGGCGGCGACCCCGACGACCGTGAGTACGTGCCGCCTTCGACCGCGGGGCTGCTTGGCATCAAGCGCGACGGCGTTACCGTCCTGATGATGTGCGGCTTGCAGGGGTCGGGAAAAACGACGACCTGCGGCAAGCTCGCCCGGCTGCTCCAGCGCGATGGTCTCCGCCCGATGCTTGTCGCGGCCGACCTTCAGCGGCCGGCGGCGATCGAACAGCTCAAGACGCTGGGCAGCCAGCTCGGCGTTCCGGTCTACAGCGAAGACCCCGCGTCCAGCAACCCGGTGCAGGTTTGCCAGAACGGGGTCAAGGCCGCGAAGAAGGCGGGCGACGTTCGCGTCGTCATTCTCGACACCGCCGGCCGATTGGCGATCGACGAGCAGCTCATGCGCGAGCTGCGGCAGATCGACAACAAGTGCGCGCCGGACGCTGCGATTCTCGTCGCCGACGCGATGACCGGCCAGGATGCCGTCAACAGCGCGAGTGCGTTCAACGAGGCGCTGGAGCTGGACGGCGTCATTTTGACGAAGACCGACGGCGACACCCGCGGCGGTGCGGCGCTGTCGATCAAGGCGGTCACGGGCGTGCCGCTCAAGTTCGTCGGCACCGGTGAGACGCTCGACGGCATCGAGCCGTTCCATCCCGACCGGATGGCGAGCCGCATCCTCGGCGGCGGCGACATCGCGACGTTGCTCGAAAAAGCCCAGCGGGAATTCGACGCCGACGAGATGCTGGAGGCGCAGCGGAAGATGGCCGAGGGCCGCTTCACGCTCGACGACTTCCGCAAGCAGATGGGGATGATCTCGAAGCTCGGCAGCATGCGGGGCATCATGAAGATGATTCCCGGCATGGGTCAGCTCGCCGACCTCGATCCGAACATCGACATGGACAAAGAGGTCGGTCGGATCGGGGCGATGATCGACTCGATGACGGCCGAGGAACGTCGGAATCCCGATCGTATCGACCGCAGCCGTCGGCACCGCATCGCCAGCGGCAGCGGGACCGACCCGGCCGACGTCAACAAGCTGCTCAAAGACTTCAACGTCATGGGCAGCATGATGCAGGGCGTCTCTCAACTGGGCATGCGCGACCGGCTCAAGGCCGTGCAGCAGATGGCCGGCCAGGCGATGGCGAACCCCATGGGCCGGCTCGCCCAGCAGAAACAGCGCAGCAAGCGCGGACCGGCCGACGAGGCCAAGGGCCGCGAAAAAGAGAAACGAAAGAAGAAGGAAGCCAGGAAACAGCGGAAGAAGAACCGGTGAGGGGAGATAAATAGTCAATAGGAAATAGTAAATAGGCTCGGCAGGCTCGGTCTTGCAACGTGAAGCGACTCATCCGTCCTGGTGCTTCCTACTTACTATTTCCTATTTACTACTTACTCACCCCGCCCCGCACACGGCGTCTGGAGACCACATGGCAGTTCGTATTCGGATGAAGAGGCTCGGTCGCACGCACCGGCCGTACTATCGCATTTGTGTGATGGACGCCCGCAACAAGCGGGACGGCAAGGCGATCGAAGAGGTCGGCCATTACGACCCGATGATCGCCGACAAGTCGGCCCGCGTGAAGCTCGACCTCGAGCGGATCGACTACTGGATGAGCGTCGGCGCCCAGCCTTCGGAGAAGGTCGCCGTCCTCATCAAGAAAGTGAAGACCAACAAGTTCGGCAAGGCCGCTTCGCCGGCACCGATGGCCGCCCCGAAGGACAAGGCGGCCGACGCTGCCGCTGCTGCCGAAGCCGCTCCGGCCGAAGGTGAGGCTCCGGCAGAGGGCTGATTAGAAGTCAGCAGTAAACAGTCAGCAGTAAGCGGCAAGACGCGACACGGCCTGTCTATTTACTGCTGACTCTTGACCATTTACTCCTCCAGCCATGCGATTCGACGTCTGCACGCTTTTTCCCGAGATGTTTTCGAGCTATCTCGGGCAGAGTCTGCTCCACAAGGCGATCGAGCGCGGGCTGGTCAACGTGAAGCTCTGGGATTTCCGAGATTTCACGACGGATAAACACAACAAGGTCGACGACCGACCTTACGGCGGCGGACCAGGAATGCTGATCCGTTGCCAGCCGGTCTTCGACTGCATCGAGGCGGTTCGCAAGGACGATGCGACGCCGGGACCGTTGATTCTGCTCGGCCCGCAGGGACGACGGTTGACGCAAAGGGTCGTCGAGGAACTGGCCGGCCACGAGAGGCTGACGCTGCTCTGCGGCCGGTACGAAGGGTTTGACGAACGGGTGCGAATCGGCCTCGCGCCGATGGAGATTTCAGTCGGCGATTTCATCGCCAACGGCGGCGAAGTGCCGGCGATGCTGGTGATCGATACGGTGATCCGGTTGATTCCCGGCGTGCTGGGAGATGAGACGAGCAGCAAATACGAATCGTTCGCCGAGTCGGGCCTGCTGGAGTACCCGCAGTACACCCGGCCTCGCGAATACCGCGGAATGACGGTTCCCGACGTGCTCATCGGCGGGAATCACGCCGAGGTCGATCGCTGGCGGCAGGAGCAGAGTTTGAAACGGACCCGCGAACTGCGGCGGGATCTGTTGGAGTAGGGCCGGCTGTGCCGGCCGATTGACGCATCAAA
>JBAQZJ010000312.1:0-3650 GCA_049790855.1 Planctomycetaceae bacterium | reverse complement strand
GAATTCGAGCGCGAAGTCGAAGAATACGAACGCAACCGCGGCCGCGACGACGACGACGACCGATCGGGCGACTGACGCTTGCCACGTGCGAACGCGAAAGCCCGCCCCTTGCAAGGGGCGGGCTTTGTTCGTGCGCCGTCGGCGGCAGAAGCTACTGCTCACCCGGTCGTCGCGGGGGGGCGAACTTGATCTTCTCGATGTACGAGACGAGCTGGTCGGTCTTGGGGTCGATGCGGCCGCGGGCGGCGGCGATCGCCTTGATCGTGTAGCGGTAATTCAGGTTGTAATCGGCGTCGATTTCGACTTCCATGTCGTCGTTCGCGGGGTCGGCGGGGTTGCCGAGGATTCGCAGCACTTCGCTGTTCAACCGCTGAAACGCCGCCTCGCCGCTGCCGAGGTCGCGACGGTTGAGCTGCAGCGACGCCAGTTCTCCGCCCGGCGCGGCGACCAGCCGGACCTTGATGTCGGGAATCAACGGTTCGTCGGCGCTCGTGCTCGGAGCGCCGATCGGCATGTTGATGCCGAAATCGCCCTCGGGCATCAGAATCTTGAGCTGCAGCATGAAGAAGATCAGCAACTGGAACACGACGTCGATCATCGGCGTCATGTTGATGTCGATCTTCTCGGGCTTTTTGCCGGAGTTGCGGACTTTCATGGGGGCGCGACAGTTAGCGGTAAATAGTAAGCTGCGGCCAGCACTCGATCGTGGCGGCATACTGCTTACTGTTGACTGTTTCCTGCTTACTACTTCTCGTCCTGCATCGCCTTCAGCGCGAACTTGGTGAAGCCCGCTTCCTGCGAGAGCTTGATCGTGTCCTGGACGACGCCGGTGGGCACTTCGGCGTCGGCGCGGATGACGACGGTGGCGTCGTCGGCCTGCTTGCCGAGATCCTTGAAGTACTGGAACTCGCGACGCAGGATCGGCCCCATCTGCTCGACCTGGTAGTTCTCGCCGTCGCCGTAAAAGATGAACGGCCCTCCGAGCTGCTCGCCAGCGGTGTTGCGGACGAACCCCATGTTGAGCACGATCTCGTCTTCGCGGGTCTGCTCGCTGGGGCGGGCGAGCTGGTCTTTGGGCAGCTTGACCCGCTCGTCGGCCCGCGTGTTCTCGAAGTTCGTGATCACCATGAAGAAGGTGATCAACTGAAACGTGACGTCGATCATCGGCGTCATGTCGATGTCGGGAATGTTCGATTCCGACTTCTTGAACCGCATGGCCTCACTCCGTGGAAATGCGTCTTGAAGCCGAGGGATTGCAATCCCTCGGCATCCGGGCCGATCACGCCTGTTCCTGCGGAGCGGCCGGAGCGGCGGCGGGGGCCGCACCGCCCGGCTTCTTGCCGACCGTGCTGAACCGCTGCATCAGCCCTTCGCTGACCATGCCGATCTCGAGCACGTAACGGGCGGCCCGGTTTCGCAGCAGGCTGTAGGCGATCATCGCGGGAATCGCGATGATCAGCCCCTCGAGCGTCGTCACCAGCGCGGTCGCGATGCCGTCGGCCAACTCGGCCGGCTTGGGCTGCGTCGTGCTGGTGGCGATGACCTGGAAGCTCGCCACCATGCCCCACACCGTTCCGAGCAGCCCCATCATCGGCCCGATCGCGGCGATCAGGGCGAAGTAGCCCAGGCGGTGCTCGACGATCATGTTCTCCTCTTCGCCGACCTCCTGCATGCCTTCGACCGCCTCGTTGTAGCCGCGATTCAACCGCGACAGCCCGGCGGCCAGCACCTTGGCGAGGAACGATTCGTCGGTCTTCGCCATTTCGTAGGCGCCCTGGTAGTCCTTGCCGGCGAGCTTCTGCTCGAACTCCTCGACGAACGAGGGCGGAATGAAGTTGTCGCGGCGCATCTGCATGCCGTTGATCAGCAGCAGGGCGACGAGCACGAACGACATCCCCAGGAAGATCGGCCCGAAGATCCAGCCGTTCGCCCGCACCAGCATCGCCAGAAAGCTCTCGGTCGCAGCGACCGGCGGCTCTTCCGCCTCTTCACCGGCCGGTGCGGGTGCCGCGGCAGGCGCGTCGGCTGCCTCGTCGGCATCGGCGGGAGCCGCCTCCTCGGCCGGTTCGGCGGGAGCTTCTTCGTCTTGAAACGCCTGCGCCGGAGCCGTCACGGCGAACACGATCGCCAGAACCGCAGCAACAGCGGCGAGACGCCGCCAGAAGGTCGTCACGTCAAACGTCATCGTTCGCTCCCGCGCGGTCCGCGCCTCGGTCACAGTGAAGATTCGGTGGGGAAAACATCTGAACATCGAGCCTGTCGATCCGAAGTCCGCCGCAGCGAACGCATCACGAACAGGCGTCTCTAATCCGCGTTCCATCGACGACTCGACGGGGTTTCACAGCTTCTTGGTCCATTCGCTCGCCGGGTATTGCTCGGTCAGCTTGCGACGGGCCTCGGCCGAACGTTCGGCCTTGCCCGCCGTCGCCCAGAGCTTCGTCAGGTGATACAGCGCTTCGGCATGCGGCCCGGCTTCGGCGGGAAACAGAATATCGACGTGCAGATAGGCCAGCAGGGCGTCCTTGTCTTTGCCGGCGGCCTGCAGGCTGTCGCCTTTCCGCAAGAACGCCTCCGCGAGCACGGCGCCGTCGTCGGGCGACGACTGGGCGATCACGTCCTCGAGCGTCTTGAGCGCCTCGTCATGGCTTCCCTGCCGCTGCAGCACGACGGCACGCCCCAGCTGCGCGGTGAAATGCTGGCTCTTCATCGCGGGGCTGTCGCCCTGCTGCGCCAGCACGGCGTCGAAGTCGGCCAGCGCCCCGGCGAGGTCGTCCTGTTCGAGCTTGATCCGCGCGACGGCGTTCTGGGCCGCCATCTTCAATTCGGGCAGCGGCGCCTCGGCGACGCGCTGATAAGCCGCCTTGGCGGCGTCGTAATCGCCCGCCGCAGCCTGCACGCGGCCGAGCCACTGCAACGCAGCGTAATAGCGAAAGAACTCGCCGTTCGCCGCGATGAAGTCGTTCAGCGCCTTGACGGCGGCGTCCTTCTTCGCCGGGTCGGCGACCGCCTGGCGAGCGAGGGTGCGGGCGATGAGAAACTCGACGTCGATCCGCAAATTCTTCTGGTCGGTCGCGATCTGCCCGAGCAGTTCCTTGTACGACGTCAGGGCGAAGTCCAGCTCGCCGTTGTTCTCGCGGGCACGAGTCAGGTTGAGTTGCGGCGGCTCACCGTCCCAGCGGACGGCCGCCACGTCGGTCGCGGGGACGGCCGTCGACTGACCGGCCGCCTCGACCGACAATTCGGTCTTCGACGTCACGGTGAGCGTTCCGCGGACGGAAGTGCCGTCGCTCTGTCGAACGACCTCGTCGACCGCCAGCGCCGAGCCGGCCGCCGGCAGCATGGCCACGATGGAAAGCAGCAGAGATCGTCGAAGCATGGATCGCGCCGTCGTTCGATGATTCGTCGAAAGGGATGTCACAGTCATGGGGCTTGTCGACCGGCGATGGCGGTCGGTGTCGGGTCTCACTCGCTCGGCTTCGTCCGCCGGACTTTCTTCACGACCATCGGTTGTTCCGACGCCGCCGGCCGGTCCGGCCCGTTCGTCGATTTCGCGGGTGCGACGGGCTTCGGAACCGCCGCGGGCTTGACCGCCTTCGGGGTCGGCGAGTCCGCCGTCGCCGCGGGTTTGACCGCCTTGGGGGCAGGCGTCG
>JBAQZJ010000311.1:0-9287 GCA_049790855.1 Planctomycetaceae bacterium | reverse complement strand
CTGATTGCCTCGTTGATGAAAACTCGCTGACAAGTTCCTACGAGAACAATTCCGTGGCAGCATTCGATCACGGCCCGCACACGACCGACGAAGTCGAACATCCGGAAACCGTGGCGCGGAACACGCGCTACGGTCTGATCCTGTTCGCTGTCTATCTGGCTTGCTACGGGGCGTACGTGCTGACGAACGCCTTCGCACCGCAGGTGATGGAACGGATGCCGGTCGCAGGCATCAACCTCGCGGTCCTGTCGGGTTTCGGCCTGATCGCGCTGGCGTTCCTGCTCGCACTGTTTTACGGCTGGCTCTGTCGCAGCGGAGCCGGCGAAACCGTTGATGCCGACGAGGAGCGCCGCGCGTGATCTACGAGCCTAATCTCGGCGCGGTGCTGATCTTCGGGCTGATCGTCGCGGCGACCCTCGGACTGAGCTTCTGGCTCGGCAAACAGGCTCGCTCGGCGAGCGGCTTCTTCGCGGCCGGCGGGCACATCCACTGGTTCGTCAACGGTGTCGCGTTCGCCGGAGACTATCTCTCGGCGGCGAGCTTTCTCGGCATCTGCGGGATGATCTCCTTCTACGGCTACGACGGATTCCTGTATTCGATCGGCTATCTCGCCGGCTGGATCGTCGCGTTGTTCGTCGTCGCCGAACCGCTCAAGCGGATGGGCAAGTACACGTTCGCCGATGCCCTCGACAGCCGGTTTCAATCGCGAGGCATCAAGCTCGCCGCCGCGGTCAGCACGCTCGCGGTGAGCGTGTTCTACCTGATCCCGCAGATGGTCGGGGCGGGCGTGTTGGTGACGCCGCTGTTTGGACTGCCGCACTGGGCCGGCGTGGTGATGGTCGGCGCCGTGGTGATCCTGATCGTCACGACCGCCGGCATGGTCAGCACGACCTACGTGCAGTTTCTCAAAGGCGGATTGCTGATCGTCTTCAGCACGGTGCTGGTCGCTTTGATCCTGAACCGCGGCCTGACCGTCGCCACCGCGCCCGTCGAAGCCCAGACGGTGACGAGTCGCGACGACGTCACCTATATCGACGGCAAGCCACAAGGAACGGGGGAAGGCGAAACCGACATTCGCCCCGTCGGCAGCGTCTCGCAGCTTCCGGAAGGCAAGTCGCACACGGGGCCGCTCGGTCCTCTGGAATTTCTGCGCACGTTTCAACAAAGCGAGATCGTCGTCTGGAGATCGACGACGCACGCCGAGCCTGACGGCGCGACGACGACGGTCTATCACCCGACATCGATGCCGGGTCACGAGGTCTTGCGTCCCGGCAATCATCCGTCTTTTGCCGGCCTGCGCAGCGAAAACCCGATCGACAAGCTCAACTTCCTCTCGCTGATGCTCGCCCTGTTCTGCGGCACGGCGTCGCTGCCGCATATCCTGATCCGCTATTACACCGTGAAGGACCAGGCCTCGGCGCGGAAGAGCACGATCGTCGGCATCGGCTGCATCGGCTTCTTCTACGTGCTGACTCTGTTCCTGGGGCTGGGAGCGATGACGAGCGGGGCGCTCGACGTCACCGACAGCAACATGGCCGCCCCGCTGCTGGCGCGGACATTCGGAGAATCGCTGTTCGCCATCATTTCGGCGATCGCCTTCACGACCGTGCTGGGGACGGTCAGCGGCCTGATCATCGCGGCGAGCGGGGCCGTCGTCCACGACCTGATGAAGAGCGTCCTGAAGATCGACATGAGTGACCGCAGCGAAGTCCGCGTCGCCCGCATCGCGTCGGTCTTCGTCGGCGGAATCGCGATCGTGCTCGGAATCGCGTTCGGCGGGATGAACGTCAACTATCTCGTCGGCTGGGCGTTCAGCGTCGCGGCGTCGGCGAATCTGCCGGCCCTCGTGATGCTGCTGTTCTGGAAGGGCACGACGAAACAGGGCATCGTCGCCGCGATCCTCGTCGGCATGATCAGCTCGCTCGCCTGGATCCTCCTTAGCGGCGACACCTACAAGGCCGTCTACGGCTGGCCCGCCGAAGACGCGATCGTCCCCTTCAGCCAGCCGGGCATCGTGACGATCCCGCTGGGGTTCGCAACGCTGATCGTCGTTTCACTTTTGACGCGAAAACGCGGTAAGGAAGTCATGGTGTAGATTTCACCCCGAAGCCCACCGGCTGCGTCCGGTGGGTCCACCGACTGCTCGCTACCGATACAACAAACACGGCTCGATCCGCCGCCGCCAGGCCTCGCGATCCCACTCGTCGAGCGACGCCGCGTCGATCTCGCCTCCGCTGGCATCGATCGCCTCTCGCAGCCGCGAACTGCCGTCGATAATGTCGATCGGCATCTTCACCGGCTCGTATTCATAGGGTGGGTCCAGCCACGCGAATTCGTCCGGCCAGAGTTTGCGACAGGCCGCCAGGATGGCGACCGTCGTGCGCCAGGGGCGGAACGACTCGCCGTCAACGACGTGCAGGGCGACTCCGCCGCAGCTTTCGCCCTTCCATTTGTCGAACGTCGGAACAAAGCGGATCGGCCTGAAAAAGACGCCGGGCAGTTCGAGCCGTCCCAGTTCATCGATCAGCCGATGGGGATCGACGAACGGCGCGCCGCACCACTCGAATGACGTCGTCGTGCCGCGGCCTTCCGACAGGTTCGTCCCTTCGAGAAGTACCTGCCCCGGATAGACCTCGACGCCTTCGATACGGGGCACATTGGGAGAGGGGAGTACCCAGGGGCGATCGAGATCGCACCAGCGCATCGACCGTGTCCAACCGGTCATCGACACGACGTGAAGGTTGGCCCCAATCGCCCGTTCGGCATTGAACAGTCGCAGCAACTCGCCCAGCGTCAGCCCGTGCCGCATCGGGATCGACGCCAGACCGACGAAGCTGCGAAAGGCGAGGTCGAGCGGCGGTCCTTCGACGATCGTCCCGCCGATCGGGTTCGGCCGGTCGAGCACCAGCACGCGAACGCGCGCTTTCGCACACGCTTCGAGGCAATAGGTCGCCGTCCAGACGAACGTGTAGACCCGCGTACCGACGTCCTGCAGGTCGATCACCAGCACGTCGAGGCCGTCGAGCATTTCCGGCGACGGCCGACGGCTTTCCGCATACAGGCTGTGAACCGGAACGCCCAGTCGTTCGTGCCGACCGTGTGCGGTCTCGAACATGTTCGCCTGCTGCTCGCCCCACAATCCATGCTGCGGCGAGAACAACGCGGTGAGCCGTCCGGAACACGCTTTCGCCAGCACGTCCCACGCATACTGCAGATTGCGGTCGACCGAGCCCATGTTCGCCAGCAGGCCGAACCGGGCACCATCGAGTGCCTTCCCCCATGCTTCGGTCCGGTCGATCCCGAAGTCGACTTCCAATGAGCGATGGCATTTTGTGCTTATCATTTCGGTCTCTCGGCTCTGCCGTATCGTACAGGAATCAGGATTCCGGCCGAATGGTGTCGCCGAGAACGAAGTTTTTGACCGACGGCGCCTGGTGAGTGTCGCACGCATCATGATCACGACGAAAGGCCGCCCCTGAGTCTTCCGGACACCGGTATCGAGCGCATTCGACAAAAGGGGGAGTTTGCGTGGGCGCTATAAGTCATTCCCTGTTCACTATTTGCGCTGGAGGTGGCAGCAGGGCCAAGGCTGCGTCCTGCGGATCGCGGAGCGTCGCCCGGTCCCGCAAAGACCGACTCTGTTGAGAAGGAAGCCGGCGATCGCCGGCTGTTTTCCACGTCGACCATTTGGAACGAATTGTCGCCGGATTCCAGATTGAGCCGAACTGGGGCGACGAGTGACGCCGTGTGTGTGTACGATATTGAAACCCGGTGCGGCGTCGCGGATGTTCCTCGGCGGCAACGGGAGTTCGAAGCCGGAGCGTAGTGAGCGAGATGCCGCAGGGTACGATCAAGAAGCTGACGGACAAGGGGTTCGGGTTCATCGACACTGGCACCGGGAAGGATCTTTTCTTCCACTCGAAAGCGGTGCAGGGGTCGTCGTACGACGACCTCTACGAAGGCCAGCAGGTCGAGTTCACCGAGGGCCGAGGTCCGAAAGGGCCGAACGCCGAGAACGTCCGACCGGTCGGCTAAGCCGGTGTGACGGGACACGGAAGCGGCGGAGCCTGCAGGCTCCGCCGCTTTTTTTGTTGGACGCACGTCGGAGAAGCCCTTCCGACACGACGCCGGGAACGTCTCACTGCCGCGAGACCGTGGTCGCTGCAGACTGCCGGTTGTCATTGCTGCAGGATGGTCGGGGCGAATCGGCATACAGCGGCGGGCAGCCACGCCACTCGTGTGGGAGATTCCGCATCAGCAGGGCGGAGTCAAACTCGACCGAGCCGGCGGGAAACAGACCCTTGTTTTCGAAGTAGCTCGACTCGACCCGCTCGACGGTGAACGGTGTCACGTCCCATCCGAACGTCCGGAGTTCAAGTCCGTCGTAGACGCCCGCCTCCGCCGTTGTCGAAAAACCAAGCGAGCCGCACCGGAAAAAGTCGGAGGCCTCTTCCACCGACGAGAACAGAGACGTGCCCGGCAGTTTGAGAGCGATCCGACCCGATACGGCGACATGGACTTCACCGTCATCGCTGTCGAGCACGACGGTGATGCGGTCGTTGCGTTCCTCGACCTGGAATCGTGCTCGGTGATGCACGCCCGGAAAGAGGCGTCCGCCGACGAGCGCATTCAGCCGCGACGACGTATCCCGGCGAGGAATGTAAACCCCTTCGCGGCGTTCCCCACCCTGATTCCATTCGACGGCGATGCGATGGGCGGCGTTTTCCGACGAGACGCCGACGAGGCTCGGCACGAACCGAGGTCGAACCTGCTTCAGGCGAATCAGGCAGATGCCGGCCAATCCCATTCCATCGACGAGCTTCGGGCGAAACGGCGGCGGCAGCACGCTCGCGAGCACGTCAGGATCGACGTGATAGTTCACGAGGATCCGCCGGTCGATCAGCCCACGTAAGACAGGTAACTTCACAGCATCGATCCTTGCGAGGCTCCGCTCGCCTGGTGAACCGTCGCAAGTTCGAGAACTTAACATTGGCTCGACTGTCGGCGGGACGGCTCTCCGCCACACTGCGGGCGATGTGTGATATCATCGTCCGAACTTGATTCGCCCGTCCCCGCTTCAGGAGTGTCTCATGCGAACGCTTGTCGCGCTGCTCGCCCTTTCCGCCGCCGGCCTTTGTGCGGCCGACGATCAGGAGGCTCCGACTGTGCCGCCCCGCGACGGTAAGACCGAGACGATTCAACTCTTCGACGGTAAGTCGCTTGACGGGTGGGAAGGCTACGCAGATTTGTGGTCGATCAAGGACGGAGTGATCGTCGCGAAGAACACCGACCCGCTGAAGTACAGCACCTACCTGCTCACCGAGGACGAGTACACCGACTTCCGCCTTACGTTCTCGGCGAAGCTCGTCGAGTCCGAGATGCACTCCGGCGTGTCCTTTTGGGGCGAGGTCTTTCCGCAAGCCGACGGCAAGGTGCGAAATCCGGTCACCGACCGAAGCGAGCACACCTACAAAGGCCACCTCGTGATGTTCCCCTCGGGCTGGGGCATGTACGACCTGTTCGGCCGCAACGGCCTCAAGGTGGACGGCAAGCCGGCGAAGGCCGTCGGCAAGCAGCACGATTGGAACGACATCGAGATTCTGGCCCAAGGCAACCGGGTGCGGGTGGCGGTCAACGGGGCGGCCGTCGTGGACTGGCGCGACCCCGAGCCTGACCGGATCAAAGCCGGCCCGATCGGCCTGCAACTGCACTCGAACAAGGTTCCGCAAGAGATCCACTTCAAGGGATTGGTCCTGGAGACCTTCCCGAAAGAGGACCGGCTGTTGACGGTGAAATGACTCAATTGCAGCAACGATTGGTTTGCGTTCGTTGCAACAAAAAGGCCCGAGGACGCAAGTCGCTGCATCCTCGGGCCTTTTCACCAGTCGGGATCGTGCCCAAATGTTTGAACCAATTCAAGCGCTGGCCGCGACGTGTGTTCGCGAGTATCCCGTCGACCGCCCGCCGCAACTGCGATTCCTGGCTCGGCTTGTGGATGAAGAGTTGGCTCCATGATGCGGCGATTCCGACAGACGGGACGCGCGCTGGCCTTATTCAATGCGGCGTTCGGGATCGTTTTGACGCCCACAGGGGCGGGTTTAGTGACCAGATCGTTGGCGGGAACCGTCCCAACGGAGGGAGATGATACCGATCGCCGCTGGCTTTCGGTGCCATCAGTACCAAGATCAGGGTCATCGGTGTCATTCCGGGGGCGAAACCAAGGTCATTCACCGTCGATCGGCATCATTCATCAGGGTCATCGGTGTCAACGAGGCTTCTGGACGAGTTGCTTCGTACCCGCCGACGTCAGTTGATAGTGCCCCGCGCGGGCTGACCCGGTGAAGCGGACGAGGCCAGCGGACTTGAGCGCCGTCAGGTCGCGTTTCGCGGTCGTGGAAGAGCACCCGAAGCGGTCGATGACGTGTCGAATCTGAAGCTGGACTCCCTGCCTCAACTGCGAAACGGCCCAGGACTGCCGTTCATTCAGGCCGTCAATTGCCGGCGCATCTTGGTCGCCCTGTGAATCGTCGGCGACCGCCGAATCGCGCCTTGGTCACGTGCTCGCGCCAGCGCCGGCGATTGCAGCCGCACGAGTCCCCACTTCAACGGTGATCCAATCCTGCAGCCGATACCCTGGTCCGCCGCTGTTGACGATGTCGGTTCGACCGCAGGTAATGTTCGCCTGCTCCAGCAATCGTTGAGCGAGCTTGTTGCGGAACTCCAGTACCTGGCTGGCGATTCCGTTCTGGCCGCAGTCCGCCCCCAATAACTCCGTGAGATCGGACCTCGCGTAGGCCGCAAATTTGCCGTTCGATCGCCTTTCGGTGAGCAGCGTCAGGATCTTGTGCATCGACTGACTGATCGGCACGTCGACGCCACAGATCTCGACCCGTCGTTTGAATAGAACCATCGTCCCGCCGGCAAATGGGCGCGGCGGACCGGATGGTCGTTTGGATGACGCTGCTTTGACGCCTGCCTGGCCCGAGTGTTCCAGCGCCTTCAAGATCGCCCGGTCGAGTGTTCGCCCACGCACCGGAAAGGGTTTCGGGATGTAGTCGGCTGCGCCCATCTTCATGCAGTCGACGCCCTGGTGCGGGCCGTCGTTGCCGTGCGCAGTCATGACGATCACCGGGGTCTGCTTGCCGTACTGGTTGACCAGTTCGCGCAGCAGATTGATCCCGTTTTCGATGCGCGGGAAGTTCCTTCCCTGCTTCACCGGAATCTCCAGATCGAGCAGCGCGTAGGAATACGGCTGGCCATTCAGCAACTGGCGGGCATCGTCCTGGCACGAGGCCGTCACGTGCCCGTGTCCCAGAGATTCCACCACGTCGACAATCGATTCCATGATCCGGGGATCATCTTCCACAATCAGCGCACGCGTCATTGCGTCACTCCTCGTCGTCTATCAGCGGCAATCGAATCCTGACCTGCGTTCCCTTGTTCTCCTGACTGTCAATCTCCAGAGAGCCGCCGTGCCCTTCGATGTACCTCTTGGCCGTCGGCAGGCCGAACCCGGTCCCGTCATGTTTCAGGGTCGTCTGCCCAGGAATGAACTGCCGGATCTGGCGCAGGTCGTCTTCGCCGAAGCCGATCCCGTTGTCCTCGATCGTGACCGTTACATCCCCCGCGTCATCGGCGTGGGCGCTGACCGCGATCCAAAACGGTCCGACCTGGTCCATGACCGGTTTGAAGGCCTCGAACGAGTTCTGCAGCAGATTCGTCAGCGCCACGACCAGGTGGACTTTGGAAACTTCCACGGTGATCTCCGTGGGTACCGCGATTCGCAGCGAAATCAGCTCCACATCGTGGCCCGTCTGGGAGAAGCACGCTTTCGCGTTCTCCAGGGATTCGGCGACCAGCGACTGCAGCCGCTCCCGCGTCCGCTCTCTGGAAACTTGCTGCGAGTATCGCCGGACCTCCTCCAGCAGGTGCGACAGATCGCCCGTCGCATCGACGATCCGCTTCAGGTGCTTCTTCAAGTCGGCCGCGTCAACTCGTCCGTCGACCACCTTATTCAGAAGGGGGGACTTTCCCACGTTTCGTGGGCGCTCGGTTAGGAGCGTATCATGGAACCGAAAGGAGAGTTCATGTCGGAAGCGCGTCGTCAGTTCACGGTCGAGTTCAAACAGGAAGCTGTGCAGCTCATCGAGCGGCAGAGGCTGTCGGTGAGTGAAGCCGCCCGCCGCCTGGATGTCGGGGCGAACCTGCTCCGCAAGTGGCGGAAGCAGTTCGGCGAGGCCGCGGGTCAGGCCGTCGCCGGACCAAACCAACCGAGCGCCTTGGAAGCCGAAAACCACCGCCTCCGCGAGGAGAACGCCCGGTTGCGGATGGAACGCGAGATTTTAAAAAAAGCGACGGCCTTCTTCGCGAAGGAGTCGAAATGAGATATCGCTTCATCGACGAGCATCGCGCCCGGTGGCCGATCACCCTGCAATGCGAAGTGCTGCGCGTCTCCCGCAGCGGCTATTACGCCTGGCGGGGACGCGGCCTCAGCAGAACCGCACAGCGACGTGCCCAACTCACCGCACAGATCCGCGAGGTCCACCAGGCCAGCCGGCACACCTACGGGTCGCCGCGGGTGCATGCGGAACTGCTCGCCAGTGGTCAGCCGTGCGATCGCAAGACGGTCGCCAGGTGCATGAAACAAGCGGGAATTCAGGCGAAATCCCGCCGGCGGTTCCGCGTGAAGACCACCGACTCGAACCATTCCCGCCCGATCGCCGCGAACGTCGTGAACCGCAATTTCCGTCCTGCGAAGAAGAACGAAACCTGGGTCGCGGACATCACCTACATTCCCACCGGCGAAGGCTGGCTGTACCTGGCAGCGGTCGAAGACCTGTTCACCCGCGAGATCGTGGGCTGGTCGATGTCCGAACGGATCGACAGCCGGCTCGTCGTCGATGCGCTGAGCATGGCGCTGGCCCGGAAGTGCCCCGGGACGTCAATCACCGGGTCGCTCGTGGCACATTCGGACCGCGGCGTGCAGTACGCCAGCGAGCATTATCAGCGGCTGCTCAAGGAGCAGGGCATCACCTGTTCGATGAGCCGCCGCGGCAACTGCTGGGACAACGCGCCGATGGAATCGTTCTTCGCCACGTTGAAGAAAGAACTCGTGCATCACGAGCAGTACGCCACCCGCAGCGAAGCCCGTCAGAGCCTCTTTGAATACATCGAAGTTTTCTACAACCGGGTCCGCCGACACTCAGCCCTCAGCTACCAGGCCCCAGCCATGTTCGCCGAAGCCGCATAACCCAAACCGAGCGCCCACCAAACGTGGGTAAGTCCAC
>JBAQZJ010000310.1:0-16182 GCA_049790855.1 Planctomycetaceae bacterium | reverse complement strand
CGTCTCGCACGCGCTCCCTGACGGTCGCGGCTAAACGATTGGTTTCGTAACATGAACCGGGAGCAGTCGTCGAACCCGCGAGACCGCCGATGCCCAGTCTGACCGTCGAGAACTATCTCAAGGCGATCCTGCAGATCGGTCAGCGGACCGGAAATGAAACCGTAGCGACGGGACAACTCGCCGAAGAACTCGAGGTGTCGCCCGGCACGGTGACGAGCATGCTCAAGACGCTTGCCGATTCGAAGCTCGCCCGCTACACGCCGTATGAAGGTGCGAGCCTGACGGGCGAAGGACGGGCGCTCGCCCTGCGGATGCTCCGCCGGCATCGGCTGATCGAACTGTTCCTCGTCGAAACGCTGGGCCTTTCGTGGGACCAGGTTCACGAAGAGGCCGAGCACATGGAGCACGCGGTCAGCGACAGCCTCGTCGATGCGATGGACGCTTATCTCGGCCGTCCGGCGACCGACCCGCACGGCGATCCGATACCGACGGCCGAAGGCGAGATGCGGGGCGGAGAGATCGAACTGGTCCGACTGTCCGAATGCCCCGTCGGTGCGAAGATCCGACTCGCGCGAGTCACGAATCAGGGCGGTGAATTCTTGCGTTTCCTCTCCGAGACGGGACTGGAACTCGGTCGCGTCGGCACCGTCACCGCGAACAGCCCCGCCGCGGGACTGGTGACGCTCGACTTCGACGGCACCGGCATTCCGCTGGGCCATGCGGCAGCCGCCGCGCTGCTCGTTGAACGATTATAGGCTTCGCCACCGATCGACTCGCGTATCCGGGGCCGGGCGACAAACGGAATCTTTCGGGCCGCCTTCGGGTTACGGCGAATCGCGGTCGGCGATTCTTCGCGGGCGAAGAATTGGCGTTGACCGCCGTCAGTCGATGTCCTACCTTCCCGTTCCGCGTCGGCGGTGTTCCGCTGTCGCCGCGCCCCCGTCAATCCCTTTCGCGATCTTCTTCGCGTCCCAACGATCCGGCCACGAACCATTCCGCCCGGCCGGTTGTCCCCCCCAACCCTTGAACCTCCCGGAGAGCAGACCGCGGGCGCGAGCCTGCGGCTTTGTCGAACGACCGTGTCCACCGTCCTTCCGACGATCACCTTGCCGCTGCTGACGCTGGGCCTTCCGGGCCGGGTGTCGGGCTGGCTGCTCGATGCGGGGATGCCGATCATCCCGATCGAGACGACGGCGGTGCGTCGCGGCATTGCTCCGAAAGGCGAGGGGCGCTCGATCGTGCTGTTCGACTCGCGGAATGCGTCGGCCCGGACCGATGCCGAAGCCGCGGAAGCTCTCGGATACGAAACCATCGACGTCGCCCGGCTGCTGGTCGCCCGACCCGCCGACGACGACCCGGAACGGACCGTCGTGCCCGCGTCCGACCCACGACGCCGGTTTTTCGACGGGTTGCGACTGGCGATCGAAGAAGCGGGCGGCCTGTGGGTGCGCCTCGCCGACTTCCCGTACCCCTACCGTTGGGCGGTCTGCGACGAAAGCAGCGGCTCACTCGACTCGCTCGATTCACATGGTGAAGCGGCATTCGCGTCGGCACTCACGGCGTTCGCCGAACTGCCGGCCGGGAACGGCTCGCACGGACGCTTGCCGGCCGGCGACTGGCTGATGACCTGTGCGTCGGCGGGACGACCGATTCGGCTCGACGGCGATGCTGCGGAAACACTGTCCCGTCATGGACGACGTGCGAGCGGCTCGCCGTCGACCTGGACGACGACGCTCGCCGACTTCGCCGGCTGGTGGCGTGTTCGCCGCCGTCTGGCCTTGAAGGTCGTGCGTCACGGTCGGGCCTGTGAAATCGAACTGGGCGTACCTCGCGGCGTGTCGGACGACGGCTTCGTCGTGCCCGTCGAGATCTGGCGTGGCCGCCACGTGGCGGTCGTGCCGGTGCGACCGGGGCGGCTCGTGCTGTCCGACGATTCGCTGCCTTTTCAACTGAACGCGGCACGCCATCCGGCCGGATTCACGACGGAGGCGTCCGATGTGGAGTCCTCCGGTTTTTCGAATCGCACCGCGGCGATCGCCGCGGTGTGAAACGACCTACCCTTTCGCGACGGCGTCCTTCATCCGGGTTCCTTTCGGCAGGCATGCGGGCCAAATCGACTCTCCCCGTCCCCCGTCACCACCGGCGTCGCCGGCGGTATCCCCTCTCTCGACTCACTTCCTCCCGCTGAAAAGGATGCGTCATGCAACGGATCGCACTTTCGCTGGCCGCCCTCGGCGTGCTCGCCCTTTCACTGACCGGATGCTGTTGCCACGGGTGCGGCGGCGGCTACGGTGCCGGCTACGCACCGGCCTGCCCGCCGGTCAATCCCTGTGCTCCGGCCTACGGGGCGATGATGCCCGGTGCGCCGGTCGTTTCGGCGCCCGGCGGTTGCCCGAGCGGCAACTGCGGCATGTATCCCTCGGGAGCGTTCTACGGCCCGAGCGCCGCGGTCGCCTCTGCGCCGGGCGTCTATGCGACGGCCGCGGTGCCGATGGACCCGCTGCCGACGTTCTGATTCCGAGATCGTTCGGCATCGTTTAGAACGGCTCGTCGTGACCCGCTTCAGCGGGTTCGTGCCGGGGATGCGACTCCCCCGGCATGGTCCGCCTGAAGGCGGTCACGACGGGCCGTTTTCGCGTTTTCCCCACGCTCGACCGTGGCGCCGGGCGGGCCTAGAATACGGCCCCGCTTCCCGAACCCCGAGGCTTTTGCCTCCCGCCTGCCCGGCCACGCGATGGAACTGCTTTCGATCGTCACCTACCCGCACCCCGCCCTGCGGTGGGAGAGCAAGCCGATCGTCGAAATCGACGACCGGCTGCGCGAAGCGGTCCGCCAGATGTTCGCGCTGATGTACGAGGCGAAGGGCATCGGTCTGGCCGCGAACCAAGTCGCGCTGCCCTGGCGATTGTTCGTCATCAACCCCAGCGGCGATCCGACTCAGACCGACGAAGAGTTCGTCTTCATCAATCCCGAAATCCTGCGCCGCAAGGGCAGCGACGAAGACGAGGAAGGCTGCCTCAGCCTGCCCGAGATGTACGGCCCCGTCCGCCGGTCGACGTCGATCGTCGTCGAAGCGTTCGATCTCGAAGGACAGGCGTTCCGCATGGACCTCGACGACTTCGCCGCCCGCGTCGTGCAGCACGAGTTCGATCACATCGAGGGCGTCTTGTTCATCGACCGCATGACTGATGCTCAGCGCCGCGACTACGAAGCCAAACTCGCCGACTTCGAGACCGCCTTCCGCAAGTCGCAACAGACCGGCGAAACGCCGGACGACGACGCCCTGAAGCAACGCCTGCGGGAACTGGAACCGCGGGAGTAGCGGGTGGGAGATGGGATGTGGGAGATGGGATGTAGGATGTGGTTCGGCATGGCATCGCCTGAGTCCTGACGCTAGCGGCTTTGGCGCACGAATGACGAACCCACTCCATTCGACTACAGTCGAGACAAACCACCTCCCATTTCCCACATCCCAAGTCCCCCATGCGTCTCGTCTTCTTCGGCACCGGTTCCTTCGCGCTGCCGACGCTCAAAGCGCTGTTCGCGAGTCGTCACAAGATCGCGGCGATCGTCACGCAGCCCGACAAATCCGGGCGCGGGCATCACAACCACGTCAATCCGATCAAAGAAGAAGCGTCGCAGCGGACCCGGCCGCTTCTTCAGCCCGAGAACGTCAACGATCCCGCCGTCCTGAAGCAATTGCGTGATTTCCGGGCCGACGTCTTCGTGACGGCCGCCTACGGGCAGCTTCTCAAGCAGGAACTGCTCGACATTCCGCCGGCCGGGGCGATCAATCTGCATGCCTCGATCCTGCCGAAACATCGCGGGGCCGCGCCGATTCACGCCGCCGTGCTTGCCGGCGAGACCGAGACCGGCGTGACGATCTTCCGCATCGTGCGGAAGCTCGACGCGGGGCCGGTTCTCTCGCTCGAGACGACGCCGATCGTCCCCGGCGAAACGACCGGCGAACTGCATGACCGCCTCGCCGAACTCGCCGCCCCGCTGACGATTCGCACGCTAAACGAACTCGAAGCCGACACGATCACCGAAACGCCGCAAGACGATTCCCTGTCGACCTACGCACCGCAGCTTCGCAAGGAACAGGGCGAGATCGACTGGACGAAGCTGCCGACGGCGATCGCCAGCCACGTCCGCGCGATGCAGCCCTGGCCCGGCTCGTACTCGACGCTGCTGGTCCCCGACCACGACCCGCTGCGAGTCTCGATCACGGCCGTCGAGCCGACGCCAGAACCCGTCGATGCCGCAGCCACTCCGGGCACAATCCTGCCGACCGAGGGCGAAGTCGTCGTCCAGACGGCGGGCGGCCCGCTGCGGGTGCTCCGTCTCAAACCCGCCGGCAAACGCGAAATGACCGGTGCCGACTTCCGCCGGGGGCATTCACTGCCGGCGGGGGCGCGGTTCGGAGAACCGTAGTGGTGCGTCTACCGATCGACGTTATGTTTGGACTGTCGCCTTTCGCTCCAAGCAAGGCGACGCCGGACCGATCCGCCAGCGTGGAAATCGCCGATGATCTGACGCGATCGCGTCGACGGACCACTACGCCAGGAGTGTCACCAACAGCCCCTTGGCGACGTGCATGCGGTTTTCGGCCTGGTCGTAGACGAGGCTTTGCGGGCTGTCCATCACGGCGTCGGTCACTTCTTCGCCGCGGTGGGCCGGCAGGCAATGCAGGAAGCGGCAGTGCGACGGCGCCTGCTGCATGAGGCGATCGTTGACCTGATACGCGGCGAACTCCTGCTGGCGCGAGGCCGCCTCGGTCTCTTGTCCCATGCTCGCCCAGACGTCGGTGTAGACGACGTCGGCCTCCTTGACGGCCGCCGCGGCGTCGTCGGTCACAGTGAGGCTGAGGTTCGGCACAAGCGACTTCAGATGCTTCGTGAATTCACTGCTGAAGGCATACGCCTTCGGCGAGCAGAGCGTCATGTCGACGCCCATTTTGCCGCTGGCGATCGCGAGGCTGCGGGCGACGTTGTTGCCGTCTCCGACGAACACGATCTTCAGGCCGCCGAGCGTGCCGAAGGCCTCGCGAATCGTCAGCAGGTCGGCGAGCGCCTGGCAGGGATGCCGTTCGTCGGACAGACCGTTGATCACCGGGCAGTGGGACGACGCGGCGACGTCCTCGATCAGCGTCTGGCTGAAGGTGCGGATCACGATCGCATCGACGAGCCGACCGAGCACCGCGGCGACGTCGGGCAGCGATTCGCGACCGGTCAACCCAGCCTCTTGGCTCGTCATGAAGGTGCTCGACCCGCCCAGCCGGGCCATCGCCGCCTCGAAGCTGACGCGGGTGCGCAGGCTCGGCTTGTCATAGATCTGCGCCAGCACCTTGCCGGGCAGCAGCAACGGTCGCTCGCCGAACTTCGCCTTGCGTTTCAGTTCGTCGGCGAGGGCCAGAACCTGCGTGATCTCGTCGGCCGTCCAGTCGTCGAGCGACAGCAGATGGCGAGGCGGCTTGGGCGTCGTGGAAAGCGACATGGCGGACGACTCGATCGGAGATTCCGGAAATTGCGATGACGGCACTTGAAAACGCTTTTAAGCCGGAGGCATGCCTCCGGCTTAGAGAATTCAAAGGCGCTTGTAACGAGTCTGAATGAATCACACGGCTAAAACCATTAACGCAAATCGGCCGTCACCGACACCAGCCGGTCATGCTTCAGGTCGACCGTGACGGGAATCTGTTGCAGCGGCGTATATCCGAGCATCGGCTCGTATTGCCCGTCGATCGGTTCCATGTCGATGAACATGACCTCCGCGGCGATCGGGTCGAATCCCTCGACCTGGATGCGAACCGGGCCGCAAATCTCGGCCTGCACCATCTCCTGTGTTGCGGTTTCGGCCGGCATCGTCCGCAGCGTCTCCAACGGTCCGAGTTTCTCCTTCCATGCCGTCGGCAGGACGAGGTGGGAAGCACCCGTATCGACCAGCGCCTGGAACTCCAGGAACTTCGATGCGTCTGCGAAATTCGAGGCCGTGACCTTGACAATCACGCGACCCATCTCGTGCGGCCTTGGCAGAACTTTGCGGGCAACCATCGTTTTGCTCCTCGATAGACCGACGACGCGGCGGACCTGGAAGTCCGCACCGCGGGCCGTTTCCCCATCATACCGCATCGGCCGCTTCCCGCAGCACGGCCGAGAGGATGTCGCAACCGTCGTCGACCTGCCCGGCCGTGACGTTTAGTGCCGGCAGCAGGCGGATGACGACGTCCTGCGTGCCGTTGAGGATTAAACCGCGCTCGAAGCACTGCGCGACCACCTCTTTCGCCGGAATCGTCAGTTCCAGGCCGATCATCAGGCCGCAAACCCGCAGTTCCCGCACGATCGGCAGTTCTTCGACGAGCGGCTCGAGGTTCGATCGGAACCGGTCCGACATGGCGCGGCAGTTGTCGAGCAGGCCGTCGTCTTCGATGATCCGTCCCGTGGCGATTCCCGCCGCCATCGCCAGCGGGTTCCCGCCGAAGGTGCTGGCATGCATGCCGGGACGCAGGGCTGGAACGACCTCGTCGGTGGCGATCAGCGCTCCGCAGGCGACGCCGCCGGCAAGTCCCTTGGCGAGCGTCATGATGTCGGGCTGCACGCCGAACCGCTGATAGCCGAACCAGGTGCCGAGCCGGCCCATGCCCGTCTGCACTTCGTCGAAGATCAGCAGTGCGCCGGCCTCGTCGCAGATGTCGCGCAGGCCCTGCAGGAATTCGGCGTCCGGCACGTTGATGCCGCCTTCCCCCTGCACCGGCTCGATGAGGATCGCACAGGTTTCGTCATCGACGAGTGCCCGCACGGCATCGAGATCGCCGCGCGGCGCATAACGAAAGCCCGGCATAAGCGGCTGAATGCCCTGATGGTATTTCGGCTGGGCGGTCGCCGTCACCGCGGCCATCGTGCGACCGTGGAACGACTGCTCGAACGAGACGATCTTGTATTTCTTCTCGGGCGTGGCGAGCCGGGCGAGCTTGAAGGCGGCCTCGTTCGCTTCGGCCCCACTGTTGCAGAAGAACGCCTTGCCGAAACTGCGGGTGCAGAGGAACTCGGCGAACTCGCCCTGCGGCTCGATGTACCAGGTGTTCGGCACATGAATCAGCTTCGCGACCTGCTCCTGAATCGCCTTGACCAGTCGCGGCGGCGAATACCCGAGAATGTCGCAACCCCAGCCGGGAAACAGGTCGAGATACTGGTTCCCCTCGGCGTCCCACACGAACGACCCCTCGCCGCGGACGAGACTCACCGGCTGGCGGGTGTAGTTCGGAATGACGTACTTGTTGAAGAGCTCGATCGTGTCGACGCTGCTGCGACAATCGGCGGCGAGAGGCATTGGCGGGGAAGGTGTTAGGGCGTAGGTGTTAGCTGGTAGGTCAGGCTCCTGCCTGACGAGTATGATCTTGAACAACCTGTGTCAGGCGAAAGCCCGACCTGCGGGCCTTCCATCAGCCCGGCTGCCGTGTCGCCGGCGAAACGGAGGAATCAGCGTAGGGTCCGTCAGCGTGTGGTGATAAGGGCTGCGGGATAACCGGGTTGTCGCCCGGGCTTCAAAGGTCACGGGTCGTGGGCGAATTGGTCAATGTGTTGCGCTGCCCGCGGCGCGGTTGAATCGGGCCCGATATGTTTTCAACCCCTCGGCCCCGAGGCCGGGGTCTCACGCTCGCCCGGACCCCACGTGTCTCCGTCTCATTCCGGGAGTTCGGCCTTCCAGTTGGTCTCCTGAATCAACGCGTTCAACTCGCGCAGTGACTTCGCGAGATCGTCCGACTGCTTCTGCAGGTTCGCGACCTTCATCGTCGCGACCCACTTGATCTCACTCACACTGTAGCGATCGGGCTCCTTGTGAGAACTTCCGATCGCATGCTGCAGGAGCGAGTGCCGGGCTGCCAGAGTGTCGCGCCGCGCGATCGCTTCCGTCAGCGTGCGGCCGTCCGCGAGCTTCGTTACGGCATTCGCCTGATTGATGCGAAAGACGAGCCGTTCCAGCTCCTGCAGGATCGAGAACGACTCCTCGACCAGCTTGGCGGGGTCTTCGTGCGGTTCGTCGCCCTGCTGCACGACGGCGCTCTTGCCAACCCGCTCGCGCAGCGACAGAAGCTTTTTCTGCATGTCGGCACGCAACATTAACGCTTCGGCGATTTTCATGATCGCACCTCGATGAGCAATGTACTTCGACCCGACATCACGGAGTTTCACAGTCGGTCTGCGGGAACCATATTAACGACAATGCGTGACCGCAGCGGGTTCACGCGGTCCATTGCGGATCGGGGGCGAGGCGAAACGATTGCATCAATCCGGCACGATCTCCGTCCCCACGCCCTTGTCCGAGTAAATCTCCAGCAGCACCGAGTGCGGCATGCGGCCGTCGACGAGATGCACCTTGCCGACGCCCGACTCCAGCGCCTCCAGCGACGCCTCCATCTTCGGAATCATTCCCGCCGTGATCACGCCGTCCGCCAGCAGCCGCCGGCAGCGGCTGGACGAAACGTGCGGCAACAGGCTCGACGGGTCGCTCTGATCGAGAAACAGCCCCGGCACGTCCGACAGGAAGACCAGCTTCTCGGCCTTGAGGAACCGGGCCACGGCGGCCGCCGCGGTGTCGGCGTTCACGTTGAGTTTGTTCCCGTTCCCATCGAGGGCGACGCTCGGCAGAATCGGAATCTCGTTCGCCGCCAGGGCGGCGTCGATCGGGCCGCGGTCGAGGCCCGTCACGTGTCCGACCAGCCCGAGATCGAGCGGTCGACCGTCGTCACCCGGCAGCAGCAGTTTCTCGCCGGTCAAAACAGGCGTCGTCGAGTAGTGCAACGGGGCGGCTTTGCCGCCCTGTTCGGCGATTTTGCCCGCCAGCCCGCCGCAAATTTCGTTCGCGAGCGTCTTCGCGACGATCTCCATCGTCGGCTCGTCGGTAAAGCGGCGACCCTGTACCCAGCGAGGTTCGAGACCGGCCCGGCCCATCGCCGTCGTGATCGCCTTGCCGCCGCCGTGGATCAGGATCGGCCTCATGCCGACCGCTTCCATGAAGATGACGTCGGTCAACAGGCTGCGGACGGCGTCTTCCTGCTCGAGCGCGCTGCCGCCGAGCTTGATGACGACGTACTTGCCCCGGAAGGCTCGGATCCAGCCGAGTGCCTCCACCAGGACGTTCGCCTTGCGAATCGCATCGAGCACCGGGGCGTCTGACAACGGCGGGAGATCGGCTTAAGGTGGCGTGAAGTCGAAACTTCCGATTTTAAGACGCCGCCGGTTCGTGTCAATTGATAGGCGACAAGGGTCGGAACCGACGCAGAACCCCGGAATCTTCAAGATTCCGGGGTTCTTAAGGGCAGACGGCGCGTGGCCTCGCTTGCTCCCGTTCCGACCTCGCGATTGAATGACCCCTTCGGCGCGCCGATCGCGATCGACGGAGCTGTTCAGACGACATTCAACCGACACGGAAGGGACCAGCATGTTCTGCGAATCGGCGGCGACGGAGTGGAGCAAGGTCGAGGCCGAATGGCTTATCGTGGCCGTGCCGCAGGACGACGCTTTCCCGCCGCGAGTCGCCGCGCTCGATCACGCCATCGGCGGCACGCTTTCGCGACTGAAAGCGGCCGAAGATCTCACCGGCAAGTCGGGCGAGGTCGTCGTGCTGCATGACGTGCCGCAGATCGTCGCGAAGCGGCTGCTGCTCGTCGGTCTCGGCAAGGCGGAAAAGCTGACTCGCGCCAGTCTGACCAAATCGGTTCAGACCGCCGCCCGCAAGATCAGCGAGAAACGCACCGCCCGCGTCGCCGTCGCCTGTCCCGAAACCGCCGTGCAGGCGTTCGGACTGCCGCAGGTCGTCGAAACGATCGTCACGGCGATGACCGTCGGCTCCGTCGGCCAGGGGCTATATCAGAAGGAACAGAAACGCTTCCCCTTCGAGAACGTGACCGTCCTCGTCGACAGCAATGCCGATGCGAACGCGGCCAGCGTCGCCATTCAGCGCGGCAGCATTCTCGGCGAGGCGGTCAACCTGACTCGCGAACTCGTGAATCGCCCGGCATGCGACGTGTACCCCGAAAGCGTCGCCGACCTCGCCCGCCGCGTCGCCCAGGAAACAGGGCTGGCGTGCGACGTGCTCGACCCACGACGGATCGAGGAAGAGCGGATGGGTTCGCTGCTCGCCGTCGCCCAGGGTTCCGATCGCCCGCCGCAGGTCGTCGTGTTGCGTTATGAAGGGGCCGATGCGGGCCGGCCGACGCTGGCGCTCGTCGGCAAAGGCGTCACGTTCGACAGCGGCGGCCTGTCGCTGAAGCCGACCGAGGGCATGAAGGACATGAAGTGCGACATGGCCGGTGCCGCGACGGTGCTGGGAGCAATGGCGGCGATCGCCCGCTTGAAGCTGCCGGTGAACGTCGTGGGCTACCTGGGGCTCGTCGAGAACATGATCAGCGGCCGCAGCTACAAGCTCGGCGACGTGCTGCACGCCCGCAACGGCACGACGATCGAAGTCCTCAACACCGACGCCGAAGGCCGACTCGTTCTCGCCGACGTCCTGAGCTACGCCGTCGACCACGGCTGCACCCACCTGATCGACCTCGCCACGCTGACCGGCGCCTGCGTCGTCGCTTTGGGGGAAGACGTCGTCGGCGCCTTCGCCAACGATCAGCCCTGGTGCGACAAGGTTCTCGGTGCCGCGAAGTCGACGGGTGAAGACGTCTGGCAACTGCCGATGTTCGACTCGTTCGCCGAGCAACTCAAAAGCGACGTCGCCGACTGCAAGAACGTCGGCACCCGCTGGGGCGGCGCCATCACCGCGGCGAAGTTTCTCGAAAAGTTCGTCGCCGAAACCCCTTGGGTCCACCTCGACATCGCCGGCCCCAGCTTCGCCAGCAGCGGTAACGCCGGGCGAGAGGGCGGTGCGACGGGGGTGATGGTGAAGACGTTGGTGGAGGCGGCGGAGGGGTATGGGAAGCGGGGGGTAACCTGATGATCGAACGGCCCGACACCAGCACTCCGCGAATCAGTTGCTACTTCCGAATCGGCGGACATGACTTCGATCCCGCAACAGTAACAGGCGCTCTCGGTCTCGATCCCGACACGATCTGGCATAAACGCGAAGGCTTGAAGTACCGAACCGATATCCCCTCAATCGTATGGAGCATTGGCTTCACGAAACAGCCGTTCTACAGCACGAGCGATGCTCTAGAAGAGTTGTTTCTCAAGATTTGGCCGGCCAGAGTACGTATTCGTGACTTCCTCGCAGAGAGCGGATTGGAAGGGTTGTTCACTTGCAATATTACAATCTCCGAAGACCGTCCGCTTTACGAACTAACACCGTCGGTCATTGAAAAATTGGCCTTTTTCGGCTGTGAATTCCTGATGGACATCTTCGATTATTCAGAATGATGCGCAGGGCGCGGGGTGGCCCGACCAGTCCGTTCAGGACTGGTCGGGTTGCGGAGCAACAGGATGAAGCCTCATAAGGGCGGAATTGTCGTGCGACCGTTCCCCAGGCTCGTGCGCCGGGTGCCACTGGCGTGTCGCCAGTGCGAACGGCTTTGTGACTCCGCTCGCGAAATCGGCATGAGAGAATGGAACGCCGAGGATTGACCGCACTGGCGACACGCCAGTGGCACCCTTGCGTCCGGCTCTGGCCCATGCCTTGCGGAACAGCGCTTCCTTGATCTCGTCCCGGAGTTGCTCTTCGGAGAGTCGGTCGCCGAGTCTCTGGTGGACGTCTTGCACGACGGACAGCACCACCTCGGCGAACTCTTCCTGCCGGCAGAGGACGACGGGACCGGCGAACTCAGGAGACTGAATGGAGACGGGAGACCCGCCGTTCACGTCTCGCAGTTGGTCTTCGGAGAGCGTGAGGGTCATCGGCATCTTTCGAACGGACGTGCGGGAAATCATATCTTCCCGTGGGTGCCACTGGCGTGTCGCCAGTGCGATTCACCATCGGCGTTCCTTTGTCGCTTGCCTGTCTCGGAAACGGAGCCGTAGAACCGTTCGCACTGGCGAGACGCCAGTAGCACCCGAGCGGGCCTCTCTCTTGGCGGCAACCCTATCCTACCGCACGTCGAACCGCAGGGTGGCCCAGCCAGAAGTGGCTGGGTGGCGGAGCCACGGGATGACTCACCATCCGCTTTCGAGCAAGTGTCCCGGTCGAGCAACAGTTCTACCCGCACGAGCAATCATCTTGTTGCTGCGCAACCCGGCCACCCTGCCGTCGGGATGTTTCTCGACGATGATCTTCAGGCTCTTCTTCCGTTTCCCTGTGTCAGTCCGTCACCGTACCGACTTACGACGAACTTTATCCTACGTCGAACAGCACCCGCGCGTCCTCCGCGAACGCCTTCTCAACAAGCGACAGCCCGAAGCCCGGAGCGTCCGGCACGGTGCTGGCCCCGTTCTTGCGGTCGTAGCCCTCGGCGATCAGGACGCGGCTTGTCAGCGGGTCGTGTTCGGCGCGGTAGAAGTTCTCGATCGCACGGCCGGCGTGGAGCTGCATGTAGTAGCCGACGAGCGAGCCCCAGTTGTGCGGGGCGATCAGCAGGTTCTTCGGCTTCGCCCAGGCGGCTTCCAACAGGATGCCCTCGAAGCCGAACTGGTTCATGTCCCCCTGGAAGACGTCGATCGCCCCGGCCTCGGCGAACGGCCTCAGCGGCTCCGGCTCGCGCTGCGTCTCGCCGTCGGCGAGCAGCGTCGACCAGCCCTGGTCGGCGATGAACCGCTTGAGGGCGAGGCAGTCGTCGAGCTTTTCGTCGAACGGCTCTTCGATGAACGCGAGCTTCGCGTCGGCGACACGGTCGAGGAACCGTTTCGTGCCGGCGAGGTCGTAGCCGTTGTTCGCGTCCACGCCGAGGATCGCCTCGTCGCCGGCATGATTGCGGATCAGCGTCACGACCTCGACGTCGCGGTCGTCGCCCGCTTCGCGCGGCATCCACTTCGCGCCGCGGCCGATCTTGATCTTGAAGGCCCGGTGGCCGATCGCCAGGCCCATGTCGATCTCTTCGCGGAACCGGTCCTGCCAGTTCGCCGCGTACTGCGGCAGCAGGTCGGCGAAGTAGATCGAGCCGTCGTAGACCGGCACCGGTGCGGTGCCGGCTCCGCCGAGCAGTTCGTACGCCGGCTTGCCGAGGAGCTTGCCGAGCAAATCCCACAGCGGCATCGTGCCGGTGCCGAGCGGGCCGACCATCCGGCGTTCGTCCGGCCGGTAGAAGGCGAACGGGTCTTTGCCGATCAGTTCGGCGACGGCCTGCTCGTCGGCCCGGCAGTTGCCGAGGGCCTCGACACCGGCGTTCGTGTAAAGCCGCACCATCCGATCGGAGGCGGTGTCGCCGTGGACGTCGAGTCGGGCGTTCTTGCCGGCGACCTTCGACCGCCGGCTCGGCAGCGTGAAGCCGACGGCGCGGGTGATCCGCACGTCCTGCGGCGGATCGGCGGCCCGGACGATGCGGGACAGCGCGGCCGTCGCGGCAACGGCGAGGAAGTCTCTGCGATGCATTGCCGTCTCTCTTTCGGAAGTGTGATCGGATCGGGATGCCGAGCGGCTTGCGGTTCCGGTCCCATGGTTCCGAGGGGGAAGGAGACCGCGAGAACGATCCTACCATCCCGCCGTGGCCGTCACTGCGAATGAGCAGGTCGCCGTGCCGCCACGGGCCGCCGAGGCAAGAAGCGTGTTGACGATCAGCCGTCGGCACGGGAACGGGCTAGAAGCCCGTTCTACGGATGCTCATGCGCTCGAGCATGCATTCGTTGCGGTCGCCGGTCTGCTACTCTACCTTGGCGGCTGCGGTTTTCGATGCCACACTCGGGAGGGAAATCGGTGCGTGTGCTTCTGTCTGCGCTCGTCGTTCTGTCGATCATCGCCCCGGCTGTCGCCGCCGACGATTTCATTCCCCGCCGCCAGGACAAGCCGCCCGGTCCGCCGAAGTCGCCGGCCGAGGCGATCGCCGCGATGACGGTGCCGGAGGGCTTCAGCGTTGAACTTGTCGCCGCCGAGCCGGACGTGCTCAACCCCGTCGCGATGACGATCGACGAGCGCGGGCGGTTTTGGATTTGCGAGAGCATCGAATATCCCCGCCGCGAACCGGGCGTCGGCCGCGATCGCGTCGAGATTCTCGAAGACACCGACGGCGACGGCAAGGTCGACAAGACGACGATCTTCGCCGAGGGGTTGAACATACCCAGCGGCATCGCCGTCGGACACGGCGGGGTGTGGGTCGCGAACTCGCCCGATCTCCTCTTTCTGCAAGACACCGACGGCGACGGCAAGGCCGACAAACGTGAGGTCGTCGTCACCGGTTTCGGCCGCGACGACACGCACGAACTTCCGAACAGTCTCACCTGGGGGCCGGACGGCTGGCTGTACGGTCTCAACGGCGTGTTCAATCCGTCGAAGATCGAACACGACGGCAAGACGCACGAGTTCACCTGCGCGGTGTTCCGCATTCATCCCGTCACACGCAAGTTCGAGGTCTGGGCCGAGGGCACGAGCAACCCGTGGGGCATCGCCTTCGACTCGGAAGGCTCGCTGTTCGTCTCGGCGTGCGTCATCGATCACCTGTGGCATCTCGTCGAGACCGGCTACTACATCCGGCAGGGCGGACCGTATCCGCCCGACACGTGGATTCTGCCGTCGATCGTCAAGCACCAGCACCAGCTCGCCGCGTATTGCGGCATCCATTACTGCGACAGCGACGCCTTTCCACCGGAATGGCGGAACGTATTACTGATGGGCAACATCCACGGCAACTGTATTAATGCCGACGTCGTCGCACGCAACGGCAGCACTTATCAAGGTTCGCCGCGGCCCGATTTTCTGACGGCGAACGATGTCTGGTTCATGACCGTCGAGCAGATGACCGGCCCCGACGGCAGCCTGTACGTTCTCGACTGGTACGACCGCTATCACTGCTATCAGGACGCCAACGCCGACCCGAAAGGCGTCGACCGCCTGCACGGCCGGCTCTACCGCGTGCGTTATAAGAACACGCCCTATATTCCCGCCGGCTTCGATCTTTCGAAAGAAAGCGACGACCAGCTTATCGAGCGGCTCGACGGCGGGAACGACTTTCTACGTTCGACGGCGAAGCGGTTATTGGCCGAGCGATTGATCGAACACGGTCACGATAAGTTGCTCAGCGAACGTCTAAGTAATCGCAATTACAAATCACTCCGCGACGGCCTGTGGGACATCGTCAACAGCGGCTCGAAACAGGCGCAGAGAAATGCCGTGTGGACGCTGATCTCCGGCGACGCGATCGAAGACTTCATGCTACTGAAACTGTTCGAGAGCGACGATGCGACGCTGCGGGCATGGGGCGTGCGGGCGGCGGGGAATTACGCAATTGCGTTTCGAGAACGTCGTGCCGGCGTGGTTGACGGTCCTCAAGGGATCGGCGAACGGGTCCGACTGCGGGAATGCTGGGAGCAATTGAGTGCTCTGACGAGCGATTCATCACCCGATGTGCGTCTTCAGGTCGCCATCGCAACGTCGAAAGGCACCGGGCTCGCTCCGGGCAGTGACCCGATAGAACTGCTCGTATCCGTCCTCAAGAACGCCGGCGACGATCCGCTCATTCCGGCGATCGCCTGGCAGAACCTCAAGCCGATGTTGGACGGCGGAGGAGATCGATACCTGACACCCCTCCGGCGCGAGCGTCTCTTGATTCTCGTCGAGCAACTCGGCCCCGATCGACCAACTGCCGTCGATGCCGTGCTGTCGCGGTATGCCGGGATGTTGCTGGCCGCCGAAGAACTGGACGCCGAGGCCGTCGCCACGGTCGCGAAGCTGCTGGCGACCAGCGAAGACGCCGGTGCGGCTCGCGATGTGCTGCGCGCCGTCTTCGACCGGATCGTCTCGGGCGGCCTGCCGAAGAAATCGCGTGACGATCTGCTGGATCGATTCGACGAGACGCTGGAAGGGGCGCGCAAGGCGGCAAGTCATCCGCTGCATCGCGATGCGATCCTGCTGGCGACGCTCTCTCTCAATAACGACGCCCGTCACTCGACCGAAGCGCTGCTGAAAGACGTCGACGCACCGGGGGAAGACCGGCTCGCCGCGGCAGAAGCCTTGATCGCCGTCGAGTCGATCGCCGCCGAGGGTCTGCCGCCGGGCCATCCGGCCTCCGCCCTGATCACCCGGCTGGCGGGTGACTCCGCCAGCGGCCCGGTCGAGTTTCGCGGCGGGTTGCTGGCGGTTCTCGGTCGCAGCGGC
>JBAQZJ010000309.1:0-14094 GCA_049790855.1 Planctomycetaceae bacterium | reverse complement strand
ATCGGGCCGAAAACCGCCTCGAACTCCTCGAGCCGCTCCTGCGACTCGTCCTTCTCCAATGCCTCTTTCGAGGCGATTTTGGCGAGATATTCGACGTATTGCGCGCGCCTGGTGCGAATCAGGTAGTACGACAGCGCCCAGGCTTCGGAATAGGCGTCGAGGGCGGTATTCGCCGAGTGAAATTTTTCGTCGGCCGACAGCATCGTCCGCAGTGAGCCGGGCTGGCGCCGCGCTTTGACGTAGTCGCGGAAGTTCCGCATCCGCATCGTGTTGAGCTGCCCGACGGTCCGCCAGCCGGCGGCGTTTTTGAGGTCGGGTGTCTCGAAGTACATCGCCATGCCTTCGACGAGCCAGAACGGATTGTCGGCCAGTCGCGTGTGCAGGCCGCTGTTGAACGCGATCTGGTGGGTCGCCTCGTGGACGATCGTCGAGACGTTCGAAACCTGCCCGGCGAGCCGGCGATTCAGCTCGACGATGTTCCGCGGCCGGGCGCCGCTCAAGCCTTCGGTCAGGTCGTACATGATCATGCGATTCGTCATCGTCGAGTAGTACCCGAGGGCGTCGAGCACGTCCGGCCCCGCGTCGTTCAGGCCGAACTCGCGATAGCGTTCTTTGTCCCGCAGAATGACGGCGCACAGCGGAAACTCCGGCTCGTGAACGTCAAGCGGACGCCGGTCCCAGTGCGTTTCGAACGCTCCCATCAGCCGTTCGAACAACATTCCGGCCCAGCGGGCGTATTCGCGCCCGGCTTCCGACGCCAGTACGTAGTGCTTCGTGGTGACGATCTCGAAACTCTCGCCCAGTTCCGCCTGCAGCGCCTCGCCCATCTCTTTCTGGCTGTACGGCGTGAAGGTTTCACCGGTCTCGGCGCGACTCGTCAGCCGGTCGGGCGTGATCGGCCACATGCGGCCGCCGCGATCCATGAACAGGACGCTTCCGCCTTCAAGTTCGACGACGATCTTTCCGTCGAGCGTTCGTTCCTCGCCACGCTCGCCGGCGGGCGTCTCGGGCTGGAACGTCACGCGAACCAGCGGAGGCGCTTCCTCGGGGGTCGGTGCGGCGTGCGCCGCGATCGGCAGTACCACGACGGTGAGAGCGAAAATCGCTCGCCGGGCGATGGAGGTGCGGTGCATGGGAAAGTCGGTTCGCGCGGGAACGAGCGGACGAAATGCGTGTCCCCAGCCTAGCAGACCGCTCTCTCGCCGTCAGTCCGCTTCACACCCGCCTTGCCGTGCCTACCGACGGGCGTAGCATGGCGCACAGTCCTGCCACGACTCCATCCGCCTATTTTCGAGGTCGCAATGACTTCTGACGACGGCCGCACGAACCGGTTGATCCACGAGACCAGTCCGTACCTGCTTCAACACGCGCGGAATCCGGTCGACTGGTTCGCGTGGGGAGAAGAGGCGCTGTCGCAGGCCGCGGCGGAAACCAAGCCGATCTTTCTGTCGATCGGGTACAGCGCCTGTCACTGGTGCCATGTGATGGAGCACGAGAGCTTCGAGGACGACGAAGTCGCCGCGCTGCTCAACGAGCATTTTGTCAGCATCAAGGTCGATCGCGAGGAACGGCCCGACCTCGACGCGATCTACATGAACGCCGTCGTCGCGATGACCGGTCATGGCGGCTGGCCAATGTCGGTGTTCCTCACGCCCGAGACACGCCCGTTTTTCGGCGGAACCTATTGGCCGGCCCGTGCGAAGGGCGGCATGCCGGGCTTCCTCGACATTCTTCAACACGTTCAGCATGCGTGGGAGCACCGGCGCGGCGACGTCGATCGCGCCGCGGGAGAACTCGTGCAGGCCGTCCAGGCGATGGGCGAGCCGACGGGCGATCCGCAGGCGCTCGGCACCAACGTGCCGGGCGACGCGGCTCGTCAACTGCTTCGCGCCGCCGACCGGCGATACGGCGGCTTCGGCCGTGCTCCGAAGTTTCCGCACGCGATGGATCTGCGCGTCCTGCTTCGAGCCGCGAAACGATTCGGATACGACGACGCCCGCGACATCGTCACGTTGACGCTCGACAAAATGGCCCGCGGCGGCCTGTACGATCAGCTCGGCGGGGGCTTCCATCGCTACAGCACCGACGCCTTCTGGCTCGTGCCGCACTTCGAGAAGATGCTCTACGATCAGGCGTTGCTCGTTCCCGCCTATCTCGAGGTCTATCAAGCGACCGGGCGAGAAGACTTCGGGAAGGTCGTTCGCGAAACGCTGGCGTACGTCACCCGCGAGATGACCTCGCCTGACGGCGGCTTTTACAGCACGCAGGATGCCGACAGCGAAGGTGTCGAGGGAAAGTTCTTCGTCTGGTCGAAGCAGGAGATCGAATCGCTGCTCGATGCGGAAGAGGCGCGGCTCGTCACCTACTGTTACGACGTGACGGACGCCGGAAACTGGGAAGGCGCGAACATTCTCAACCGTCCGAAACCGCCCGCCGAGGCCGCCGCGGCGCTGGGAATCGCCGAGGTCGATCTCGAGGGCCGGCTAACCGTCGCCCGCGAGAAGCTGTTCCGCGCCCGCCTTGAACGAATCGCCCCGGCGCGCGATGAGAAGGTGCTCGTTTCCTGGAACGGCCTGATGATCGCGGCTTTCGCGCAGGCGGCCGCAGTGCTCGACGAGCCGGCACTGGCAGAACAGGCCCGAGGCGCCGCGGAGTTCGTGCTGTCGAAAATGCGCGACGGCTCCGGACGGCTGCTGCACACGTCCAAAGACGGACAAGCGAAGCTGGCTGCCTATCTCGACGATTATGCCGCCTTCGCCGCCGGATTGACGGAACTCTACCAGGCGACGGGGGAAGTTCGCTGGCTCGACGCCGCGATCGAACTCGCCGAGCAGATGATCGAGCGCTTCGCCGACCCGGCTGGTGGTTTCTTCTACACCGCAGCGGACCACGAACGCCTCATCGTTCGCCAGCGCGACATGCAGGACGGGGCGACTCCCAGCGGGAACAGCCTGGCGGCGACGGTTCTGGCAAAGCTGGCGCGTCTGACGACCCGGTCGGACTTTGAAGACCGGGCAATCGGCACGCTCGATGCGATGTCGGCCCAGATCGTTCAATCGCCGCTGGCAAGCGGGCAGGCGATCATCGCTCTCGACTTCCTGCTCGGTCCGACGCAGGAGATCGTGCTCGTCGGCGAGGAGGAATTTGTGGCAGCGTTGCGTCGGTCCGTCCACGAATCGTTCACACCGAACAAGGTCGTGGCGACTCGCGCCGCAAATGTGTCCGACGGAGAACTTCCATCTTCGCTCCGCACATTGCTGGCCGGCAAGACGACCACCGGCGATGCAGCCGCATACATTTGCGAAAAGGGCGTCTGCCACGCCCCGGTGACGACGCCGGAGGAGGTGCGTGATGCTCTTCGTGGATAGTGCTGTGCTGAAGTGATCGTGTTAGATCAACGCCGTCTCCCTTGCTGGCGCGTCGGCTTGCGTCGCCTTTCGCTCCACAAAGGACGCTCTTTTGCGAAGCGAAAGGCGACACTACGGTCCGAACGCCTTCCGCAGCAGTGCGAGGCTCTTGGGGACGGCCGTCTCCCAGTCTTCCTTTCCCTCGAACTCGATCGACACATAACCGCGATAGCCGACTTTGGCGAGAATGGCCGCGACGCGGGCATAGTCGATGTCGAGCGTGTACCAGGTGCCTCCGCCGAAGTAGGTTTTCGCCTGCACGTAGACGGTTTCGGGAGCGAGTTGTTCGAGCTGCGAATAGGTGTCGTCGAGAAAGTTGCCGGTGTCCATCGTGACCTTGAGCCAAGGAGAGTCGATCGCATCGACGATCTTCAACACGCCGGCCGCGGTCCGACCGAGTCCCCAGTGATTCTCCAGCCCCAGCACGACGCCGCAGCGCTCGGCGATGGGAAGGCATTCTTCGAGGCTGTCGATCACCCAGCCGAACCCGTCGTCGTCGGTGTAGCCCTCCAGCCGCGGTTCGATGCCGCGGTCCTTCATGAGTTGATCGAAGTCTTTCGTCGTGCCCCAGCGGCCCGTGTTGACGCGAATCGTGGGAATGCCGAGCGCATAGGCGAGTTCGATGCAATGGTTCGTGTGCTCGATGTTCTTCCGCCGCACGGCCGCGTCGGGCGAAACGAACCCCTGATGCGTCGACAGCCCGCAGAGCGACACGCCGGCCAGGAACGCCCGACGTTTGAGCGACTGTAAATATCCGGTGTCCTCGCGTTCCATCTGGATGTGCAACAGTTCGACCGCGTCGAACCCGAGTCGCGCGGCTTCGTCGATGCAGCGGTCGACGGGCAGCTTCGAATCGTCGCGATACCGCCAGAACGAATAGGTCGAGACGGCGATCGGGTTGCCGCCCGTCGACGGTGCGGCGGCATCGTCACCGCGGGCGACCGAGGCGATCGGCAGAGCGGCGGCCGCGGCGAGAAATGTGCGTCGATTCGGCATGGGCCTGTCCTCTCCGAAACGGTAGGCGTCTGGGAGCAATCGCCGTGCGATTCCGGCAGCGGTCGATTTTCGGATAGTATCAGCGTTCAAGCAACGACGAAATCTCTTCCGCCGACCGATCGACACATGGCCCTGACGCTCGCCGAGTACGCGGAGCATCTCGACAGCCGCGACGCGCTCCGTCCCGAGGTACCTCCGCTTGTGCCGGTGAAAGCGACGCCGTTTACGCAATTCCTTCCGGGGATTCGCGCGGTCACATTTGAAGTGTACGGAACGCTGCTGCGGATCACAGGCGGCCGGCTGATGCTCGACGGCCCGGATCGACTCGCGTTGCAGATCGCGTTCGAGAAGACCGTTGAAGAGTTCAACATCTGGAACTTTCTCTTCCGCAAACCGGGACCGCCCTGGCAGCAGGTTTACGACCAGTACAAGAAGTTTCTCGAGGAATCCCGCATGACGGCCGCGGTTCGCAAAGGCGAGATTCCCGAGGTCGACGCAGCCGCCGGCGTCTGGCGAAAGCTCATCGCCCAATGGGATCGCAAGGAGTTTCAGTACGACGCGGCGAAGCTTGGCGATCGCGACGCACTGGCCGAAAAGATCGCCTACTTCTTTCATTCGCGGCTTCAGGGAATCGAAGCCGCTCCGAACGCGGTCGCGACGATTGCCGCACTGACGAACGCGGGAATCCGCGTCGCGCTGCTGTCCGACGGGCAGGTGTTCACGCCGGTGCAACTGCGGCTAGCGTTCAAGAAGCAGCAATCGACGCTGCCGCCTGTCGATGCGCCCTGTGACGCGTTGTCGTACCGGATCGGAGTGCGCAAGCCGTCTGCGTCGCTGTTCAAGGAAGGCCTGGCCCGGCTGAGCGAGCAGGGCATCGCGGCGGAAGAGACGCTGCACGTCTCGTCGCGACTCCGGGAGGATCTGTCCGTCGCGAAGCGGCTTGGCATGCGCACGGCGCTGTACGCGGGAGATCGGGTCAGTTTCGAGGTGACGCGCGAAGAGGCTCGCGACCGACAGTTGTCGCCCGATGGCCTGCTGACCGATCTCGCCCAGCTTCGCGAGATCGTCGGTTTCGGATGACTCCTGCGCGGCCGTCGGCTACAATTCAGTTGGGACGCGGTGTTGCGTCCGGAGATCTCGAAGCCCGCGGGCGTTGTCCGCGGGCTTAGATGTTTGATCGATCGCGAATTGCCGTCATGCCTCCACAAGCGCTGTACGACCTGAGTGAGTTCGACTTCGACAATCCGGTCTTCACGATCGAAGAGATCCGAGAGATCAACCCGCAGCGGCACGAGATGGAGCAGTTGTCGGGCATCGTGCATGTCGATCGCGACAATCACGGCCTGGTCGGGTTCAAGCACGTGACCGACGACGAGTTCTGGTGCCGCGGCCACATGCCGGGCTATCCGCTGATGCCGGGCGTCATCCAGTGCGAGGCGGCCGCGCAACTCGCGAACTTCTATGCGAGAAAGTTCGACGTTCTCGGCGGCGACTTTCTCGGATTCGGCGGCATGAACGACGTGCGGTTCCGAGCGCCGGTCTTTCCGGGCAGCCGGCTCGACTTGCTGGCCCGCGTCATCCGCCTGCGTGCCCCTCGACGGGCCGAGTTCGCGATTCAAGGTTTCGTCGGCGGCACGATGGTGTTCAGCGGCGAGATGATCGGCGTCGCGATTGAGAAAGGCGACCCGGCCGGCTGATTCCGCCGCGTCGCTGAGAAGCGGTGGATCGGGCGCAGCGAGTGCAAACGACGGGTTGGGACATTTTCGCAGGGACTCGAGGGTGGCTGGGGACGGCGCGCAGACAGCGACGACGTCATGTCTGGCGTTGTCGCGTCGCCTCCAGCCGTGCGTCGTTCGACTGGGGGCGGGCCGGCGAGCCTTCTTCGAGTCTCCGACGCCAATGGCGCCCGTCCCCGGCCACACCGACGGCCTAAAGTGTCACAATGCCGTTTCGGCTTTCGTGCTTCGAGTTTCGTGCTTCGCATTTTTGACGACATTCCTTCATGCAGCTTCAGCCCCCGGCGATCGATCTTCGCCCCTGGTTCACCACGCTCAGCGATCTCGAAGCTCCGATCGAGTGGTCGGAGATGTTCGGGAACGATCACCCCGTCGAGATCGACGTCGGCTGCGGACGTGGACTGTTCCTTTACAACGAGAGCCTGGCTCACCTCGATCGGAACTATGTCGGCATCGAAATCGACTACAAGGAAGGCCGGCGGACGGCGACGCGGTTGATGAAACGTCGGGCCGCAAACGCCCGCGTCCTCGGCGGTGACGTCCACCAAGCGTTCACGCGGCTGATCCCCGCGAAATCGGTCGCCGTCGTTCACGTCTACTTTCCCGATCCGTGGTGGAAGCGGAAACACCGCAAGCGGCGGGTCTTCAGCGATGCGTTCGTGAACGAGGCCGTCGGCGTGCTGGAGCCGGGCGGCGTGCTGTCGTCGGCCTCCGACGTCGAGGAATACTTTGAGATCATTCGTTCGCTGATGGACCACGATCCACGGTTCGAGCCGCTCCCGCCGCCGCACGAGAAGCCGCCCGCGCACGACATGGACTACCTGACGAGCTACGAGCGCAAGGCCCGCCAAAGCGGCGGCGCCGTCTGGCGCGGTCGCTGGCGGCTGGTTGGCGGTTCTGCTTGAAGCGGCGGTTCGGGTCGCTCAAACTGGTGCAGCCCCCGAATCTCCGCCTGCTGAGAACCAAAGATGCGCTCGATCCTTACCGCCGCCTTGCTGGCCGTTGCCTTCCCATCGCTTGCCGCAGAATCCGCGCCGGCCAATCCGCAGCAGACGGACGCCGATTTCCCATTCGTCGGCGAATATCTCGGCAGCATCTCCAGTCGCGAAAACGGCGTATGGAAATCGACGCCGATCGGCTTGCAGGTCGTGGCGCTCGGCGAGGGGCGATTCGAAGCAGTCGAGTATCTCGGCGGATTGCCGGGACTGGGCTGGAACGGCCACGACAAGGCGGTCCTGCCGGGACGACGCGACGGCCGCCTCGTGGAGATCGACGCGGTGCCGGCCGGCATCACGCTCGACGGCATCGTCGGCCGCGTCGGCGGTGGCGGTTCCTCGGCAGCGGTCGGCACGCTGCGGCGGATCAATCGGGCCAGCCCGACTCTCGGCCTGCATCCACCGAAAGAGGCGACCGTTCTGTTCGACGGCCGAAATTGCGATTTGTTCTCGAACGCGACCCTCTCGGAAGACCGGCTGTTGTGCGTCGGTGCCGAAACCAAAGACGCCTATTCCGACTTCACGCTGCACGTCGAGTATCGGGCGCCGTACATGCCCGTCGCCAAAAGTCAGAGCAGGGCGAACAGCGGCGTCTATCTGCAGCGCCGCTACGAAGTGCAGATTCTCGACTCGTTCGGGCAACCGGCGGAGTTCAACAGCGCCGCCTCGGTCTATCGCACGAAGCCGGCCGACCTCAACATGTGCTTCCCGCCGCTCACCTGGCAGACCTATGACATCCGCTTTCAGGCCGCAAAGTTCTCCGACGGCGAGAAGATCGCCGACGCCCGTCTGACGGTCTGGCACAACGGCGTGAAGGTCCACGACGATTACGAATTGCCGGATAAAACAGGCGCCGGTCGCCCGGAAGGTCCGGACCCGTTGCCGATCCTGCTTCAGGACCACGGCAGCCCGGTCCATTTCCGCAACGTCTGGCTGGTCGATCACATACGGCATCCCGACGTCGACGCCACGCCGAAGATCGTCCAGCCGCCAAGTTAGTGATCGCCAGCGGCGTCGAGCCGGTACGACGAAGGGAACCAGAACGAGACGACGACCGATGGTGACCTGTGACGTCTGCGGGCACGAGAACAGCGACGCTGCTTCGGAGTGCGTCGCCTGCGGCCACGACGAACTTCAGTCGGCTCCGCCGGAGACTCCGCCCGATCCGCTCGCGACCAACGTCGTCGTGTTCCGGTCGCTGGTCGTGTTCTCGGCCGTGAGTTACGTCGTCTGGTGCGGACTTACGTTTCTCGACGACATGCTCTATTCACGGATGACGGTCGAAATGCTGGCCTTTAACGGCTACGACGCCATCTTTGTGATGCCGTCGATCTACTTCTGGCTCGCCTTGGTGCTGTCTCTCGCCTGTGCCGTCGGTCTTTATCGCTTCTCGTGGCCGGCCCGGCTCGTATTCACGTTGCTGACGATCTTCAACGTCTTTCTGGCGTTGTTCGAGGGAATCAGCATCGGCACGTCGATCGACGTCACTATCGGCGGATTAATGATACTCGCCGATGGTGGAGCATTGGCGATGATGTGGACGGCCCCGCTGAATTCCCGCTTTCAGCGGCTTTGAGCGGGAAGTCGGGCACATCGCGATAGTGTCGCCCGGGCTTCCACGCCGTCGAGAAGGATCTCGTCGAACATGGCGGACGAGCACACTATCCCCGGCAGGATTCGAACCTGCGACCTCGGCTTTAGGAAAGCCACGCTCTATCCAGCTGAGCTACGGGGACGAGTCGACTCAGATCGTATCACCAGGCCAGATCAAACTCCAAGAACACCACGCCGCGACTGGCCCGGCGGGAAGGAAGTATTTCCGGTGGATCGGCCGGCTGCAAGCGAAGAACTCCGCGCCATCGCTCGACCAACGAAACCCACCCGCCCGGCGACGGGTAAACAAGAGGGAAGCCTCGCGTGCCCCTGTCGTGCGCGCGGGCGGATGGATCAGGGAGACGAAACGTGGCGCGGATCATGCGACAAGCGGCAGCCCGGCCGGATGAAATCGTACGGCTTTCACTTTCGTGCCTTTGGGCCTTGTGCCTCGTCGGCCTGATCTCGCGACCGACGGCGGCCCAGGAGGACTCCGGCCCGGCGGACGCCGACGCGGCCGAGACGGCCGAACCGGACGTGCTGTCGGGACCGCCGATCGCGGTCGTCAACGTCGCGAGCGTCGAGCGTGTCCTCGAAGACGTCGATTACCTGTTCGGCTCGGTGGACCGCGCCGACATGAGCGAAGTCGTCGACAAGTTGCTCGGGAACGTCGGAGATCTCAGCGGGCTGGAACGCGGCAAGCCTTTCGGTGCGATGTTGTACCTCAAGCCGGGCCTGGTGCCGCAACCTGCGGTCATCGGTTATCTGCCCGTCGCCGACGTGGCAGCGCTGGCCAAAACCGTCGAAATCGGTCCCGTCGTGACCAAAAAAATCGCCGAGGGCCGCTACGAGATCATCGGTCGTCACCAGACGCTCTACGCCGATCTGATTGGCGGGTACGCGTTCGTCACCAACGACGAGACGCTGCTCGACCGCGAATTCCCGGTGCCGAATGAAGAGTTCGCCAGCCTGACGACACGATACGACGTGGGCGTCGAGGTTCGGCCGGAGAACATTCCTCCGGGAATGCGCGATCTGTTCGTCAATCTGCTGCGGACGAACGCCCAGGCGGAACTTCAGCAACGCGACGACGAGTCGGACGCCGCTTACGCCTTCCGAAAATCACAGGGCATGGACAACCTGCGGATGGTCGAGGCGCTGCTCAAGGAGACTCGCTCGCTGACGCTGGGCCTCGACACGTCGCGCGAGAACCGCAAGGCGGTGATCGAACTGGTCGCCGTGGCCGTCGAGGGCACCGCCTTTCTGGAATCCCTTCAAGGTCTCGCCGAAGAGCCGAGCCGGTTCGCGGCGCTATTGGACGACGAGGTGCCGCTCGCGGCGTCGGTCAATTCCAAGCTCGACGAGTATTCCCGACAGTCGCAGACCGACTTGCTCAAGGCCGGCGAACTGGAAGTCGCGACGATTCTGACGCGACTGGAACAGGGCGAACCGCCGGCGGCGACGGTCGAAGACCGGATCGCCGCAGCAGACGCTAAAGCCGGCCCGGCACCGAAGGTTGAACCGAACCCTGCCGATTCCGCGCTCGCGGCGCGGATTTTCGACCCGCTCAAAGCGGTCGTGCAGGACGGCAATCTCGACGCCTTCGTACAGTTTCGCGGCGATCCCGAGAAGAAGTTCGTGGCAATCGGAGCGGTCGAAATCCCCGGCGCCGCCGGGATGGAGTCGGCGGTTCGCGAACTGATCGAACGGGTACGCACCGCCCGGCCCGAGGCGGCTGCGGCGTTCGAGGTTCAATACGGCGCCGCCGAGGCCGGGGGCGTCGAGCTGCATCGCCTCGCCGGCCGTGAAATCCGCGAGGAAGACAAAAAGCTCTGGGGTGATGCGCCGGCGCTCTATGTGGGATTCGCGTCCGACGCGATCTGGGCGGCGGTCGGCGGATCGCGCGCGGTCGAGGTGCTCGACGAGTCGATCACGCGGGTGAAAGAAGCCGGCCCCGTCGAAAGGAATCGGGCCGCGGCGCCGTTTCAGATCGTGATCACCGCGAACCGCTGGGTCGGCATCGACCCGGACGCCGAGAACCTCGACCTGGCTCGCGAGGCGTTCGAAGAAGGCGACGACACGTTGCGGATGGACTTCCGCCCCACCGAAAAGGGGGGCCGCCTGCGAATCGAGATCGAAGAGGGCTTTATCCGCCTGCTCGGTCTCGGCGTCTCGAAACGCTACGACGAAAGCCAGCTTTGAAAGCCCATCCCTTGCAAAGGGTGGGCTTTATCGGACCGTCTTCATGTATGTTGCCAGGAACTCGTCCTGTGACATGTCGCGGTCGAGGCGGGCGCCGGCTTCTTCAAATTGCGGTCGCAAGCGACGGCTCGCCGACCATTCTTCGGGGTTGACTTTGTCGTCGCGGTTGGCGTCGAGCATGCCGAAGAACTGACGTCCGCGGCGGACCGCTTCGTCGTTCTCGTCGAAACCCTGCGACGAGCCGGAATTGGACGACGGGCCGTCGAGTTCACGTCGATCGCCGCTCTCGGAATTGCCGTCGCTCGACGTGCCGCTGGTGGCGGCCAGTTCCTTCGGCGTCAGAAAGCCGTCGCCGTTCACATCGAGGAAGAAGAACTCGTCGGTGCGAGTGCGGTCCCAGTCGCGCCACTCGTAGAAACCGATCTGATCGTCGCCGTCGAGATCGCGGTCCCGAAAGGTGTCGGGGAGATCGATCGTGACGCGGGGACGCTCGGCCGGCTTGTAGACGGAACGGTCATTTCGATCGTCGCGATTGCCGTCGCGATCGCCCGATTCGCCTCGCTCGCGCTCTTCACGCATCCGCTCGAATCCGCGAGTGAAGTCGTCGCGTGAGGAACCTTCGCGGATGCCCGAGCGTTCGAGCATGCCGCGGAAAAATCCGGCTCCTTCAATCTCGTCGCCGCCCAACTCTCCATCGCCGTCCCGATCGAGCCGATCGAACATGGCACCGGGATCGGGACGGAACCCGCCAGGAGGGCCGCCGAAGCCGGGAGGGCCGCCGAAGCCCCCTCGCCCCGAGCCGACGCCACGACCGTCGTCATCGCCGCCGGACCGACCAAACGATCGCTCGCCGTCGCCACGACCCCAGCCGCCGAAACCACGGCCGCGATCCCATCGAGATTCACCGCCCCGATCGTCGTCGCCATCATCGTCGTCGCGATTCCCGCCACGACGGCGGTCGTCGTCGGAATCGTCATCACGGCGGCGATCGGAATCGCCGCTATCGGACCCGAAACGCCCTCGAAACTGGGCTGTCGCCGGATCGGGCAGCATCGTGAGCGCCAGGAAGATGATCAGAAGCGGCCAGGAACGCATCATCGGTGTGACCGGCCCGAAGCCGGGAAAGAGATTGTCTTTACAGGTTTTCAGCGGTCCACGACGGCGTTTACGGGGTTGATTGGAATAGGTCGGAAGGCGGAACTGATGCGCACGACGCTTATAATTGATTCAATCGGGAAAAACCGCCGCGAGAACCGGCAGAACAGTCATCGAACAGGGTTCCGTCCTGCCCTTCGGATTCGCCACAATGATCGACAGGTTTTTGCCGGCCGCCCGTCTGTACTAACCGGCGTCGCCGGCCTCGGTTTCGCGAAAATCGCCTTTTTACCAGTTCGAACGCCAGATCGTCGCCTTTTCCCATGATGCGCGCACTTCGCCATCTTACGTCGCTGGTCGCGCTTGCGTCGGCAACAGGCCTGCTGCTGCCGGCCGCTGCGCCGGCACAGAACCGCGACAGCCTGCTCGGTCTCTTGCGGGACGACGCGCTTCGGCAGGAAATCGGGCTGACGACGGAGCAGTCCGCCAAGCTCGATGAGTTGAGGTCTCAACGCAGTTCAGGTGAAGACTTGTTCGATCGGTTCGCCGATCGCTTGAAAGCGGCCGAGACCGAAGAGCAGCGGAACGCGGTTCGGGCCGAGATGGACGCCGCAGGTTCCAAAGCCCGCGACGAGGCCGAAGCCGCCGCTCGCCAGCTGCTGTCCGCCGATCAGATGAACAAGCTCGCGAACCGCGTCATTCGCGATCGGGGACCGTGGGCGCTGGCCAATCCGGCCGTTCAGTCGTCGCTCGGGCTGACGCCCGAACAGGCGGCGAAGATCGACGAATTGCAGCAACGGCGAAACGAGGCGGCGCGAGGTCTCGGCATCGGGACGTCGCCCGACCGTTTTCGTGAGTTCGGGGAGGAATGGGGCGAAAAGCCGCTCGGCGTCCTGACCGCAGACCAGCGAACCGAATGGAATGCCGCCAGCGTCGCGCAACAGACATCCGCCGAACCTGAAGTCCCCCGGTCGGAATCGCCGGCAGCGGTTTCGCCGCCTTCTCCAGAGGGCCGCCCCGCAGCGCCACCCGCGACCGCCGAAACTATGCCGGACGAGCGAGTCGACGATCCCGCGTATGAAGTCGATTCCGCCGACGCGTCGAAAGCCGACGACCGCCCGGTCGTCAGCTTCGGCGCTTCGACGAAAACTGACGGCGCATCTCGCGGCAAAGAGCAACGGACGCTGTCGTTCAACTTCCGTTACGCGCCTTGGTCGGAAGTGCTGCGATTGTTCGCTGAATACTCGAACCTGACGCTGGATCTGAATCAGGTGCCGCCGGGGACGTTCAACTATTACGACAATCGGGAGTACACCCCGACCGAGGCGCTGGACGTCCTCAACGGCTATCTGCTGCAGAAGGGCTACATTCTCGTTCGGCGCGACAATTTTCTCGTCTGCCTGAACATCGACGATGGTATCCCGCCGAACCTTGTTCCGAACATCACGCCCGACGAGCTGGCCCAGCGCGGTCAGAACGAACTATTGAACGTCGTCTTTCCGATCGAGGGCGTGCCGGCGACGGACGTGGCGCGCGAGGTCGAGCTGTTGCTCGGTCCGCAAGGGAAGGTCGTGCCGCTCGGTACGTCGAACTCGCTGGTCGTCACCGACATCGGCAGCAATTTGCGGCGGATCAATCGGCTGCTCGCCGTCGTCTCGGCCGTCGGACCGGGCGACCTGGTCTTCAAATCGTATCCGCTGATGCATCTCGACCCGCGCGACGCAGAATCGGTCGTCAAGATGCAGTTGGGCCTGGAGGCGGGGGTCCGCAGCGTCAGTTCCGCATACGAAGACTGGCAGCGTGATCGGGACCGCGACCGGGATCGCGACGATCGAGACTCGCGTTCGCGCAGTTCCGGCTCGACGACGAATACGGCGACGACGACGCGCGTCAGCGCCGACGAACGAACCGGCAGCCTGCTCGTCACCGCGACCGCGGCACAGCACCGCATCGTCGAAGAGGTCTTGAAGGCCACCGACGTCGCCGCCGCGGCACTCGACCGCGAGCATGCCCGCAGCAACGAGCCGTTTCTTCGGGTCTACCGGCTGAATCGAAGCGATCCGCAGGAAG
>JBAQZJ010000308.1:0-5134 GCA_049790855.1 Planctomycetaceae bacterium | reverse complement strand
GGCCGGTCGTTTCCACGAGGGACGTTCCTTCGGATCGGCTTCTTCGTCGTCGAGATCGGCTCGGTGATGCTCCTCGGCTTCGACGATATGGCCGGTCTGCGGCTCGATCATCTCTTGCAGCGGCGTCCACATCCGTGAGGCGCCCGTCTGCGACCGCTGATGCCAGTAGTAAAGACGCCCCTGTTCTTCGAGCCGCAGACAAAGACGATGCAGGCCGTACAGACACAGCACAGCCGCCGGCAGACTCACTACTGCAACGACCATCCAGAGCCAATTCATCAGCGGCTCCTTCAGACGCTTGAAGGGGGACGTTTTCTGAACAGCCGGGGGTTTTTGCGGACGAAACCCTGGACGCCGTCGGCGATGAAGCTGTAGCGCCCCGTCTTGAGGTAGGCATAACCCATCAGCGCGACGATGACGGCACCGAGCGTATCGACGATCAGGTCATGCATCGTATCGACGACGCCCGTTTCGCCGCTCTGCATGTTGACCGCCGGCACGGCGACGTCGCAGGCGTACTCGAACACCTCCCACAGCACGCCGAGGGTCACGGCGAACGTCACGCCGAAGAAGCACAGGAACGAGGGCTGCATCCCCTCGGGCAGCCGGTCGGTCCCGTTGAGAAGAAACAGCGCGACGAAGCCGACGATGCCCAGCAGGAAGCCGCTGGAGGTGTGCAGGACGACGTCCCACCACCAGTATTTGTAATACAGGTCGAACGCCGAGCCGAGAAACAGCGACAGAAACACGAACGCCGCCGCGATCAACTGAAACTCGGGCGGAATGACGATCTTGTATCGCCGCCCGAGAAACGCCGGCACGAGCGTCAGCAGCATGACGACCGTCGTGAGAAACACGTTCTCCCAGTCGCGACGATAGATGAACATCGCCAGCCCGATGACGATCAGCCCTTGCAGGATCAGCGTCAACGTGACGGAGACGTTGCGCTCGGAGGAATCCGGCTGGCGCGGTTCCGGTTCGGCGTCGGTCGGCGGCGTCGTGCTGGTCGTCATGGTTCACGAACGGGTGCCACTGGCGTCTCGCCAGTGCCGACGGTCTATCGGCGACCGTCTTCAGGCGATCAATGATCGACCTTCAGAAGAACCTCTCCGAGGGAGCGCTGCAAGTCGCGGCCGATCAGGATCGCTCACCCGACCGTGGGAGACGCACCAACGGGCACTCCTGTCGCAAGCTTGCAGGCACAAGGACGTTCGCACTGGCGAGACGCCAGTGGCATCCAAGCGAGTCCGGATTACGGGGGTGGGTACAGTCGCGAGAACAGTTCGGCGTCGCGGGCGTCGTCGAATCCGGCGACGATCTCGAGAGCGGTCGCGTATTGCTGCCGGGCAGCGTTCGGATCATTGTTCAGACCCGCGGCCCGCGCCGCACAGCCGTATGCAATCGCCCGATCGAACGGCGTCTGTCCATCAGGATCCTGCCGGGAGACGGCAAGACACTCGGCGGCATACCGTTGTGCCTCATCGGCACGTTGCGCTGCAGCACAGGTGGTGGAAATCAGGCACAAACCGCGCTGCCGGTTCAGCAGCGAGCCGATCTGCGACCAGTGGTAAAGCGCGGCATGTGCCGCATGCACCATGCGATCGGTCTCATCGGAACTCCGGTGCTCTGCTTCAACAAGATCCCACGCCGCGTTGTTCAGCTCAATGGCAAAGTAGCGATGGGCCACGGCGACGTCGAATGCAGGTTCGGTCATGTCAAATCACCCTGAGGCATGTCGCTCGCCTACCACTCCGCCGGCCCCAGCCGATAAAACGAGTCGAGCAATTCGTAGAGTCGCGGCAGTTTGATCTTCAACAGCCGGGGACGCTCGAAATAGTTTTCGGTGGCGACCGAAAACAGTTCCGCTTCGTTCGTGAGCGCATAGGGGTCGATCGGCAGGCCGAGGCCGGAGGACCAGGACGCGTGCAGTTGCTCGAACTCGCGATGAAACACTGCGGTCCAGTTGCGTTCGGCCTGTTCGTCGCCGACCGGGGGGACGCCGTCGGCGATGCCGCCGGTCATGTCGAGCGCGTGGGCGAATTCGTGATAGACGAGATTCTGGCCGTCGCTCGGATTTCGTCCGCCCTCGACGACGGCCGGCCATGACAGGGCGACCGGCCCGCGATGCCACGCCTCACCGAGCCGCCACTCCTGCCGTTCGTCGATGACCCCGCCGCCGACGTGATTCTGTGCCCGTCGCGAATACGTCTCGCCGTGAATCAGCACCGTCAGCACTTTGGGAAAGACGGCTTCGGCCTCGTCGAAGGCCAGCGTGAGCGTGCAGGCCATCGCCGCGACGACGACCTGCATCTCTTCGGTGACTTCAAAGCCGCCGACGCCCTCCCAATACTTCTCGGCGTGAAAGATGCGCAGGCGGTCGCGCAATCGGAGTTGCAACGGTTCCGGCAGCGTCGCGAACTGCGGAAAGTTCGTCGCCAGGTGCTCGTTCCACGCCGGCGGAAACGGCGTCGTCAAAAGCCGCATGCGACGCCGGCGTTTGAGGAACGAGAACATGCACGCACCCGCAAGGTAAGCGACGATTGAGAAGTGTTCGTTTAGCCGCGACCGTCAGGGAGCGCGATCAGCGACGCGCTTCCTGACGGTCGCGGCTAAACGATCGCGATCGTCGCAAGATTAATCAATCAATTCGACGACGACGTTTTCGATCTCGCCGTCGTAGGGGAACGTTCCATCGTAGTCGCCGACGGGATCGCCTTCGTCGCGGCCGACTTCGAGTCCGTTGAGGGGCATTTTGCGGACGGTCGCCGCTTTGCCGTTGACGGTCGTGCCGTCGCTGCCGCCCACCGTCAGCGTCACATGGCCGTCGGGCCGAAGCGTTTCATTGAGAGATTCCGTGCCGCCGAGAGCCGGTGCGTCGACCGAGACGCCGAAGAGCCTCGAGGGGTGCCGCACCATGAAGTGCAGTTTGCCGTCCTGCTGATAGAGCGCCCAGCCGTGCGCCCGGCCGCCCTGGGCGGCGAGGACGCCGTTCTTTCCGACTTCGTTCAACGTCACCTCGACGGCAAATCCGTGATCGACGAGATGCGGAGCTTTTTCGCGCGGCAGCGAACCGTCGCCGGCGAGCTCGAACCGCTTCTTCTTGCTGAACTTCGTCACCGGCTCTTTCTTCCACGTGCCTAGCGGCAGCACGTTCGCCCGTTCGGCATACGCCTGCCACTTCGCGGCGAGTTCTTTGACCTTTTCGGGATGCTGCGAGGCGAGATCGTGCATCTCGGTGCGATCGTTCGCCATGTCGTAGAGTTCCCACGTGCCCTTTCGCCCGTCGGAGACGAGCTTCCAGTCGCCGACGCGGATCGCGCGGTTGCTCTCGTGCTCCCAGTAGATCGCCTCGCGGTCGATCGCCTCGCCGTTGAAGGCGGGGACGAGGCTGCGGCCCTCCGGCGGCGGAACCGGCTTGCCGTTTTTCTCTTTCGGGTACGTCGCTCCTGACAGGTCGAGGCACGTCGCCATGACGTCGATGAGGTGCCCCGGCTGGGTCTCCAGTTCCCCCTTGCGGGCGATGCCCTGCGGCCAATGCGCGATCAGCGGCGTGCTGATGCCGCCTTCGTGGACCCAGTGCTTGTAGAGCCGGAATGGCGTGGTTGAGACGTTCGCCCAACCCTCGCCGTAGCCGACGTAGGTGTCGGCCGGCCCCGGCATCGCGTGCTTGCCCATGCGGACGGGATACCCGTCGCGGGTCTGATGGGGCACGCTGCCGCCGTTGATGAAGTCGGTCGCCGCGACCGGGTCGAGCGTCGGCGCCTCGGGACGCGGGATGTCGGGGTGCTGGGCGTTGCCCTTGCGGCCCATCTCTTCCGCGCAGCCGCCGTTGTCCTGCAGGAACAGGATCAGCGTGTTGTCGAAGCGCCCGGTCTCTTTCAGCGACGCGACGATCTCGCCGATGCCGGCGTCCATGCGATAGATCATCGCCGCATAGACCTCCATGCAGCGCTGCTCCCACTCGCTGGGTTCGACACTGCCCCATTCCTTCGCCTGAGGCGACAATTCCCACGCCGGGTCGATCAGCCCCATCTCTTTGAGCCGTTCGTAACGCGCCTCGCGAATCGCCCCGTAGCCCTCGGCGTAGCGTCCCTTGAATCGCTCGATGTCCTCCGGCAGCGCGTGCATCGGCCAGTGGGCCGCGGTGAAGGCGACGTAGAGGAACAGCGGGTCGTCCGGCTTGGCCTGGTCGTGCTCCTCGATGAAACGCACGGAGTGATCGCTGATCGCGTTCGTGTAATAGAACGTCTCGGGCGTGTACTTCGAGTCAGCGAAGGGCGAAATCTGCGTGTTGTCGCGCGTCAGCGACGACGGATCCCAATAGCTGCCCGCCCCGTGAATCGTGCCGTAGTACCGGTCGAAGCCCCGCTGCAGCGGCCAGTTGTGCTTGGGGCCGTCCGGGGCGGTATTCCGCGTGACGTGCCACTTGCCGACGGCGTAGGTGCCGTAACCGGCGGGCTTCAGCGCTTCGGCGATCGTGACGCAGTTGTCGTTCAGGTTGCCGCGATAGCCGTCGTGGCCGCGGTCCTCCATCATGTGCCCGACGCCCGCCTGGTGCGGATAGAGTCCCGTCAGCAGGCTCGCCCGCGTCGGACAGCAGCGGGCCGTGTTGTAGAACTGCGTGAACCGCAATCCGCCCGCTGCCAGCGAGTCGAGAGTCGGCGTCTCCGACTCGCCCCCGTAACAGCCGAGATCCGACCAGCCCATATCGTCGCCGAGAATGACGACGACGTTGGGACGTTCGGCGGCGGAGAGGGGCGACGCGAGCAGAGCTGCCAGAACGGCGAATCGAGCGAGACGCGACGGCATGAGGAACTCCGGGGAAGGGGACGATGGACCAATCGAAAGAAAGCGGTGGCGAATGGCGCGGACGCGTCGGCGACCTGTTCGGCAAAAAGAAATCTCACGCAAAGACGCCAAGGCGCAAAGGATCAGGATGGAATTGAACCGCCGAGGACGCGCGGAGCGGCCAAGGAATCCTCTGCGCTTTCTCCTCGCCCTCTGCGTTCTTGTATGTTGCAATCACAACGTTCCCGAAGTCGGATGAAGTCCGTTCGGGCCGAGGCTGCGAAGCGGAGAGACTCCCGAACATCTCGCAGCGCAGCAGGCTCGGACCGAACGACCGCTGTCAGAT
>JBAQZJ010000307.1:0-1565 GCA_049790855.1 Planctomycetaceae bacterium | reverse complement strand
CACCCCCGGCCCCTCTCCCCAGAGGAGAGGGGGGAGAAGTAACCGCTCGCGTGTTGTTCGTCACACCGCGCCGAATCTTCGCCGACAGCATACGGGAAGCGACGCCCGATGCAACGGGGATGTCCTGAAGCCCGGCCGTTGCGACCCACCGGACGCAGCCGGTGGGCTTCAGGCCGCAAACAACGCATCGCGACCCACTGTCGCCACATCCTACATCCCACATCCCTATAATGCCGCGATGGCCGATCATCCCGCCGATCCCCTCGCCACGCCGGCCCGGTTCCTCAAAGGGGCGGGAGAGATGCGCGGCGAACTGCTGGCGAAGCTCGGCCTCTTCACCGTCGCCGACGTCTTGTTCTACATGCCTCGCGACGTGCTCGACCTGACGCACGTCAAACAGCCGCACGAACTGACCGGCAACACCGTCGAGACCGTGCGCGGCAAGGTCGTCGATCGCGACGCCCGCAGCATCAGTCGCGGCCGGACGCTGACCGCCGTGCTGCTCGACTGCGGCGACGGCGAGTACGTTCGCGGCTCGTGGTTCAATCAGCCGTGGATGCTCAAAAAGTTCGAGCCGAACCAGCTCGTGCTGTTTTCGGGCAAGCCGAAGCGGCAGAACGGCCGCTGGGAGTTCAGCCACCCGACCGTGAAATGGCTCGTCGAGAACGAATCGGCCGACGGCGGCATCCAGCCGCGCTACGGGCTGACCGACGGCCTCGATCAGAAAGCGATCTCGACGATCTGCCGGAATGCCGTCGCCGACTACGCCGACCTCGTCCCCGACCCGCTGCCTGCAACCTTCCGTGACGAGACGAAGCTGCCGAAGTTGCCGCAGGCGGTCCGCTGGCTGCATCGGCCGGAGTCGATCGAGCAGTTCGACGCGGCGAAGCGGCGGGTGCTGTTCGACGACCTGTTCGAGTTCCAGCTCGGCCTGGCGATGCGTCGCCGGGCCTGGCGGGCCGACGAGGCCGCGCCGAAGCTGCCGGTGACGGCGAAGATCGACGCCCGCATCCGCCGGCTGTTCCCGTTCGACTTCACGCCGGGCCAGCACGCGGCGGTGAAGGAGATCGCCGCCGACCTCGCCAGCGGCCGGGCGATGCATCGGCTGTTGCAGGCCGACGTCGGCGCGGGCAAGACCGTCGTCGCAATCTATGCGATGCTCGCCGCGATCGCGCACGGCTGCCAGGCGGTCGTGATGGCGCCGACCGAGGTGCTTGCCAACCAGCACTGGACCACGATCGACGGACTGCTGCGGAACAGCCGCGTCGAACGCCGGTTGCTGACGGGCCGCCTCACCCCCGCGAAACGCAAACGACTGCTGGAGCGCATCCGCGCCGGCGAAATCGACCTCGTCGTCGGCACGCAAGCGCTGATTCAGGATGGCGTCGACTTTCCAAATCTCGGCGTCGCCGTCATCGACGAACAACACAAATTCGGCGTGGCTCAACGAGCGCATTTCAGTGCGGGGAATGGGGAACGGGGAGCCGGAGCGACGGAGGGGGTGGGGGACGGGGGGAGAGGGGGAGGGGGAGGGAATTCCGACGTGCCATCAATCGCGGCAGGCA
>JBAQZJ010000306.1:0-3712 GCA_049790855.1 Planctomycetaceae bacterium | reverse complement strand
GGGCCTGCTCAAGAACGAGACAACATTCCAAGCCGGCCTCAAACGCAAACGCCGCCGCTGCGCCATGGACCACGACTATCTCTGCCAAGTCCTCACCACGGCCAAAAGCTAGAATGCGATTGCCCTGCTCCATCTGGTGACGGTCCTGTGGAAGGTCTGCGGACTCCGCTATCATCCGAAATGGCACGACCTCAGACCGGAGCATGATCTGATCGATTCCGGCTTCGGCGCAGATTCTCGCGATCAGTTCCTCCACGGCATCACCGACGGCCCCGGCGGCACCTGCGGCACGATCCCATTCCTGATCGCCGCGATCGGCCGCCGGCTCAAGTACCCGCTCTACGTCGTCAAGGCGAAGAACCATCTGTTCGCCCGGTGGTCCGACCCGCACGGCCTCTGGCGGGGCCTCTCCGGCGTGTCCCCGTCCCGGCCGACGCGGTTCAACGTCGAGGCCACGAACCCGGGCTTACAGACCCCTTCAGATGACGAATACCGGGAGTGGCCGAAGCCGATCCACCCGTACCTGATCGAGTGCGGGGCCTATCTAAGTCCGCTGATGCCGCCCGAGGAGATCGCGGAGTCGCTCTCGGCCCGCAGCGCCTGTCTCGGCAAGGCCGGCCGCGTTGACGAAGACCTTGAATGCCGCCGCTGGGCCGCGGCGCTCGCGCCGCACAACCCGGTCAAGCTCGAATGTTTTGAATGGCTGGAGCGAAAGGCGGCCGAGCGCCGCCCGATCGTTTCGCGCTCTTTAGTGGGGAGATGACTCATGCGCAGATCGCAGTTCGGGACAGACGGCGTGGCGGTTCTCGACCCTCCTGGTAGCGTGAACCTGTACCGCTACTGCGGGAACGACCCGATCAACCGGGCGGACCCGAGCGGGCTGATCGACTTCTCAATCGAGACGGCCGATTTTGTCTCGCGGATGCCAGCGGGGGTCTGGGAGCAGTTCGTGAGACGGCATGGCCTGCCAGCGGTGGCGCGGCTCAATCAGGCCCATGCGGACGACTGGCGGTTCGAATTCCGGGCGGAACTCTGGAACGCCTACGAGGTCGATCGCAGCACGCGGACCGTGTCGATCGATCTCGACAACGGGGTCTTCTTCGACGCGCCGGCCAGCCCCAGGGAGATGGCGGACGCAATCAACGCGGTCCTGAACGCGCGGGAAGAGGACGACCGGCTGGTGCTGCGGCCGCCTGCGACACGACGAGACACGGCCACCCCGGGCGATTTCGCAACCGCCTGGGATGAAAACGTGACTCAGCACGAGGCCTTGGCGATGGCGTCCGCCAAGAGCCTGGACTTCCTGTACAATGTCCGCAACGATTTGGCGCTGGCGGCGGTTGGCGGCGTGTTTGGACGGTTCATGAAGACCGACGATCTGATCGATGCAGGGAACAGAGCAAGGGTCACCCGAAAGGCGGCGGAAGGCCAGCTTGTGCATCTCACAGATGACGCAGGAGCATTTGGAATCGTCAGAACAGGAACGATCCGCGGTTCTCACGGAATTTATGCGGTGCCAGCACACGTCGCTACAGAATCGACTGCGTTAAAGGTGCTAAGAACAGGGCTATCGCCCGGAAAGACCAAGAACGCGGTGCCGATTCCCGATGAGGCTTTGTCACTGTTCAACAGGCCTGTTCCGGTCGGTCCCTACTCAGGATGGAAGTACTTTGGCGGCGTTAGATACGCCGACCCGGGCAGCATCAGCACGACGACAGGTGCCCTCACGAGATCTTCATCGCTGTTCGGACCCAAGGTCTTGATCTACGGGCCGGACGGGGTGTTCTACGTCGGCATTGCAACGGAGGCAGGTTTGTATATCTACGGGCAGACGGAATAGACGACAATGAGATACCTGCCGTCTCTCAATTCCTGGATCGGCGTGTTCGCCGTTGCGGGCGCACTCGGTGTTGTTTGTTCCTTGCTCGGAGCGTTTCTTAATCGCGCATGGCTGGTAACAACCGGCTTGGTTCTGTTGGCACCGCTTATCATTCTTGGGGTGCTGCTTTTGTCCGTCGGTGTTCCAATGCTGGTTGCAGCCAATCGTCGAGCGTCTCGGTCAAGAGAACGGCAAAGTCCAGTAGGCCGGGTCAAGCGAACAGACGACGATCGGCATGCAACCGGCCCTTAATGAGCGCCGACCCATCTGCACGGTCGAGCGACGTTCGGTGGTGGGTCGGCGCTCATTGTGGCGTGAGAATTCCTCAACGTCGCTCGTTCGCTTGACCCACCCTACGCGACATTCCCTCGCCAGACCCGCAGCATGTTTCCGCCTAGAACCTTGCGGATGACTTCGTCCGAGTGGCCGCGCCCGACGAGGCCGACGGTGAACAGAGGCCAGTTCGTCCAGGCGAGACTGCGGGTCGCTTCGGGGGTTTCCTTGAACTCGAACTCCGGCCAGAGGTGTTCCCAGCGGGGGCCTCTCACGTTGACTGACCGGCCGTCGGGGCGTTTGCCGATCTTGTCGCGTTCGGCCTTGGCGTTCCGCGATGTGTAGGCGACGTCGGTGCCGATCGCGACGTGGTCGGGGCCGAAGGTCTTGATCGCGTAGTCGAGATGATCGAGCAGCGCGACGATGTCGCCCGTGCCGCCGAGGAACTTGGAGATGCAGCAGATGCCGAACAGGCCGCCGCTGTCGCAGATCGCCCGCAGCGTCTCGTCGGGCTTGCCGCGGTAATGTTTGTGAAGCGCGGCACACGCCGTGTGACTGGCGACGACCGGTTTGCTCGACGCCTTGGCGGCTTCGAGACTCGTCCGCCAGCCGCTGTGGGCCGTGTCGACGATCACGCCCAGTCGGTTCAGTTCGGCGATCGCGATCTTGCCGAAATCGCTGAGGCCACCGTCGTGCGCTTCGCCGCAGCCGTCGCCGAGCGGGTTCCGTCGGTTGTAGGTCAGGTGCATCATCTGCACGCCGAGTTGCTGGAACAGCCGCACATGCCGCAGTTCGTCGCGGGTGCTTTCCCATTCGTGCCGCAGCGGCACGCCGTTCGTCGTGAAGGCCAGGCACATCCGTCCGTCTTTTTTCGCGGCGAGCACGTCGTCGGGATGAATCGCCTTGGGACAGACTTCGCGAAGATGGTCGGTCAGAAAGGTGAAGCGCGACAGCCGCTTGAGCAGTCGCAGCGGGTCGTTTCCTTCTTCGCCGGTGTTCTGAAAGATGCAGGTCACACCGGCGGCCTGAAACGCTTCGAGGAACTCGCGGCGTTCGATCTCGTCGAGGGCGGCGCGAGTCATGCCCATCTCTTCGCGGAGATCATTCAACTCGTCGTCGGAAGCCCCGGCGAGCATCGTTTCGCGAAAGGCTTCACCGTCGAGCGCCGCCCGCGGGGCGAAACCGTAGCTGTCGAACACGACCGATGCCGCATGCAGTTCCAGACCGTGTTGTATGTCGCGATTGCTGGGTGAGAGTCGCGCCAGCGCAATCTGCCGGGCCTCGTGGATCGTTTCGTTGGCCGATGCTGCCGGCGCTGCCCACAAGCGGCGACGGCCACCAAGACGCAGCAGGCAGGCCGCACCAACGGCGGCACCGAGAAATGTGCGACGAGTCGATCGCATGGAGACCTCATCATGTACGTGGTTGGAAACCGCAGTTTGACTCACGCGGCCGATCCCTCATCGGCTGTCGCAATGTCGTCGTAGTGGTGCATTCGCATCAAACCGGTGGGTGGTTCTTCGTGCGGCTTGTCCCTCGCTGGCGCGTCGGGCTTGCGAA
>JBAQZJ010000305.1:0-3439 GCA_049790855.1 Planctomycetaceae bacterium | reverse complement strand
GACCGTGCCGGTGGGTCGGCGATCATTCATGTCGATTGCCGTGGGAACGATTTCAGTTCGGTTGACCCACCCTACGGGGCTATGCTGATTGGCGCAGGTGACCGGTGCAAAACGTCAGGACGACGGCATGTCGCGGTACGGCTCACTTCGATGGAACGCGTCGAGCATGCGCTGTCGTGTCTTCGCATTTTCGCCATTTGAATCAAGTGTGATCGCCCGCTCGAGAAGCCGCAACGCCTCGACGAACTTTCCGCACTCCGCGTATGCCGCTGACAGCGTCCCCAGGCAGTCGGCCTGTCGCCAACCGCTCAGGTCACAAGCTTCCGTCGCGAGCGTGACCGCTCTTCTTCCGTCGCGAAAGGTGTCCTCCGGAAGCGTCGACAGGTACCAGGCGAAATTATTGCGCGGAAGAATGGCGTCCGGGTTGAGTTGCAAGACTTTCTCAAAATCGGCGACTGCCCCGCCAAAGTCGCCGGAGCGACATCTTGCCATGGCGCGAACGTGCAGGATATCTGTGTTACCGGGAGCGAGTCGGATCGCTTCATTCAGGTCAGTGGATGCTCCGGCAAAATCGTTTAAGAGGAACTTCACGCCACCGCGGGCGGCATAGACTCGGGGATTTTCCGCGTCGATTTCGACGGCGCGGTCATACTGTCGCAGTGCTGCTTGATGCCGGTTGCCGCGAAACGCCTGCCATCCCCAGCAGAGGTGGGCACGCGCCTTGTATTCCGGCGACAGACGTGGCAGGACGAGAGCGCTCATGACTCCTGCCAGAGGCAGCGCGATTCCGACGGTGATCGCCGCTGAAACGAAGAATTCCGTCATGCCGACTCCGTCGGATGTCTTGAAGGTTTCGGTACGCCGGGAGACCGTCGCGGTGAGCCTCGCATTCGCTCGCCCCACCCTACGAAGCTATACCGGCTTGCGCTGCAATTGCGGTTCGAGCCGGAGCGGCTGGTGGTTCAGGATTGTCTCAAGCGACTGGCGAAACCGAGGTTTCGCGTCCGGAGCTGCGAGTCCAATCGCCTTTATTTGCCACTCCCTCGCCGCCTTGAAGTCGCCCGTCTCGGCATAGGCGGCAGCGAGCGTGCCGACGAGTCCCGCGTCCTTCCAGTCCGTCGCTTCGCACGCCTTTCGAGCGAGATCGATGGCCTCTTGCCCGTTTCGAAAACGGTCGTTCGGGCAGGCTGCCCGAAGAGTGGCGAGGTTGCCGATAGTGATGTGGTCATCAGGCCTGATCCGAAGCGTCTCCTTCCAGTCCCGCTCGGCCGCCTCCCACTCGCCAAGACCGAGGTGAACGAACCCTCGGTTGCTCCACGCCGGAAAGTATTCGGGCCAGAGCCGGATGGCCTCACCATAGTCGGCGATCGCGCCCTCCGGATCGCCTCGGTCGGTTCTGAGCAGCGCCCGGAGGTAGTGGGCATCAGCGATGACGTGAGGATCGGCTTTGCCGAGCCGGATAGCTTCGTCGTAGTCCGCCCCCGCCTTCTCGGCGTCTCCCCGCAAGTAATGGGCCTTGCCCCGTTGGTAGTACGCCGCAGCGAACTTCGGATTGAGGCGGATCGCCTCGTCGTAGTCCACCATCGCTCGCTCCACGTCGCCGCGGAGGTGGCGGTTGATGCCGCGGAAAAGAAAAGCGGCAGCGAAACCCGGCTTCAGGCGGATCGCATGTTCAAAGTCAGCGATCGCCAGATCGAACTCCTTCGTTTTGTTGCGGGTCGCGCCACGGTTCTTGAAGGCGACGGCGTTCTCAGGGTCGAGTCGGACTGCTTCGTCGTAGGCGGCGATCGCCTTATCCCACTCGCCCTTGCCGTACCAATCGTCCCCCTCCGCCACCAGTGCTTCGCTGCGCTCCCGATCGGATTGAACGGACTGAGTGGGAATGCTCGGGGACTCGCCCGACTCGGCGGCGATCGGCCGGGCGATGCCGAGGAGCCAAACGGCGGTCGCCATAAACAGTACTGGAGGAGATGCGGTGGACACTTCAGTGCCTCTGCGACTTCGAATGGTCCGTCGAGGAAACAACCTTCGATTGTAGACCCCGGTACCAGAGCGCCGCCCCACCAGCATGGTCGAGCGCGTACGTGAGCGGGTCGGCGCTCCCTCACCCATGTGCCGCGGTTGCTCGCAGCTTCGTCGATTAACCCACGCTACGAGACCTTCCGAATCCCCGCCAGGTCGCGATACAGATCGACCAGATGGGCTTTCAGGTCGTCGAGCGATTCGCCCTGGGTCCAGTAATCGGGATAGTCGAGGAGGTAGCCGAGATGGACGTCGCCATCCTGCCAATGCACGAACTTGAGTGTCTGCATGAAAGGTCTCCGAATCCGCCGTGTCGCGAGGGATCATCAGCCTGCATGATTCATCGTATTCGTTCGTTACGGAATGGGGAAACGCCGGCCCTACCGCACGAACACAAACTCCTTCCCATTCAACAACACGTGGCACAGGTCGGCCCAGGCGGTTTCGTTTGTCTGCCAGTCGTCTCCGTGCGATTCGAGGTACGCGATCGCCGCGTTGGTTTCTTCGGTGGTCGGTTGTCGTGAGTAAGCGGCTTCGTAGAGGCATTCGGTTCGGTCGGCCGTTGAGAGTCGCGAAACCGCAAGCGTGCGTTTCGCCCAGACCTGCGCCTGGTCGATCACGAACGGGTCGTTGAGCAGAATCAACGCCTGGGCGGGGACGTTCGACACGTTTCTTCTGCCGACGGTCGTGGCGGGAATCGGGAAGTCGAACGCGGTCAGCATCGGGGTGAGGAAGTTGCGCTGGACCTTGATGTAGAGACTCCGGCGACCGTCGCCGTCGAGCGGGCCCGACTCGCTCGGGCGGCCGCGGCCCTGCATGAACGGGGTGAGACGCACCGGAATCGGCTCGCCGCCGAGGGACCGGTCGAGCCGGCCGCTGACGGCGAGCATCGCGTCGCGGAGGGCTTCGCCTTCAAGACGCTTCAGATGCTGTGCGTGGAGCAAGCGATTCGACGGATCGAGTTCGGCGAGCTTCGCGGCCGTTTCAGGGTGCGGCGTCGAGGCCATGCGGTAAGACCGTGACAGGACGATCCGGCGGATCAGTCGCTTGACGCTCCAGCCGTCGTTGCGGAAGTCGTCGGCGAGCCGGTCGAGCAGTTCCGGGTGCGTCGGCTCGTCGCCGAGGACGCCGAAGTTATCGACGCTTTTGACGATCCCCTCGCCGAACAGATGCTGCCAGACGCGGTTGACCATCACGCGGGCGGGGAACGGGTTGTCGTCGGCGAGAACCCGATTCGCGAGCTCGAGACGACCGCTCGTCTCGCTGACGACGGGCATCGCGTCGAGCGCTTCGAGGAATCGCCGGGGAACAGGGCCGGAAGTGTTTTCATGGCTGCCGCGGATGAAGAGTTCTTCGTCGCACGCCGGGCCGTCGGCCATAGCGTGGATGCGGACGGGGGCGGGGATCGGGGGAGGCG
>JBAQZJ010000304.1:0-3741 GCA_049790855.1 Planctomycetaceae bacterium | reverse complement strand
CGACATTCCCTTCGCCGAGTCACTGCGTCACGCCGCGTCGTCGATTTTCGCGGCGAGGATGAAGTCGTTTTCGCTGAGGCCGCCGATGGCGTGGGTCATCAAGGCGACGCGGACGTTCTTGTAGCCGATCAGGTGCAGGTCGGGGTGATGCTGCTCGGCCTCGGCAATCTCGGCGATGCGGTTCAGGAATGACATCGCATCCCGGAAGTCTTTTCGAAACCAGTTTTTATGAATCGAATCGTCGTCGGAGCCGAGTTCCCATCCCTGGAGTTGTTCGAGCTGCCGATGTGCCTCGTCCGAAGACATTTTCTCGACGCCACCCTCGCAGGGCTTGCATGTTCCCTGTCGGAGCTGTTGGGCGGTCTGCACGGCCATCGTGGTACTCCTCGCACTGGTGAAAGGCCCGGGTGCTGCGATTGGCACCGTTTCGATCGATTATCGGGGCAGGCCGGGGCGCGCCGCATCGGTGCGATCCCGACTTTCTGAAAAAGCCCGAAGTTTTTGACAGTTTCCGCCAAGCAGGCGAAGGAAGGCGTCTCCTCAACACCTTACGCTGAAATCGGTTATAATTGCATGCCGTAATCGCCCGAATCCGGCGAAGGTCGGGCGGACCGGAGCGGGTTTATCTTGTGAGCATGGCCATTTCGGAAGCGGGCACGTCTGCCTCCACGGCTCCCCCCAGCCTTCGCCCCGTCAGGGTGCCACCGATGCGTTTCACTTCGATAGTCTGCGGAATTCTCGTTCTGTCGGCCGCTGTGCCGGTCTGCGGGCAAGGCGTCTTTCGCGGTCCCGATGCCGAAGTCGTCGGCAAGATCGATGAACTCATCCGTCAGGCCTGGAAAGACAACGAGGTCGAACCGAGCGCCGTCGCCAGCGATGAGGAATGGCTGCGCCGCGTCTACCTTGACCTGGTCGGCCATGTGCCGCCGGCCGAAGAGACCGAAGCGTTTCTCGAGGAGCCGCCGAAGAACGACGCCGAGCGAATGGCGAAACGCGCGGCGGTCGTCGAGAAGTTGCTCGGCGATCCGGCGTACGTCCGGCATTGGACGACGATCTGGACGAACCTGTCGATCGGCCAGCAGACGCCCGACCGCACCAGCCGTATGGGCATGACGCGGTTCTATCGCGAAGCCTTTGCCAAAAACCGTCCCTGGAACGAGGTCGTCCACGATCTTCTGACCGCCGAGGGACATTTTGAAGAGAACGGCGCCGTCAACTTCCTGCTCGCCCAGATGACGATGCCGGACGAGCAGGTTCAGGCGACGGCAAAAGCGACGCGGCTGCTGCTGGGCATTCAGGTGCAATGCACGCAGTGCCATAACCACCCGTTCAACGACTGGAAGCAGGAGCAGTTCTGGTCGTACAACAGCTTCTTCCGCACCGTGAAGCGAGAAGACCACGAGAAGTACGACCCGAAAACCGGGCGGATGGAAGACGACTACAGCGAACTGGTCAGCGTCGAGATGGACGGCCCCGTCTTCTTCGAGAAGCGCAGCGGGCTGATGCAGGTCGCCTATCCCGAATACAACGGGAAGAAGATCGACGCGACCGGAGCCGGCCGTCGCGAGGCCCTCGCCGATGCGATTGCCGGCAGCGACGACCGCCAACTGGCGAAGGCGTTCGCCAATCGGACCTGGGGTCACTTCTTCGGCTTCGGATTCACGCGGCCTGTCGACGACATGGGGCCTCACAACCCGGCGAGCCATCCGGAACTGCTCGACTTCCTCGCGTCGAAATTCGTCGAGAACAATTATGACATGAAGAAGCTGATGCGCTGGATCGTGCTCAGCGAGGCCTATCAGTTGACGAGCGCCACGACGGCCGACAACGCCTTCGACGATCCGGCGGCGGGTGAGACGCCCCTGTTCAGCCACATGTACCTGAAGCGGATGACCGCCGAGCAGCTTTACGACTCGCTGATCGTCTCGACCGAGGCCCACAAGTCGGGCCGCTCGACATGGGAGGAAGCCGAGGTCCAGCGCCAGGAATGGCTCCAGCAGTTCGTGATCGCCTTCGCCACCGACGAAGGCGGCGAAGCGACGACCTTCAACGGCACCATTCCGCAGGCGTTGATGATGATGAACGGCGAATTGGTGCAGAACGCGACCAGCGCCGAATCGGGCAGCTTCCTCAACGACGTGCTGACGACCGAGAAAACCCCGACCAATGCCATCCACCGACTCTACCTGGCGGCGCTCGGCCGCAAACCGAGCCGCAAAGAGTCGTCGGCGGCCCAGGCATTGATCGCCGGCAGCCCGACCCCGCTCGCCGGCTATCAGGATCTGTTCTGGGCGCTGCTCAACAGCAACGAGTTTATTTTCATCAAGTAGTTGAGAGTTGAGAGGTCTTGACGCTCGTCTTTCCTCTCGAAACCCTCAACCCTCAACCCCCCTGCGAGACGACCATGAGCCTGTTCCTTCCCTCCGGCATGAGCCGCCGACACTTCATGCGGCATCTGGCGGCCTCGGCGGCGACGATCCCGGCGATGCAGTTCATCTCGCACGTGACGGCGAACGCGCAAGAGGTTCGCAAGCGGCAGAAGGCCTGCATTTTGATGTGGATGGGCGGCGGGCCGCCGACGATCGACCTGTGGGATCTCAAGCCCGGCACGAAGACCGGGGGCGAGTTCAAGCCGATCTCCACCGCGGGCGACGTGCAGATTTCCGAGCATCTTCCCATGACCGCCAAGGTCATGGACCGGCTGTCGATCGTCCGCAGCATGAGCACCCGCGAGGCCGACCACGGCCGCGGCCGCTACTACATGCACACGACCTACGTGCCGAACCCGACCGTCATCCACCCGACGTTCGGCAGCGTCGTCAGCTACGAGCTGGGCACCAAGCGGACGGAACTTGAGATTCCCAGCTTCATCAGCATCGGCGGCGACGCGGGAAGCCCGGGCTACCTGGGCATGGCGAACGCTCCGTTCGTCGTCGACGCCAACGGTCAAATCCGCAACGCCGAGCCGGAAGGTCTGCCCCCCGGCCGCATGAACAATCGCCTGGCGATGCTCGACGTCATCGAAGGCAATTTCATCGGCAGCAATCGCGGTGCGGCGCCGAAGGCTCATAAAGAGGTCTATAAGAAGGCCGTCAACCTGATGACGAGCAAGCAGATGGAGGCCTTCCGCATCGAGCAGGAAGACGAAAAGACCCGCGAGCGCTACGGCGACGACAACTTCGGCCGCGGTCTGCTGATGGCCCGCCGGCTCGTCGAGATCGGCGTGCCGTTCATCGAGGTCGACATGGGCGGCTGGGATCTGCACGCCAACGTCTTTGAGACGCTTCGCGATCAGCGTCTGCCGACGATGGACCGGGCGATGTCGGCCCTCGTCGAAGACCTGACGGCCCGCGGCATGTACGACGACGTCGTGCTCGTCTGGATGGGCGAGTTCGGCCGCACGCCGCGAATCAACCAGGACGTCGGTCGCGATCACTGGGCCGCGAGTTGGAGCGTCGTCATGGGCGGCGGCGGCCTGAAGGGCGGAATCGCCGTCGGGGAAACCGACAAAGAAGGCACCAGCGTCGTCGGCAAGAGCTACCTGCCGGGCGACGTCTGGGCGACGGCGGCCTATGCCTTGGGCGTTCCGCTCGACACCGTTCATACCTCAAGTCGCGGCCGCCCGATGAAGATCGCCAACGGCGGCCAGCCGATCGCCGAGCTGATCGGCTGAGGCCGACGATCGCAGACGCTGTTCGTGAATCGCGACCAGCCTATGATAGACGGAGTGCGGGCCAGCAC
>JBAQZJ010000303.1:0-2614 GCA_049790855.1 Planctomycetaceae bacterium | reverse complement strand
GCCACCCAGAACTCGACCTGCCGCTCCCGCTTCCTGCGTCCCAAGCCCATAGCTTCTCCTCAGACCATCCCCACGACCAACCGCCGGAACATAGCGCCGGGGATGCCGTTTTTCAACAGGCTGCTAGGCCGCAAACGCCGACTTGGGCTCGGATCATGAGCACGATCAAAAAGTTCCGTGAAACGTGGCAGGATCGCAATACCTACTCACAGTCCATCAATCTAAATTGGCATGTTCAACCGGTTCTACCTGAAGTCATACTCCTTGTCCGCCGTGTGGTCAGCGTGGCCTTAACGGGGGGATTCCTCAAAGCCGTGTGCGGTAGTCCGTCGTCACCGGGAACGGTAGGGAATGTCCCGGTGCTCCCGTCGTTCAGTCGACTGTACGGTGTGGCCTGAGTGTTCCGTAGAAGCAGGTGAGAACCACAAGACTAAGACGTAGATGACAGTGGTCCCGGCGCAGCGGACCAGCGTCCGCCGTGGCCGGATGTTGTCGTGCGGCGGGAGCGGCTTGATGGGTGAACCGCGCGGACGTACGGGCAACGCCCGGGTCGGCAGTTGGCTGTGGCGCGGCGTGTCGCTACTCGTGCTCGCGGCCGTGCTCGCGGGGGCGTATTTCTACTGGCGTCGCGCCGACCACAGCCCCGAACCGGTTGCGGCGCGGGAGCCGGCGCGGCCGGTCCCGGTGAGCATGCTCACCCTCCGCGAAGAGACCGTCCCGATGCAGATGCGGTTTCTCGGCCAGACCGAAGCCTCGCAGACTGTCGAGATCCGTGCCCGCGTCGCGGGGCATCTACTGGAGCGTTCGTTTCGCGAGGGCGAACTGGTCGAGCAGGGGCAGAAGCTGTTTCAGATCGACCGCAGACCCTTTGAAGTCGAGCTTGCTCAGTCGAAAGCCCGTCTCGCCAGCGCCGAGGCGACACAGGCGCGTGCCGCGCAGGAGCTTCGCCGCTATCAGCGACTCGCGGCCCGGGAGGCGGCGACCGAAGATCGGGTCGAGCAGTCGCAGACGGAAGAGCGCGTCGCCGCCGCCGACGTCGCTATGCAACAGGCCCAGATCGCCGCGGTCGAACTTCAGCTTCAATACACCGCGATCGAATCGCCCGTCACGGGAAGGATCGGCCGGGCGCTCCGGGACGTCGGGAGCTATATCGCCGCCGGAAGCGAGCCGCTCGCGACCGTGCAACAGGTCGACCCGATGTACGTCAGATATTCCGTGACCGAGCAAGAGATTCTCCGCTTCCGCCGCGGGGTGGCCGAGGGGCGAATCGTCGCACCGGCGGCGGACGAGACCGAACTTCAGGTCACGCTCGCCGACGGCAGCATCTACCCGCTCCGCGGGAAGATCAATTTCCTCGACGTGCAGATCGACCTGCAAACAGGCACGGCCGTCGTCCGCGGCACCTTGCCCAACCCGGACGGTGCCTTGATTCCGGGACAGTTCGTCCACGCCGACCCGCTCGGCATCAGCCGCGTCGGCGTCCTCGCCGTGCCGCAGACCGCGGTCCGGATGTCCCCGACCGGGGCGAGCGTCTTCATCGTGAACGCGGAAGATCACGTCGAGTCGCGACCGGTCACCCTCGGCGAGTGGTCGGGCGACGATCGCTGGATCGTCGAAAGCGGACTCTCGTCCGGCGAGCGGATCGTCACCGACCGGCTCATGCAGATCCAGCCGGGGATGCCCGTCACCGAGGCGTCGCCGCAGGGTCCGTCGGCCGACGAGGATTCCTCGCGAGCCTCCGCCGGAGAACGAATGCCGGTCGCCGGGACGGAGGCCACGCCGTGATCTCCCGTTTCTTCATCGATCGGCCGGTGTTCTCGATCGTCCTCTCGCTGCTGATCGTGATCGCGGGCGGCGTCTCGATGTACGTCCTGCCGGTCGACCGCTACCCGGAGGTGACGCCGCCGCAGATCCGCATCAGCGCCGTTTATCCGGGGGCCGACGCGCAGACCGTCGCCGAGTCGGTCGCCGCTCCGATCGAGCAGCAGCTCAGCGGCATCCCGAACCTGATCTACTTCAGTTCGCAGAGCGCGAACGACGGGTCGTGCAGCATCGCCGTCACGTTCGACATCGGCACCGACCAGGACATCGCGGCCGTCGAGGTCCAGAACCGCCTGTCGATCGCCGAGCCGCGGCTGCCCCAGGAGGTCACGAGGCAGGGCATCACGGTCGTCAAGGCGTCGACGAACATCCTGGGCGTGGTCGCCCTGCAAGCGGACGACGAGTCGTACGACGCGCTCTACCTGAGCAACTACGCGACGATCAATCTGCTCGACCGGCTCAAACGGGTGCCCGGCGTGGGCGACGCGACCGTGTTCGGGACCATGGACTACTCGATACGGGTCTGGCTCGACCCGGACCGCCTCGCCCTCAAGGGGATGACCGTCTCCGACGTCGCCGCGGCGCTGCGGGATCAGAACGCCGTCTTCCCGGCGGGCACGATCGGGCAGCGGCCCAGCGGCGAGGGGGTCGAGCTGACGCTGCCGGTGCTGACCCGCGGCCGGCTGAGCGAGGTCGAGGATTACGAGAACATCATCCTCCGCGCCACGCCGGAAGGGGCGATGGTTCGCCTCGAGGACGTCGCCCGCGTCGAGCTGGGCGCCCAGAGCTACAA
>JBAQZJ010000302.1:0-6945 GCA_049790855.1 Planctomycetaceae bacterium | reverse complement strand
AGCCGCACTTTACGCGTCCACCACGACGTCTTGAACCGTATCCGCCTCTTCAGGAATCGAACTCAGATCACGCCAGCACTCGCAAGCTGACCGCGCAGAGAAACCCGTTGTTCAACAGGCTGTTAGGCCCCGCCACCCACCTTAAGCCAGTTTCTGTAGCAGGGTGGGCCGAGGCTCACCTTACCTTCTTCCCACCCGCCGATGCAGAACCCGCTGCCGATCGAACCCGTTGACCGTCCGCTGGTCGGATCGGTCCGTCCGCCGGGCTCCAAGAGCCTCACGAACCGGGCCTTCGTCGCCGCGGCACTCGCCGACGGAACTTCCACGCTCACCGGTGTTCTCGACAGCGACGATACGCGGGTGATGATCGACGGCCTCGGCCGGCTGGGCATCGCGGTCGCACACGATCGGGCCGCCTGCACGGCGACGGTCGCCGGTTGCGGAGGGAAGATCCCCGCGACGGCCGCCGATCTGTTTCTCGGCAACAGCGGTACGAGCATTCGGTTCCTCACCGCGGCCTGTGCGGTCGGACGGGGAACCTACCGGCTCGACGGCAACGCCCGCATGCGACAGCGGCCCATCGCCGACCTCGTCGAGAGCCTGAACGCCCTCGGCGGCGACGTCCGCTGCGAACTCGACAACGGTTGTCCGCCGGTGGTCGTGAATGCGAACGGACTGCGGGGCGGAGGTGCCGACGTCGCCGGGGGAACGTCCAGCCAGTATCTGTCGGCGTTGTTGCTCGCTGCTCCGTACGCCGCGGAGACGGTTCGCCTCGACGTCACTGGCGAACTGGTCTCCGAGCCGTATGTCGAAATGACGCGACATGTCATGGCGTCATTCGGTGTCCACATCGAGCGAACTCCCGAGGGATCTCGTATTGGACGACAACACTACCGAGCCACGACCTACGCGATCGAACCCGACGCCAGCGCCGCGAGCTACTTCTTCGCCGCTGCGGCGATCACCGGTAGCACCGTAACCGTCGAGGGACTCACTCTGAAGTCGCTGCAAGGCGACATTCACTTCGTCGAAGCCTTGGAGCGAATGGGCTGCGTCGTCGGTGAAGGGCGCGATTCGCTCACCGTCACCGGCGGACCGCTGCGCGGCATCGACGTCGACATGAACGCGATCAGCGACACGGCACAAACGCTCGCCGCGGTCGCGGTGTTCGCCGACGGACCGACGACGATCCGCCGCATCGCCCATGTTCGCCACAAAGAGACCGACCGCATTTCTGCCGTCGCGACCGAGCTGCGCAAGCTCGGCCAACAGGTCGAAGAGTTCGACGACGGCCTGACGATCATCCCGCAGCAACCCATCTCCCCGGCCGTCGTCGACACCTACGACGACCACCGCATGGCGATGAGCTTCGCGCTTGTCGGGTTGAAAGCCCACGGCGTCCAGATCGCCGACCCCGCCTGCACGGCGAAAACGTACCCGGGGTACTGGGACGATCTCGCGAAGCTGCGGGGCGATGCGTGAACGGGACGGCGACGCGCTCCCTGACGGTCGCGGCTAAACGGAACACCTCTCCTCTCAACTCTCACCCTCAGCCCTTCATGCCCGCTCGCGCACTCACCCACGCCGTCCTCAAAGACTGGAAGCCCAAAGGCTTCTTCGCGGGAGACCGGCTGGAAGGGCTGGTCAAAACGCGAAACGTCTCACCGCAGGACCGACGGCTGGCCACCGAGCTGATCTTCGGCGTGATCCGCCGGCAGGCGACGCTCGACGCCCTGCTCAAGCCGCATGTCTCGCGGCCGAAAGAGAAGGTCGAGGCCGAATTGTGGATGCTGCTGCGGCTGGGGACGTACCAGCTCACGTTTCTGTCCGGCATGGCCGACCACGCGGCGGTCCACGAGACGGTCGAACTCGCGAAGTCGGTGAATGCCCGCTGGGCGGGCTTCGTGAACGCGGTCTTGCGGAAGGTGACGGGGCTGATGACCGACGACGTTCTGTCGGTGCCGACCGCCGACGGCGTGCCGCTGGTCGACGGCCGGTATCGTCTGCTCACCAGGAAGATCTTTCCCGATCCCGACGACGATCCGCTTGGCTATTTCACGACGGCGTTCAGCTTTCCGGCCTGGCTCGCGACCCGTTGGGAAGAACGCTTCGACACCGACGATCTGTTCGATCTCGGCCGGCACTTCAACACACCGCCGACGATGACGCTGCGCGTCAATCGAACGAAAGCGACCCGCGACGCCGTGCTGGAAGAACTCAAGGCGGTGAAGATCAAGGCGAAACCGTCGGGGGGGCATCCCGAAGCAATCCGCCTGAAGGAATCGACCCGCGTCGAAGAGCTTCCCGGTTTCGCCGAGGGCCGGGTGACCGTGCAGGACGAGACGGCGATGCATGCCGCGACACTGCTCGATCCGCAGCCGGGGCAGCGGGTGCTCGATTTGTGTGCCGCCCCCGGCACGAAGACGTCGCACCTGGCCGAACTGATGAACGACACCGGCACGATCGTCGCCGCCGACGTCAGCAAGACCCGGCTGTCGCGAGTCGCCGAAAACATCGCCCGGCTCGGTCTGACGTGCGTCGAGACGGTCAAGATCGGCGAAGACGGCTCCGGCTTGCCGGCCGGCGAGTTCGACGCCGTGCTGCTCGACGTGCCCTGCTCGAACACCGGCGTTCTCGGCAAGCGTCCCGAAGCCCGCTGGCGACTCACACCGCACGACCTGACCGAATTGCCGCCGAAGCAGACGCAACTGCTGTCGCTGGCCCTCGATCGAGTCAAACCGGGCGGGCGAGTCGTCTATTCGACGTGCAGCATCGAGCCGGAAGAGAACGAACAGGTCGTTCAGGCCGCCCTGGCCGGCCGCAGCGGCGTGAGCGTCGTCGAAACGCGGCTGCACCTGCCGGGCGACCCGTCGGACGGCGGATTTCAGACGCTGCTCGTGAAAGCACGTTAGCCGCCGGCCTCGGCCTGCGTTTCGTACAAACTGTTGAGGCGGCGTAGGCCAAGGCCTGCGGCTAACGTGCGGCGCTCCGTGGTCGCTTGTGGCGACTTGCGATCGCCGCCTACACTGACGGGTTCATCACCAACGGTTGATCCGTCCCGCCTTACGCACTCCCCTTGCGAGACCCGCCATGAACCGTTTGCTCGCCGGCCTGATCGCCGTCGCGTTCGTCCTGCCTGCCGTTCCCGTCGCCGCGCAGGAAGCCGTGCCCGACGAAGCGTTGCGGACGGTGCTCAAAGAGATCGCGAAGAAGAAGACCGGCAAAGAGGATCTGACCGACGAGGTGCTCCGCGACGTCTTCTTCCTCGAAGCGCCGAAGAAGGGCATCAAAGATCTGACGGGCCTCGAGAAGATGACGAACCTGGCCTCGATCGACCTGTCGGGCAACGAGATCGTCGACGTCAAGCCGCTCGCCGGGCTGGTCAACGTCCAGACGCTCGACCTGCATGCGAACAAGATCAAAGACGTCTCGCCGCTCAAAGACCTGAAGAAGCTTCAATATCTGCAACTCGAGCAGAACGAAATCGAAGACGTCGCCCCGCTCGCCGGGTTGACGGCGACGGCCTCGCTATACCTGACGTCGAACAAGATCGGCAACGTCGAGCCTCTGGCGAAAATGGAGAAGCTGGCGTCGCTGTATCTCGGCAAGAACCAGATCGCCGACCTCAAGCCGCTCGCCGGTTTGAAACGTCTGGGCACGCTCGACCTGCGCAGCAACAAGATCACCGATCTTTCGCCGCTCAAAGAGATGAACGAGCTTCGCTGGACGTTCCTGCAAGGCAACGAGATCACCGACCTCGCGCCGCTCGTCGAAATGGCGAAGAAGGATGCCGAAGGCGAGAAACGCTTCGCCCCGTATTGGCACCTGTACCTCGGCGAGAACCCGCTGACGGACGACGCCAAAACGAAGCAGGTGGAAGCGCTGAAGGCACTCGGCGTGCGGGTCGACACGACGGCGCCTGCCGAGAAGAAGTGACGGTTCCCAGCGGAAGCCGGCGTCCTCAGAGCCGCGACCGTCAGGGAGCGTTTGAGGACGTGGGCGGTTCGATGTGCGCTCCCTGACGGTCGCGGCTCTGTGTGACGGCCGCGTTGACCTCTTCGCGCCGTCCGGATACGGTTTTTCAGGTCGAGACGGCGTATTTCCCGAGCCGCTGCGACCAGCGGGGGACGGAGTCCGCGACCAGAAACAGGGGACGAGCGGTCGCAGCGGGCGGCCGTTCTGCAAGCAGCGCCGCCTATGATCTTCCGTTCGCTCGGACTCTTCGTCGCCCGTTTCTGGCCGGTCCTGCCGATCGCCTGGATCGCGCTGCTCGTCGGCGTGACGATCGCCGCCCCCGAATGGGAGACGATCGTCTCCGACGGCGAGTTCGAGTATCTGCCGGAAAGTGCGCCGAGCCTGGTCGGCGAGAAGGTGTTCGCGTCGGCCTTCTCGAAGAACTTCTGGGGCAGCAGCGTGATGGTCGTCGCGCGACGCGACGGCGGAAGCGACCCCCGGTTCACGATCGAGGACCGGAAGTTCGTCGAACAGATTCTCGCGCCGCGACTTCAGAAACTGGCGGTCGAAAACGGCTGGATGCGTCCGCCGGGCGAACCGGGTCCGCCGTTGCTCGTCTCGGCGATCACCACGGGCAGCGACAAAGAGATCGGCCCGCTGCTCGACAGTCAGGATGAGAAGGCGACGCTCGTCCGCATCAGCCTGACGACCGAATTCGTCGAAAAACGGAACGCCGAGCTGATCAACGCCGTTCAGAGACTGATCGACCCCGTCGACGGCGAACTGCGCCGGAAGGCGCTCATTCCGGCGGGACTGGATCTGTTCCTCTCGGGACCGGCCGTCGTCGGCAAAGACATGCGGGAAGCGGCGGCCAACAGCGCCCACGCCACCGAGCTGGCGACGGTGCTGCTGGTCGTGGGCCTGCTGATTCTGATCTACCGCGCCCCCATTCTCGCGTTCATTCCGCTCGTCACGGTGTTCGTCGCCGTCAAGACGTCGCTGGGCATCCTTTCGATCCTGTCGACCTACGGGCTGGTCACGCTGTTCAACGGCAGCGAGATCTACGTGACGGTCGTCATGTACGGCGCCGGCGTCGACTACTGCATGTTCCTGATGGCCCGCTACAAGGAAGAGCTGGACGGCGGGGCGACCTTCGGCGAAGGCATTGCCGGGGCGATCGACAAGATCGGGGCGGCACTGGTCGCCAGTGCCGGCACGACGACCGTCGGCATCGGCATGATGGTGTTCGCCGAGTTCGGCAAGTTCCGTCAGGCGGGCGTCGCGATGTCGTTCAGCCTCGTCATCGTGCTGATCGCCTGCCTGACGCTCACGCCTTCGCTGCTGCGGATGTTCGGCAAATGGGCGTTCTGGCCGAAGATCGCCCGCGAACGCCTCGCCGAACCGCCCGGATGGATCAGCCCGACGCGCTTCGCCAGCCGCTGGTTCGAAAGCCGACGGCTGCGGCGCGTCTGGGAGGATCTCGCCTGGTCGATCTCCCGCCGGCCCGGAACCTGGTGGCTGGCGACGGCGGGACTCATGCTGCCGCTGGCGATCGTCGGCGTGCTGTGTCACGACTATCTAACCTACGGCCTGCTCGATGAACTGCCGACGACGACGCTCAGCGTTCAGGGAGCGCGGGCCGTGCAGGATCACTATCCCGCCGGCGAAGCCGGACCGATCACCGCCCTCGTCGCCGACCCCGACACGCTGTTCGGCGGGAAGGGCGTTCGACAGGCCGCGGCCCGCCGCGGCTCGGCGGCCGTCGCCGACCTGACGAATCGCTTGTGGGAGCAGCGGGACGAGTTGAACCTGGCCGACGTCCGCAGCATGTCGGCGCCGCACGGGAAAGTCCGCCAACAGGACAAGAGTCTGATCGAAATCGGCGGCGCGCTGGCGGCGGGCCAGCATTCCGATTACTACGTCAGCGACACCGGGCCGGACGCCGGGCGAATCACCCGGCTCGACATCGTCTTCAACGACGATCCGTTCTCGCGCGACAGCATCGCCCAGTTCGACCGGCTCGAATCGACGATTCGAGGATTACTGCCCGAAGCGCTGGAGAACGCGAAGGTCTACTTTATCGGGCCGACGGCGAGCATCCGCGACCTCAAAGTGGTCACCAACCGCGACCAGATCCGCATCGACCTGATGGTGCTCGCCGGCGTGTTCGCCGTGCTCGTCGCGCTGCTGCGGCAGATCATGGTCGCGGGCTATCTGATCTTCACGGTGTTCTTCAGCTATCTCGTCACCCTCGGCATGACCTTCGCGACCTTCTGGGCGCTGAGTCCCGGCGAGTTCGCCGGCCTCGACTGGAAAGTGCCGATGTTCCTGTTCACGATCCTCGTCGCGGTCGGCGAAGACTACAACATCTATCTCGTCGCCCGCGTCGACGAAGAACAGCGGCGCCTCGGCGGGCTGGCCGGCGTGCGGGAAGGGCTGGCCCGCACCGGCGGCATCATCAGCAGTTGCGGCATCATCATGGCGGGCACGTTCTGCTCGCTGATGTTCGGCAGCCTGACCGGCATGATCCAGCTCGGCTTCGCCCTCGCCTTCGGCGTGATTCTCGACACGTTCGTCGTGCGACCGCTGCTCGTGCCGGCGTACCTCGTGTTGCTCAACAACGGCTTCTTCGGCTCGGCCAGCCGCTGGCTCGGCGCGTATCGCCCTTCGGGCGACGAAGCGAGCGTCCTCGACGCCGCCGAAAGCCCGTCCCACGCCGACTCCGCCCCGACCCCCGCCCGGCGCTAGCAACAGTCGCCCCGACAGGGGCGGCAGAGGGTTGCCCACGACGACAGTCGTGGGTATCCGCCGGAAGGAATCCACCCTGCCGGCGCTGGCGCTTTGTCATCGCCGCCGGACTTGGATCGGGCATTCTTAAACATTTCGCGGAATCGCGCCGTGGCGGCGGTTTTCTTCTTGCAGTCGCGGCGCTCCCTTAGCGATGTTTCATCCGGCTTCCGATCGAGGGGCTTGCCGGAGCATCCATGGCTC
>JBAQZJ010000301.1:0-10106 GCA_049790855.1 Planctomycetaceae bacterium | reverse complement strand
CGACGCGCTCCCTGACGGTCGCGGCTAAACAAATGCAAAACACTTACGCGGCGACGGGCCGGGCGTGACGTTTCCAGGTCACGATTTCCCAGGGAGGCGCGGCGACGGGCGGGTGAGGCCAGTCGCGAATCGCCTCACCGGGAAACAGGACCGATTCGTCCGACGGCTCGACCTGGCCGGCGATCGCGCGGGCGAGTTCCGGCACGAGCGCCAGCTTCGTCGGCCAGCAGGTGAGCACATTCGCTTCTCGGGAAATCTGCACGTCGTCGGGCCGCTTGCCGCCTGCCGTGGCGCCTTCGGCCCGTTCGACGCGGTAGGTCGCCCATTCCACGTCGTGCAAGTCGAGGCCGGGCAGCACGGCCGTCAGCTCGGCGGCTGCGTGAGCGATGAGCGTGCGGCCATCCATCGCGACGCCGTCCTCGGCGATCTGGCCGCCGATCTGCCAGACGACCTTTCCGTCATCCAGTTGTTCGCTGGTGATCGTGACGCGAGTTTTCGCGCCATCGACGCAGTGGCCGTTCAGTACCGGCAGGTTTCCGCGAACCATCGCCATGTGCAGCGGCCGTCGCTGCATCGTCGGAGCCGTGCGACCCAGCCGGGCGAGCAGTTCGGCGTTGCCGAGGCCGGCGGCCAAGACGACCAATCGTGGCCGAAGCGTAATGGCATGGCGACCGCAGGCCAGTCGGACTTCGGCGACGGTGCCGGCGTTCGTCGCGCTGAACTCGACCCCTTCCGGATCGACTTGCAGCAGTCGCGAGAGGTTTCGTTTGCGCAGAACCTCGACGAAGCTCGCCGGGCTGATCACAGGTTCGGCCAGCGTGGCGACGGTGCCGGGACAGCCGGCGAGCACCTCGGGCCGTTCTTCCGCGGGCAGGACGTCGGGCGTCACCTGCAATCCGAGGCTGGCGCCGAGCATTCCCAAGCGGCTCGACAGGGCTTCGGTCCGCCAGAGATAGCAGAAGTCGCTGCGCAGCTCGACGCCCGCGAGATTCGGCACGCGCTCACCGGCAAGACATTCCCGCCACACGCGGGGCATCTCGCGGATGTTCGCGGCGCTGCGGGTCAGCAACCCTTGCAACGTGTATTTCAGCCCGCCGTGAATGATGCCTTGCGAAGCGACCGTCTGGCCGGCCCCGAGCGCACCCGTCTCGACGAGAAGAGTTCTGACTCCGCGGGCGGAAAGCACGTCGAGCGTCCACAGCCCCGACGCTCCGCCGCCGAAAACGAGCACATCCAACGCGACCGCGCCGCTCATGCGGGCCTCCTGCCCGATGCGATCGCCACGGGAAGGAAACACTCCTTCCGCCGGCGACCGGCCCCCCGGTGCTGCCTGCCTCGTCGGCGACGTTGCCGCCGACCGCGAACGCGGTACTGCCGGCGAATCCGATTCCGGCGTGGGTTCTCGTTCGTTGACGGGCCGTTCTATCACTCAGGGTGGAATCCCGAAAGAGCGATTTCGCGCGCAAAGTGATGCCGAGCACTTGCACCACAACGGCTTGGCGGAATCGAGGGTCGACCGACGACATGTGACGGCGGCCATTTGTCCCCGGGGCCGGCCCGTTCCGGCGCCAGGGGCCTCCGACCGATGACGGCGAGGCTCGAATCGAATAGACTGGCCACACGTCCCTGCCTTCGTTCGCCGGCACGACCTGTCGTGGTCCGGTGCCTGCCTCGACACCATGCTGAACGCCCCTGACCGTCGTGACTCCATTCGTACCATCACCACTACCGGTCGACGTCTCGTCTGACGCGTCATCGAACCGCCGGACGATCGTTTTGCGGCCCTCGACGTCCGCCGCAACAACGGACGCTGGCGTTCCGGCCTCGACCGGCGACGGGCAGCCCGCGTTTCTCGATCCGGCCCGACAGCGGCATCTTGGAGACGCCTTCGAAGCGGTCGCGCGGACGTGCCCGGAACGCACGGCCCTCGTCACTTCGCAACGACGCTTTACCTACGGCGAACTGTTGCAGTCGTCGACGACCGTGCGAGACGCCCTGTGGAGCGACGCCGGTTTCCAAGCGGGCGACCGGGTCATGCTCTGGCTGCCGAACGGGCCGGAGTACATCGCGGCGTTTTACGGAACGCTGCGGGCCGGCGGTGTCGTCGTGCCGACGCCCCCCGACGTCGAGCCGGGACGTTTCGCCGCCATCCGGTCAAGGTCCGAAGCGAGAATCGTGTTCACGAGCGATTCGGTGCTGCGTCGCCGCCCCGGCCAGGCGTCCGACAAGCCGGAACTGCTTCCGCTCGACACGGTCTTCCCGGAACGTGGTTCGCCGCACGGCGATGCTCCCGACGGCGATGCGCCGGCGGCGATCTTCTTCACCTCCGGATCGACGGGCGAACCGAAGGGCGTGACGCTCGGCCACACGAACCTGCTGGCGAACGCCGGGTCGATCATCGAATACCTGCGGATCTCTGCCGACGATCGTGCTCTGGGATTGCTGCCGTTCTATCACGCCTTCGGGAATTCGGTGCTGCAGACGCACCTGCTGCGGGGCGCCGTCGTCGTGCTGGGCGGCTCGCTGCTGTTTCCGGAAACGATTCTCGACGCGATTCGCGACGCGGGGGTGACGAGCCTTTCGGGCGTTCCCGACGTCTTCCGCACGCTGTTGTCGCGATCGTCGCTCGGACAGGCGTCGCTGCCGACGTTGAAGACGGTCGCGATCGCCGGCGGCCGGCTCGATCCCGACCAGACACAGGTTCTCGCCTTCCGGGCCGCGCCGGCGAAAGTGTTCGTCATGTACGGCCAGACCGAGGCGACGGCCCGGCTGTCGTATCTGCCGCCCGAGTTCCTCGAAGAGCGTTACGGTTCGATCGGGCGCGGCATCCCCGGCGTCGAACTGCGGGTCATCGACGATGCCGGTCAGCCGGTCGCACCCGGCGAGACCGGCGAAATTTGCGCGCGGGGGCCGAATGTCATGCTCGGTTACTGGCGAGATCCCGAGGGAACGGCGACGACGCTTCGCAACGGCTGGCTGATGACCGGCGATCTCGCGACCATCGACGCCGACGGTTTCATCTATCCGCAAGGCCGCCGGAGCGGTCTGGTCAAGATCGCCGGCTTCCGCGTCCATCCGTCGGAACTCGAAGAGTTCGTCCGCCGGGAGGCCGGCGTGCTGGAGGTCGTGGCGGTCCCGTTTGAGACGGCGGAAACGGGGACGCGGCTGGCCCTGTTCGTTCAGCCGTGGGGCGACGACGGCGCCGTGACGGCCGAAACGTTGCGTGGTCTCTGCGTCGCCGGTCTTCCGCGACATCTGGTGCCCGAACACATCGAGGTACTGACGCAGTTTCCGTTGAACGACGCCTACAAGGTCGATCGACGCGAACTGCGCCGCCGGGCCGAGACGACATCCACACTGGTCGAGGAATCGCGAACATGACGGTCGAATCGGGCGACGGGGTCGCAGACGTGCAGGGCGAGCTGCTGCGGTATCTGTCCGCCCGCGTGTCGCAGGGCGAGCATTTGACCATCGACACCGACCTGCTCGACTCGGAATTGCTCGACTCGATGCTCATCATGGACGTCTGCGCCCACGTCGAGCGGATGCACGGCGTGAAACTGGCGAACGCCGACATCGCGCCGCGGAATTTCCGCACCATCACAGCACTCGCAACCCTCGTGGCGGAGCGGCGGGCGTGATGGAACCGACGGGCGAGCTTCGAAGCGGCGCGATGGAACCGGCTTTCGCGCGCATTGCGCCGGATGCGGTCGATCCGGCCGTCGCCCCCCCAAACAACGCCGTCGAAGAACGGTCCGCCGACGGCGAGGCGGCCGACCGGAGTTGCGAACGGAGTCCGGCGAACCGCATGCCGCTGCACGAGTCGCCGGAAGCGCTCGACGATCTATCGCTCTGGAACTTCTATTATCTCAACACCTGCCCGCCGCCGCGCGATCCTACGATCGTCTGGGGCACGGACGTCGATTGCACCGGACTACAGACCTGGCTGCGGGGCATCAACGCGGAAAGCTCCGTGCTGGTCACTCCGGCCCATGTGCTCGTTGCGGCGACGGGCCGTGCCCTGGCGACGCATCCGCAATTCAATCGTCGGATCCTCAAGAAACGGATCTGGCGGTACCGCGAGGTCAACGTCGTGATGCCCTTCCGGGCGAACGCGGCGCTCGACGTGATGTTTTTCGGCAACGTCGACACGAAACCGGTCGGCACGATCGCGACCGAAGCCTGGCGCAGCGTGCAGTCGGCCGCCGGCACGCACGACGGCGTCCCGTCGCCGATCTACATGCGGTTTCCGCGCCGCCTTCAGGCGCTGCTGCAGCCGATGCACGTCTGGTTGGTGAATCGGGTCAACCTTCCGCTGCGCGGAGCGAACCACCGCCAACGGGCCGCGGTGGCGATGGTGAATTACTTCGGGCATCGCGGCATGGCGCCTCTGCGATCCTTCAAACCGAGCCGCTTGCCCTACGACAGCATCACATTGACGGTCACGATGGGGGCGGTCGAGCCGCGACCGGTCGTGCAGGACGGCGAGGTCGTCGTGCGTCCGGTGGCGCCCGTGTTCGTGCGGGCCGATCATCGCATCGTCGACGCCCACGAGATCGGCCTTTTCGCCGAGACGCTCCGCACGTTGCTCGCCGACCCGGGCCTGCTGGAACGTTCGTCCGAAGAGCACGCTGCGACAAAGGCATAACCGCGATCAGCCTTTGCAAAATCGCCGATTACGTCACGACGTGAGACGATTTAAGAGTCGCGGTGGAGAGTTTGCGGCCCGCTGGGAAATCGCCCTCGATTTTTTTCTTCGGAACTGCACCGACGGCACGGGGGTTAGAGACTGTGCGACCCCAGGCCGACCCGCCGCACCAGACCTCGATTTCCCTCGGCCGTCGCAGCATCCGCTGGGCTGCAAGCTGAGTGAATCTCTCACCGGATCGACAGAATGTCCTCGGCGACCACCCGCCCTGCGTGGAAGATTCGTCCCGTACTGCTGGTCGCGGTGATTCTCGTCGCCGTGTTGACCATCGATCTCGACGTCGTTCGAGGTCGCGGCACACGCAGTGCCGCTTCGCGCGGATTGCAAAGCATTTCGGACGTGCGTCCCGGCGATTCGGTTCGCTACCGGCACGACGGTCTGTCGTACGAGGTCGTCGCGACCTGGTCGGGTACGGCCCTGCTTCGACGCGGAGACGACCTCGCCTATGCCGATCAGTCCGACATGATTCTTGATCGATGAGCATCGTGGTCGAAACGGCCGAGCCGCCGTCGAACGGCGACGCGATTCCAGGTCTCACCGGGAATCGCGGGGGCGCGGTCCCGCGTTCCGAAGAGCCTCTGAGCCACCCAACGTCGCAGGCAACAAGCCCGACTCGTCAGCGAGACAATTCGACGAAGCGGTCGACGCGGCGTTCGATCTCGCCGAGGCAGGTCTGCCAGAAGTCGGGCTGCGTCAGGTCGTGACCGAACGCCGTGCGGACCGCCTCTTCGGCGGTGAGCCGTCCGGTTCCTCGCAGGAACTCCCGGTATTGTTGCGGAAAGTCCGCCGCGCCGTCGCGAGCGATCGCGTACAGCCCGAGACTCAGAAGATAACCGAAGGTGTAGGGAAAGTTATAAAACGGCACATACGTAATATAAAAGTGCAGCTTGCTGACCCAGAAACGCGGATTGCATTCGTCCGCGGCAAGCCCGTCGCAGTAGCATTCGCGTTGCGCGTCGAGCATCAATTCAGAGAGCCGCTCGGCCGGCAGTTCGCCCGCGGCTCGCTCGCGATGAAAACGATCCTCGAAGACGAACCGCGTGTGGATGTTCATGCAGAACGCGACGGCGTCAGAGAGCATGTGGTCGAGAATGCTGCGGCGTTCGACGTCGGTCGCCGCCCGCTCGAGTCGTTCCTGGCCGAGCACATGCTCGGCAAACGTGCTGGCCGTCTCGGCGAGGTTCATCGGATAGTCGCGTAAAAAGTAGGGTTCGTCCTTGAGCACGTCGGTGTGGTAAGCGTGGCCCAGTTCGTGCGCGAGCGTCGACATACTGTCGGCGCTGTCGGTGTAGGTCATGAAGATCCGACTTTGCTTCGACGTCGGAAAGTCGGTGCAGAAGCCGCCCTGACGCTTGCCCGGTCGGTTCTCGACCTCGATCCAGCGATCGCGCAGCGCCGCGCGTGCGAAATCGCCGAGGTCGGGGCTGAAGTCGTCGAACGTTCGCAGCACCGTGTCGCAGGCCGCGTCGTAAGACAACTTCGCGGCGGGAGAGTCTCCCGCCGGCAAGGGCGCAGTCAGGTCATACCAGGCGAGCTTCTCCAGGCCGAGCAGTCGCGCCTTGGCGTTGAAGTAGTTCACCAGCACCGGCCGCTTTTCAGAGACGACCGACCACATGGTTTCGAGCGTCTCACGCCGCATCCGATTGAACAGCAGCGGTGCGTCGAGGTGATCGGTCAGTCCGGCGCGGCGGTATTTCGTCAGTCGGACGCCGGCGATGTGGTTCAGGCATTCGGCACAGGTGTCTTCGATCGTCGCCCAGGATTTGTCGGCGGCGTAAAAGTTGTTCTGGCGGACCGTGCGTTCCGGCGAATCGAACAACACCTGACCAGGCGACTTTTTGACCAGCTCGCCCTTCTCCATCACGGTCACGCGCAGCGCTCCGCTGAGCCGGTCGTAGAGCCGCCCCCAGGCCGAGAAGCCGTCGACGTCCAGTTCGGAAGCCAACCGCTCCTGCTCCTTCGGCAGACGCACGGTGGAAAGCCGCCGGGCGTCTTCAAGAAAAAACGCAATCTCTTTCAACGAGGGAGCTGCATCGAGGAATGCACGGAAGTCGGCGGCGGGGGCGTGCTTCACGGCATACTCGACGTTCGTGGCGACGGCGTTCCGCAGCGGACCGAACGACGCCAGCTTCGCTTCGAGCTGCTGGTAGAGGCTGTTTTCGGCGTCGCCTGCGGCGCAGCAACCGACGAACGAATTGAAGTCGTTGCCTTTCGCGGACAAGGTCGCGAACTCTTCGAAGAACGAGGCCCAATCCGCGGCCGCCGTGGCGTCGCCGCTGATGGCCGGTAGCGATTCGGAACGTTCGAGGATTCGTTCGAGTCCGGACCGGTAGCGTTCGAGTTCGTCCTGAAACGCAGCCGAATCGGCGGCGGGCAACAGAGAATCCAGTTCCCAGTTCAACGGAAAGGCGGCCATGGGGCTTCCAGTCGGTGTGATTCCAGCGATCTTCGGCAAATGGTCATGGAACCGGCTCGCCGTTGCAAACTTCAGCACGGGAAGCGTGGTTCAGCATTCGCCGGAAATACCTGCGCACGTCGCACGCGCGGCAGCATCCGTCATCATGGGTGCTGGCGGGCGCGCGTCGAGGCGCGTAGAGTGAAAGTTCCGCCGTTTCGGGAGATTGCCCAATGTCGCTGCGGTTCAGGTTCCGGCATCTGTTCTACGCGGCGTGCGTCGGCCTGGCCGTCGGTGGGACCGCTGCGGCCACAATACCGTCGGATTCGGCGACCGTCACGCAGACCGACGACCCGCCTTCCGACGTCGCGGTGCGAATCGATTCGGAACATCTGCCGAACGTCGTGCAGGTACATCCGCAAGTGCTTTCGGGTGGCCAGCCTGACGGTGCGAAGGGTTTCGCCGAACTGCGCGATCTGGGCGTGAAGACGGTCGTCAGCGTTGACGGGGCGAAGCCCGATGTGGCGCTGGCGAAGAAGTACGGGTTGCGCTACGTCCATCTGCCGCACGGTTACGACGGCATCCCGAACGAGCGTGTCGTCGATCTCGCGAAGGCATTCCGCGATCTGCCGGGGCCGGTGTACGTGCATTGTCATCACGGCAAGCATCGCAGCCCGGCGGCAGCGACCGTCGGCTGTGTGGCGGCGGGTTTGATTTCGCCGCAGTCGGCCCGAGGCGTTCTCGAACTTGCGGGAACGAGCGACAAGTACCGTGGGTTGTACGAGTCGGCGGAGGAAGTCCGGCCGCTCGATGCGAAGGTGCTCGATGCCAGGAAGGCCGATTTCCCTGAGATCGCCAAGCTCCCGCCGATGGCCGAGGCGATGGTCGAGGCGATGGTCGAGATCGAACACTCGCACGATCGCCTGAAAGCCGTCGCCGAAGCCGGATGGAAGGCGCCGCCCAAACATCCCGACGTCGATCCCGCCCACGAGTCGTTGCTGCTGCGAGAACTGTTCACCGAGTTGCTGCGCACCGACGACGTTCGCGCCCGCCCCGAGGGTTTCCGCAAGCTCTTGAAAGCCGGTGAGCAGTCTGGAGTCGCACTCGAAGCAGCCTTGCGCACCGACGACCCTGTGGCGGCAAAGATCGCGCTCGAGCGAATCACGACGAACTGCGCGGCGTGTCACCAGTCGTTCCGCGACGTTCCGCTCGACGAGAAACCGTGATCGGCGACACGCGTCTCGGAACAGGCTTCGTTCGCGCGCAGAGTCCATTCTCCGCTTCACGAAGAGTCGCTGCGATTTGTGAAGATTGCATGAAGATCACGCCGCGCGCCCGCACGGTCGATACATCCGGTATCAACCAGGATTTCGCGATGCTTCGTAGGCTGATCTCGACATGCGTGCATGGTTCCTCCGTCTGTCGGTCGGTATCGCGACGATTGCGCTCGGGTTCTGTCCCGCGTATTCGCAATCCGTTCCGGCGACCGAAGCGATTGCCGCACCGGACAGCGCCGAGCTGCTCGAACGGCTGAACGCCGCCGAGCAGCGCATCGCCGATCTCGAAGCGGCCAATGGCGCAGCGACGGCGAGTGACACCGGGATTGCGGCGGTCTCCGATGGCACCGCGTCCGAAGACGCCTCTTCGGAGGGCGACCAATCTGGCGAGACGGACGATGCAGCCTCGAAACAAGTCGACGACCTCACGAAACGGCTCGAAGACCTGCAGAAGGAGTGGGACAAGCACCAGGAGGCGCTGGAGGAGGCTGCGTCCGAGGCCGAGAAGAAGCCGACCTTCGAGACCGGCGGGCGGATTCACCTCGACTACTGGGACTTCCTGCAGGACAGCGAAGGCATCGAACACTTCGAACATCCCGATCCGGATGATGCGCAGTTCGGCACCGATCCGGAGAGCCGTTTTGAATTCCGTCGCGTCCGTCTCGAATTCGAAGGCGACGTTCCCGATTTGATGTTCTGGCGGATGCAGCTCGACTTCAACGAGCCGCGAGAGCCGCAGATGAAGGACGTCTATCTCGGCTGGAAACTGCCCTACAATCAGTCGCTGATCGTCGGCCATCACAAGCGGCCGCTGGGGCTCGATCACTACAACAGCAGCCGATTCAACGTCTTCGCCGAGCGGCCGCTCGCCGTCGAGGCGTTCAATCAGGATACCCGCCGGCTCGGCGTGTCGCTGAACGGCTATACCGACGACGTGCTGTTCCACTGGCGGCAGGGAGTTTACGAGTCGCAACAGATTCAGGATGAAGGCGGGTACGTCGGCGATTCGCTGCAGCTTGGCTGGTACGGCCGCGTCGGCAGCACGCCCTGGTACGACGAAACGAGCGGCGGTCGCGGCTATCTGCATCTCGGACTGGCCGGTGCGGTCGCCCGTCCGGACGGCGACGTGACCGACGCCGACAGCAACGCAAATCAGGCCCGGTTCCGCACCCGTCCCCAGGCCCGCACCGACAGCCGCTGGCTCGACACCGGGGCGATCGACGGCGCGGAATGGTTCGAGCACGTCGGCGTCGAGACGGTCGTCAACGTCGGCTCGCTCCAGTTCGTCGGCGAATACATCACGGCCTGGGTCCAGCGCGACACGACGACGCTGGGCACGGGGCCGGACACCTTTTTCCACGGCGGTTATGTTTACGCCTCATACTTCCTGACCGGCGAATACATGCCCTGGGATCGCGAGACCGGCACGCTCGATCGCGTGAAGCCCCTCGAAAACTTCTTCCTGATCGACCAGTGCACCGGCGGGGCCGGCGGCGGCTGGGGAGCGTGGCAGCTCAAAGCCCGCTACGACTATCTCGACCTGACCGACGCCGACGTCCGCGGCGGCGTGGGGAACGCCGTGACGTTCGGCATGAACTGGTGGTGGAACCCGTACGCCCGCGTCCAGTTCGACGTTTCTCGCGGATTGATCGAACAGCACCGCGAGGTCGGCGGCTTCGACAGCGGAGATTACTGGCTTGCGGGAACGCGATTCGCCGTCGATTTT
>JBAQZJ010000300.1:0-2079 GCA_049790855.1 Planctomycetaceae bacterium | reverse complement strand
ACGAAACCCACTCGGGATTCTCCCGTATCGGATTGCGTCGCGCACCCTCTATCATCGCACCGAGTCGATCATCGAAACGCATCGAAGGACGCATCGAAGGACGCAGCGATGACCTTGCGACAAACGGCGACGGTTCTGACTGCCGGCGGACTCTGCGGCGCGGCATTTCTCGCGGCCGACGAACTGCCTTCCAAAGCGCCTCCGAAGTTGCCCGCGCCGGTCGTCAATACGCACGAGCTGATGGAGATCTTCAACGAACCGCTCTACGAGCACCTCAAGCAGGACATGGCTTCGCAGCCCGCCGACGACGAGGTCTGGAGCCACATCAAGCACCAGGGCATCGAGGCGGCGGAGATCGCGAACCTCATCGCGATCCGCAAGGTATCCGGCGTCGATCAGCAGGAATGGATCACCCATTGCCGCGACGCCCAGCAGTCGGGCCTCGATCTCGCCCACGCCGCGGCGGCCAAGGATTGGAACAAGGCGCAGGCGTCTTACAAAGACCTGATTACCAACTGCAACGACTGCCATACGGCGTCGGGCATCGAGGCGGCCCCGCAGTTGGAACCGTGACGGGAGACGGGAGATCGGGGGAGACGCGGGATCGGGGGAGACGCGGCCCGGTCTCTCCCGTTTCCTCGCCCTGCCGCAAGTGGCTGGACGGACGAGGCGCCCTGCTCGAGTGCGGCTCGATCGCTACCATGGATGGACCGGCCGAACCGGCCGGCGTGCTGATTGTCGAAACGCATCATGTCGTTGTTCGAGACGTTGATCGCGGGTGCCTTCTCGCTACCGTTCGTGATGGTCGGATTAGCTGACGGCGATGCCGCTCAGGCAACGGCGACCGATGCTCTTGCCGTCGATGACGCCGTGACGAGACTCGCCGCGCCCGATCGCGCCACGCGCCTTGCCGCAGAGCGGGAATTGATCGAGCGAGGGTCGAATGTGCTCGAACTTCTGCCGGCGTCGCGCGACGTCGACGACGTCGCCGTGCGCACCGCGATCGATCGCATTCGAAAGCGATTGGAACTGCTGCGCGCCGAACAGACGCTTCAGCCGGGGCGGCTCGAACTGCGGGGCGTCGGCTCGGCAGGCGAACTCGCCGCCGAGCATGTCGCGCTGACGTCCGAGCAATCACGTCGATCGATCGAGCTGTCCGGCGAAACGCGAACGTACTGGCAGGTCATCGACGACGTCGCCCGGCAGATCGACGGCTGGCCCGACCGCGTTCTTCCCGATAAGCAGATGACCTTCCGCGATCGCACGCCGTCCGACGAGAAGAAACGGATCACCTACGTCGGACCGTTCCGCCTCGCCGCCGGCCCGGTCGAAGCGAAACCCGTCGCCGGCGATGCGTCGCGTCGGCTCGTTCGCATTCCGTTGGAATTGCGGACCGAGCCGCGGCTGCGGCCGTTGTTCGTCGGCTATGCGGCGAAGAACCTGCGGCTCGTCGACGACGAGGGCGATGCGTTGCCGCCGTTCACGCCTGCCGCGAAGTACGACCTGCCGTTCGGCGATCGCGACGATGCGACCGACCTGCGGCTCGACTTTCTCGCGACCGACGGCGTCGCGGAGCCGCTGACGTTTTCCGGCTCGCTGCTCGTGACCGTCGCAGCCGCCGAAGAACGGTTCGCGTTTCCGCTCGACGACGTCGTGCGATCACCGACCGAGACGTCCCATGGCGGCGTCACCGTTCGCGTGCGTCAGGCATCACGCACTCCGAACGGCAACGCGACGGTCGAACTGGCTGTCGTCTACGATCGCGGCGGCCCGGCGTTCGAGTCGCATCGCACATGGGTCTATCACAACATCGCCCGACTGACGTACGAGGTCGAACGCGAAGGGCGTACCGTCGCAGAACGGCTCGATCATGAACCGGGCTTCTCGACGATCGCCCAGGCCGACGGCGGCGTCGTTCTCGCCTTCCGCTTCGCCGGCCTGCCAAAAGACGCGCAGCACGTCGAGTTCATCTACGACGCTCCGACGAGGATCGTCGAAGCGCCGGTCGAGTTCGTGATCGATGGGCTGCGCATCGAACCGTAGGGTGGGTCGAGCGCAGCGCGGCCCACCAGCACGGTC
>JBAQZJ010000299.1:0-1889 GCA_049790855.1 Planctomycetaceae bacterium | reverse complement strand
GCTCCCTGACGGTCGCGGCTCTGAAGCGTCGTTGAAATGAGTTGTCCTTATCCCTTCTTCGGCTCGACGGTCGGTGTGATCAACGGCGCGACCTCTGAATGGCCGGCGGCTTCGTCGTCGAGCAGGTTGCCCGGTTCCGGCAGGAAGAAGCTGAGGATCAGGTTGGCGACGTACAGGCCGGTGCCGATCACCGCCGCGGTGACGGCGATCCGCCCATGCTCGTCGCCGGGAAACACCTTCCACGCGATCAACGCCGACGTCACCGCGGCGAAGCTGGTGCCGATCATGCGGCCGCCGATGTTCGCCGCGAAACTCTCGCCCGTTCCCCGCAAGTGCAGCGGATAGGCGTGCGGCAGATAGTTGCCCCAGAAACTGAACTGGGCGACCGTCAACAGGGCGGTGAGGAACATGCCGACATACGCGAGCGTCAGGTTCGCCGTCAGAGCGTAGGCGAAGGTGAACGGCACGACGATCAGCCCGGGAATCAGGAACACTCGCAGCAGGTTCCGCCGGCTGACGAAGTAGACGACGATCACCGCGAGGATGATCCGCCCGAGCAGACCGCCGATCTCCTGGAATTCCGTCACATTCGACTGAACGTCGACCTCGGCGCCTCGCGCAGCCCGTTTCACGCCGGCTTCGAGTTCGGCGGCCGGCAGCGAGGCGTTCTTCTCGCGGAAGTCGGCGACGGCGTCGGCCTTGGCTTCGACGACCTCGGGCAGGCCGGGCAGGATGTTCTGCATCTGCTGAATCGCTCCGAACGCCACGCCGTAGCTGCAGGCGAACATCAGCGTCGTGACGACGGTCGTCCGCCGGAAGGCCGGCGAGAAGAGCGCGGCGAAGCTCGGTCGCTGAAGCGTGCCGGCGTCCTTCTTCGCTTTCCACTTGGGCGATTCGGGCAGGAACGGGCGAATGATGATCAACGGGAGCGCCGGCAACAGGCCGCTCATCAGCGTGTACCGCCACGCGGCATGCTGGCCGGCTTCGCCGACCTGTCCGAAGATGCCGACGAGAAATTCGGGCACGCGAATCACCGGCAGGTCGAGAGCGATCGCGCCGCACACGCCGAACACCCAGGCGACGAGGAAGCCGCCGATCGACGAAAACGCCTGCGTGTAACCGAGCACTCGCTCGCGCTGTCTCGGATCGTCGAACAGTTCCGCCAGCCACGCGACCGCCGCGACGAACTCGACGCAGACGCCGACGAACGTCGTGCATCGCAGCACCAGCAACCATCCGATATCCGTCACGAATCCCGACAGGAACGCCGAGAAGGCGTAGAGCAGGATCGAATAGGTCAGCACCCGCCGCCGGCCGAACAGGTCGGTCAGATAACCGCCGATCAGCCCGAAAACGCCGCCCACGACGGCCGGCAGGAAGAACAGCCAGCCGACCCACCAGAAGAACTCCTGCTGCGTCGGACCGACCGGCTGCGCTCCGGTCAGTTCGCGAATCGCATGCGGAAACACCAGCGGGGCCATCAGCAGTTCGTAAATGTCGAACGTGAAGCCGATCGCCGCGATGATGCAGACCAGCCACTGGACGGCGGTCAGACCGGACGCGCGGGAGGAGGGAGCATTCGCCATGGGCGGGCCTTTTCAGATGCGAGTCGGCTTCAGATGCGAGCCGGCGCAGACTGCGAGACGGCGGGTGCCGCATTGTGACAAGACCCGACGACGCGCGAAAGCGAACGCGGGATGGCGGGGTTCGCATGGCTCTCTGTCGCCCCGGCGGCGGGTGGCTGGGGACGACGCGCGATCGGCGTGAACAGCGCAGCCGGCGCGATCGCGTCGCCCCCAGACGGTTGCCGATCGACGGCGAATGGTCGTTTGACGGGGGGCGGGCCGGCGGGCTTTCTCATTGCCGGCAATGCCGAGGGCGGCCCGACC
>JBAQZJ010000298.1:0-17726 GCA_049790855.1 Planctomycetaceae bacterium | reverse complement strand
GGTGAAGCGTCGCGGCTGGCGACCGCCCGGGCGATCGCCTCGAACGCCGCGGCGCTCGTCCTCGACGAACCGCTGGCGCACGTCGATCCGGCCCGGCGGGGTCGCTACTGGGAACGGCTGCTCGCTCACGTCGAATCGACCGGCACGTCGCTCGTGTTCGCCAGCCACGAGCCGGAAGACGTGTTGCGCTACGCCGAGCACGTCATCGGTTTGCGGGACGGTCACGTCGTCTTCGACGGCGCGACGCGAACGCTGTACGAATCGCCGCCCAGTGAGGAGGCGGCTCTGCTGCTCGGGCCGGTGAACTGGCTGTCGGCGGAGGAGCGAATCCGCTGGAACGTCGCCGAGGCCAGCGGATCAGCCTGCATTCGTCCTGAACGGCTTGCCGTGGAGCCATGCGCCGAAGGAACCGTTTCGGTCATCGCTTCCCGCTCCGGCGGAGCCGTCACCGAAAGCGAACTGCGAAACGACGCCGTGAACGCGGTGCGTCGGTTTCGTCATCGCACGCCGACCGGGCGACTGTCGCCGGGTTCGCGAGTTCGCCTGGCGGTGTTGTCGCTGCTTGTCGTGCTGTCGCTCGGCGGCTGTCTGTCGGCGGAAGGCGGGCCGCAACTCGAGGTCGCCTCCGAGCGGAGCTTTTCGCTGCCTGCCGACGGGCCGTTGATTCCGCAGCCGCGCGACGTCGCGATCGGTCACGACGGCGAGAAGATCGTGCTCGACAATGCCGGGAGGGTGCTCGTCTATGACGCAGAGAGCAAGCTCGACCGGCAGTGGAACATGCCGGAGTCGAGCGTGGGGAATCCCGAAGGTGCCTGCGTGCTCGCCGACGGCCGGATCGTCGTCGCCGATACGCACTACCATCGCGTCGTCGTCTTCGACTCACAGGGCGAGGTCGTCGAGATGTTCGGCGAACTGGGTCGCGAGCCGGGACAGTTCATCTACCCCGTTGCGGTCACTTCCGACCCCGACGGCAACCTGTATGTCGCCGAATACGGCGGCAACGACCGCATCCAGAAGTTCGATCGCACCGGCAAGCTGCTCACGTCGTTCGGTTCGTTCGGAACGGGAGAGGGGCAATTCCAGCGGCCGAGCGGGATCGTCTGGCTCGACGGGATGATTTTCGTGGTCGATGCGTTCAATAATCGGGGGCTGGTCTTCACCGATTTGGGCAAATATCGAGGACTGCTGGGCACGACCGAGGTTGGGCTGCATTATCCTTATGACATGTCGCTGGGGCCGGACGGTCGGCTGTACGTCGTCGAATACGGTGCGGGACGGGTCACCGTCCTGACGACCGATGGCACGGTGGTCGCCCGTCACGGTTCGACAGGAAGTAATCGAGGGCAGCTTCGCACCCCTTGGGGCCTCGCCGTGGACGCCGCGGGACGCATCTGGATCGCCGACACCGGCAACCGTCGGATCGTCGAAATTGTGCCGGAGGGAGTGACCGCAGTGGCGGATCACGGCCTTGGAGCGAGCGGGGAAGACGAGGAGAGGGGGAGAGTGAGGGAGGGAGAGACGGAAAAGAACGCTCTCACCTCCTTCCCCAACCATCCCCTCTCCCCCTCTCTCCCTCTCTCCGTCTCATGTATCCGGACCACAGACTTCGCGCTTAGCCCCAATTACGCGGCCGACGACGTAGCACTGCCACTCAGTCTCGCAGGAGGTGCGCCGTGAACGCCGTGCGGTCGTTCCTGCTGCGAATCTTTCCGCCGCCGCGGAAGCCGGTGCGGTGGATCGATGCATGGCCGCTGGTGCTGTTTCTCGCCATCTTCGCGGGGCTTGTTTTCTGGCTGGAAGCGTCGGGCCGAATGCTGTTCGAGCGGCCGGCGTGGTTCGGGCTGTTGGCCGTCACGCCGTGGATCTGGTGGATGAGCGTCGCGGGGGCGGGCGGATTGCCGGCGGGACGGGCGGCGACGGCGACGCTGATTCGCCTGTCGCTGGCCGGTTTGCTGGTGATGGTGCTCGCCGAGCCGCGCAGCGTCCGCAAGAGCGACCGCCTGAGCGTCGTTTACGCGATGGACATTTCCGACTCGATCGGCGAAACGACGAGCGAGGCGGCTCGCACGTTTTTCGCCCGCACGGTCAGCCAGAAGCCGAGCGACGACGAAGCCGGGCTGGTGGTCTTCGGACGGAACGCCGCCGTCGAGTTCCCGCCGCGAAAATCGACGCCGCCGAACGACACGGCCATCAACAGCCTGATCGAGCCGGATGCGACGAACATCGAGCAGGCGTTGTCGCTCGCCGCCGCAATGCTGCCCGAGGAGACCCGCGGCCGGATCGTGCTCGTCAGCGACGGCACGTCGACCGAGGGCAGCCTGTCCCGCGTTCTCGACGAATTGAAATCGCGGGGCATCGTCGTCGACGTGCTGCCGATTCAGTACGACTTCAAGAGCGAAGTCTGGCTCGAACGGCTCGAATTGCCGCGACAAGTCAAGCTCGGCGAGAACTACGAAGCGTCGATCGTGCTGGCGTCCCTCGCCAAGGGCAAGGGCAAGCTCGTGCTTCGTGAGAACGGCGAGGTCATCGCCGAGCGCGAGGTCGAGTTCGAAGCCGGCAAGAACCGCTTCAGCGTGCCGATCGCACTGCGCGAACCGGCCTACTACGAGTATGCCGCGACGATCGAGACGGCTCCCGACGACGATCACCTCAAGCAGAACAACACGGTCGTCAGCTATCTGTTCGTCGAAGGCGAGGGCAAGGTGCTGCTGGTCACCTCGCCCGAGGCCGACGACCGCGAGTGGCAGCGGCTGGCGAAGACGCTTCGCGACGCCGACCGGCTCGTCGATCACGTCGTCGCCTACGATTTGCCCCGCGACGTGCTGTCGCTGATGCCTTACGACTGCATCGTGTTCGTGAATGCGCCAGCCGATGCCTTCGACGCCGTGCAGATGCAGGCGGTCCACGACTCGATCAAGAACCTCGGCATCGGCTTCGTGATGGTCGGGGGCGAGCAGAGCTACGGTCCCGGCGGGTATCACCGCACCGTCATCGAAGACGCGCTGCCGGTCTCGATGGACGTCACCAAACGTAAGGTGCTGCCCAAGGCGGCGCTGGCGGTCATTCTGCACACTTGCGAGTTCCCCGAAGGCAACACCTGGGGCAAGCGGATCACCAAAGAGGCGATTCGCGTCCTCGGGGCACAGGACGAAGTCGGGGTGCTCGCTTACGACGCCGCGGGCGGCGGCGAGAAATGGATCTTCGAACTGACCCCCGCAGGCGACTACGCCAAGATGGTGCCGAAGATCAACGCCGCCGAAATCGGCGACATGCCCAGCTTCCAGACGACGATGCAGTTGGGGCTGGAAGGGCTGAAGGCGAACGACGCCGCGACCAAGCACATGATCATCATCTCCGACGGCGACCCGTCGCCGGCGCCGCCGGAACTGGTATCGGCGTTCATTGAGGCCAAGATCAGCGTTTCGACGGTCGCGATCTTCCCGCACGGCGGGGCGGAGATTTCGAACCTGCGCGCCGTCGCGATGGCGACCGGCGGGCGGTACTACTTTCCCGACGACCCGAACACCCTGCCGGCGATCTTCATCAAAGAGGCCAAGACGCTCAAGCGGTCGATGATCCAGAACAAGACGGTGCAGCCCGAGTTTGAGTTCGGCGTGCATCCGATTCTCAAAGGCATCGACGCCTTGCCGCCGCTGCACGGCTACGTGCTCGTCAGCCCGAAGGGCAAGCCGGCCCAGACGCTGCTCAAGGTGCCTTCCGACGAAAAGGTCGCCCCCGGCGAGGTCGACCCGATCCTGTCGGTCTGGCAGTACGGTCTCGGCCGCTCGGCGGCGTTCACCAGCGACCTGTCGGCGAACTGGGGCCGCGACTGGATCGGCTGGGAGAAGTTCCAGCCGTTCGTCAAACAATTGATCCAGCACGTCTCGCGCGTCGAGAAACAGGGACACTTGCGCGTTTCGACCGAAACCGAAGGCAACACCGGCGTGATCATCGCCGAGGACTTCCACCCCGAGGAAATGTTCCTCGACGTGACGGCGACGGTCATCGGTCCCCGCGATCGGTCCGAAACCGTCACGCTGCGGCAAGTCGGTCCCAGGCGCTATCAGGCGAAGATGCCCCTGTGGGGCGAAGGGCGCTACCAGGTGATGGTCAAGGGCCGGGCCGGCGAGCGGACCGAGCAGGTGCCCGCCGGGTTCATCGTGCCCTATTCGCCCGAGTATCTCCGCTTTCGCTCCAGCCGGATCGTGCTCGACGAAATCGCTCGCAAGACCGGCGGGCAGGTGCTCGAAAGCGACGCGACGGCCGAAGACATCTTCCCGCAGGACCGGCTGCCGAAGAGCAGCTCGAACCCCGTATTCGACTGGTTCCTCGTGGCGCTGGCCTGCCTGCTGCCGCTCGACATCGCGGTTCGACGAGTCCAGCTCGACTGGAAAGCGATCGCGGGCGCGTTCCGGTTCCGCAAGGCCGAAGGCTCCGGCGAGACGATGGGCCGGCTGCTCGACCGCAAACGCGAAGTCCGCGAGGGATTCACGCCGCCGAAGACTCCCCGGCCCTCGCTGGCAAACGCCGCGACGACGGTGCGGCCGAAACGCGAGGCGAAACCACAGGCGGCGAAGTCGAAGCCGGCGCCACAATCCAGGAAGGCCGCGCCAAAGCCTGCGGGCGACGGTACGACGACCAGCCGCCTGCTCGAACGCAAGCGGCAACGCGATCAACAGAATCCGGACGAACCCAAACCGTAGCAGCGGGTGGCGGGGTCTAAGGGCGAAGCCCGTGGCCCCGGAGGTTGAGCGTTGAAGCGAGACGGACTTAATCGGATCCCCGAACTTTCGGGGCCACGCCCTTCGGGCTTAGGCCCCGCCACCCATCGTCGCCATTGAACACGACCGCGAGACCACGCACGCGGAGATAAGCTATGAACGAAAACGGCCACCCCGAAATGATGCCCGAGGCGCTCGCCGACGAGGCGAAAAAGTTTCGCGAGACGTTCGCCGAAGCCCGAACCGAAATCGGCCGCGTGATGGTCGGACAGATCGAAGTCGTCGAGGCGGTGCTGACGGCGCTGTTCGGCGGCGGGAACGTGCTGCTGGAGGGCGTGCCGGGACTGGGCAAGACGGAGCTCATCAAGGCGCTGGCCAAGACGCTCGACCTGGAGTTCCGCCGCATCCAGTTCACGCCCGACCTGATGCCCGCCGACATCATCGGCACGACGGTGATGACCGCCGACGACCACGGCCGCTACCAGTTCGAGTTCAAGCAGGGGCCGATCTTCACGCAACTGCTGCTCGCCGACGAGATCAACCGCGCCAGCCCGAAAACGCAGTCGGCCCTGCTCGAAACGATGCAGGAAGGCAGCGTGACGACGGGCGGAAAGATCCACATCCTCGATCAGCCGTTCTTCGTGATGGCGACGCAGAACCCGATCGAGCAGGAAGGCACGTATCCGCTGCCCGAGGCGCAACTCGACCGGTTCCTGTTCAAGGTGCATGTGCCGTTTCCGACCCGCGACGATCTGAACGAGATCGTCCAGCGGACGATTTTGCGAACGCCGGTCGAACCGAAGAAGGTGCTCAACGCCGAGCGGATCCTGGCGCTGCGACAGGTGCTCAACAAAGTCGTCGTCGCCGACGCGATTCGCGATTACGCCGTCCGACTCGTGCTGGCGACGCATCCGCACAGCGACTTCGCGACCGAGCAAGTCCGCCGGTTCGTGAAGTGGGGGGCCAGCCCGCGGGCGGCTCAATCGCTGCTCAAGGCGGCCCGTGTCCGCGCCCTCGCCGAAGGCCGGGCCCACGTCGCCCATGAAGACATCCGCCACTTCGCGGTCAACACGCTCCAGCACCGCGTGCTGCTGAACTACGACGGACTCGCGGAAGAGGTGAGCGTCGCCGACCTCGTGCGGGCGATCGTGCGGGAACTTCCCGAAGAAAGCCGGGCGCCGGCGGCGAAACCCATCGCGGCAGCGACCTGACAAGGTAATGAAGCCCACCGGCTGCGTCCGGTGGGTCTGACCTACGGAAACGACGACCCATGCCGACCGCCGGCCAGCTCACTACCCTGCTCCCGAACTCCGCCCTCGCCCGACTGGAGCGGCTGCGAGTCAATCCGCGCAAGCGGCAGACGAACCGAGGCCGGGGTGAGCATCTCGCCCGCAAGGGCGGCACGAGCACCGAGTTCACCGATTACCGCGACTACTCCGCCGGCGACGACGTGCGGTACGTCGACTGGAACATCTTCTCGCGGCTGAACCGGCCTTACCTCAAGCTCTACAAGCATGAAGAGGAGATGCACGTCGTCGTGCTCGTCGACGGGTCGTCGTCGATGCTGTTCAGCGACAAGTTCGCCCTCGCGAAACGGCTCGCGGCGGCGTTCTGCGTCGTCGGGCTGTACGGCGGCGAACGGACGAGCGTTTACGCTTGCCACTCGCATGGACAAACACCGGCATTGCTCGGTCCGATGCTCGGCCGTCCGGCATTACGAAGGGCGCTCGCGTTTCTCGAAGGACTCGAAGGCGGCGGCGACGCGATGATCGACGTCGCCGTCGATGAAGTGCTCGCCCGGCACAAGGGACGCGGCATCGTGTTCGTGATCTCCGATTTCTTGACCTTCGGCGACCTGGCCCGGCCCTTGAACCGCCTGCATGCCGCCGGCCTGGAGCCGCACGCCGTGCAGATTCTCAGCGACGAAGAGCTCGACCCCGACCTGTCGGGCGACATCCGGCTGGTCGATTCCGAAACGGGCGAAGCGCTCGACATTTCCAGCGCGAATGATTTGCTCGCGCTCTACCACGAACACCGAGAGGCTCTGGAAGAGGATCTGTCGGCGATGTGCCGGCAACGCGGCGGGCGGTATCTGCTCGTCCGCTCGGAAGAACCTTTGGAGGCGATCCTGTTCGACCGAATGCGGCGACAGGGGTGGATTCGGTGACGACGCTGTAGGGAACGCCCTCCGCGGCGTTCCGCGAACGGTGATGACGCGATGAATTCATCCGACCGCCCGCAACGCAAACTCCACCGCCTTCAGACGGGTGTCTACGCCTCACCGTACCATGAGTTCTATTTCACGATTTGTGCGCGTCATCAGGGAATACCCTTCAACGACCCGCGCTTGGCGCAAGCGGTCATCGATTCGCTGTTATGGACGAGAGAACGATACGGCTGGGTTCTTTTCTGCTATTGCTTGATGCCGGACCACCTCCATTTCCTTTGTCGCTTACCAAAGACCAGAAGTATCTCATCAATGGTGGTCGGCGCGGCGAGATCACCGAAGGCGTCTTGGAACATGTCGCCCGGTTCAAAAGCTTCACGACAAAGAAGGCGTGGGAGAGCGGACTCAAGGGCCTGCTTTGGCAAAAGAGCAGTTATGACCGGGTGTTCGATCTGGAACGGCCGTTTCAAGACGTGGCGCGGTACGTGTTGGAAAACCCGGTCAGACGGGGGTTGGCGAAACGTTGGGAGGACTGGCCCTATGCGAGAATCGTCGATCGGTGGGAGGTCGAGTGACGTCGGTGCGATGAAGAACCGTTCGCGGAACGCCGCGGAGGGCGTTCCCTACAGCGCAATGAGCGATCGGGATCGGACGTGACCCAATGAACTGGCTTGGCTTTTCCTGGCTGTCGGGGTTGTGGCTGCTGGCGATTGCGGCCCCGATCGTCGTGTTCTATTTCCTCAAGCTCCGGCGGCCGCGGGCCGAGGTGCCGTCGCTGGCGCTGTGGCGTCAGGTGATGAACGACCAGCGGGTCAACTCGCCGTTCCAGAAGTTCAAACGGAACCTGCTGCTGCTGTTTCAACTGCTGCTGCTGCTCGCGCTGACGCTGGCGGCGACGCAGCCGTTCGTGCGGGGCGATGCGGCCAGCGCCGATTACGTTCCCGTGCTGATCGATCATTCGGCGAGCATGGGGGCGCTCGACCGGCCTGGCGGCACCAGCCGGCTCGACGAGGCGAAGCAGGAAATCCGACAATTGATCGACGACCTTTTGCCGGGCCAGCGGCTGTCGATCATCGCAGTCGGTTCGACGGCCCAGCGGGTGAGCGACTTCACCGACAATAAACGCATTCTGCACGCCGCCGTCGACGGCATCAAAGCGACTCCGGTCGAAAGCCGGCTGGAGGACGGCCTGCGGGTGACGCAGGCGCTGTCTCGAACCGTGCCCGTCGAGACGGTGCTGCTGTTTTCCGACGGCAACGTGCCGCCCGAAGTGCCGTTCGAGCTGCCGTTTCAACTGAACTACCGCCGCCTGCCGGCAGGCGGTGCGAATCTCGGCATCACCGCGCTGAACGCCCGTCGGGCCGGGCCTGAAAGCTGGGAGGTCTTCGCGCGGGTCGAAGCCTCGCAGGTCGAAGCGGCGGCCGGAACCTCGACGGCGACGCTCCAGATCAAGCTCGGCAACGAGGTGCTCGCCTCGGAACGGGTCTCGCTCGCGGCGAAGGCGAACGACCGATATGCCGTCCGGCTCGACACCGATCAGGCCGGGACCGTCACCGCGACGCTCGTGCCCGACAGCTTCGATTCGCTGGCGTCCGACAACACCGCTTCGCTCGACCTGCCGGTTCCGCGACCGCTGACGGTCTACTGCCCGCCGGAACTCGATTCCTACCGGCATGCGTTCGAGTCGATCGAGAATCTCGTCGTCTATCCGGACGGCGACGACGCCGGCCCCGCAAGCTACGACCTCGTGTTGAGCGACCAGGCGTCGGACCTCGGCAAAGAGTCGCCGGTCGCGATGTACGTCGGCGTGATTCCGCCGGACCTGTCGGAAATGGTGACGGTTAAAACGAGTCTCGCGGAACTCGTCGACTGGCGACGCAGCGAGCCGCTGCTTCAGCACGTCCAGCTCGCCGAAGTGCAGACAAGCGACGAGCCGCTGAGTGCCGAAGGCGTGCAGAGTGAAGACTACGAAGAGCGCGGCTACGAAGTACTGGCCTTCGGTCAGTCGGGGCCGCTGCTGCTCAAGAAATCGACTCCGCGACGAATCGAATACTTCTTCCTGTTTCACACCGACCGCTCGACGCTGCCGTATCGCATCGGGTTTCCGATTCTCGTGTCGAACCTCGTGCAGGAGACGCTGCGCGGGGCCGACTTGCTTGAAGTGCGGGCCGGTCAGACGGGCGTGCTCGAACCGATCGGCGTCGAGCCGAGTACCGATTACGCGGTGACGAACCCGGCGGGCGAGACCGTTCGGCTTCGCTCGGGCGAGTCGGGCCAACTGACGGGTGTGCCGGCTCCGACAGTGGGGCGGTATGTCGTCAAACGGGGCGGCCGGACGGTGGCGACGGTCGGCGCGAGCCTTGTTTCGGCGGCGGAAACCGCGATGGCGATCGTCGAGAAGTTGCAGTTCAAGGAAATCGAAGTCGCGGCGGACGAGAGTCAATTGCCGTCCGACAAGCCGCTCTGGCGCTGGTTCGCCTTCGCCGGCCTCGGCCTGCTGCTTGCCGAATGGTGGCTGTTCCAGCGCCGACCACGGAGGGTGCCGACGTGACTGGTAGGGGACGGATCGGCCGACGTGACGCCGTCGACGGAGAGGCGGGAGATCGGGGGATCGGGGGACCGTCTTCCCCCCGTCCCCTGTCTCTCCCGATCCCCCGCCTCCTTCTCGCACTCTTGCTAATCGCCGTCGCGTCGCCTGCCCTCGCCCAAAGCGGCCTGCGGATGGAAAACGCCTTGCCGGTCGCGTCATTGCGCAGCGGCGGGCCGTTGTACGTGATGGGCGAATTGCAGTGGGACCGGCCCGATCTGCTCGAAGGGCGGTTGCGATTCACCCTGCGCAACGGCCCTGAAGTTCTCGCCGTCGTCGAAACCGACCCCATCGTGATCGTCTCGGGCGGCCGGACTCGGTTTCGACAATTGCTGCCGGTGCCCGAAGGACAACTCGGCTACGGCATGTCGGCGGTCACGGTCGAGTTTCTTACCGACGAGGTCACCTTTTCGCTCGGCGAGATTCTCGTCACGTCGTCGCAACGGATGGTCTGGCAGGTGGTCGCTCTCGGCATCGAACCGACGCCCGGGGCCGGCCTCGGCGACGCCGAACGTCTCCACCAGGAAATTGCCTTCGAGAAGGCGATGCCCGACCCGAAGGGCGAATTGCGGGACGGTGATGAGTTCGGGATTCGCACATCGCGGCCGATCTTGCCCGTCGCCGATCTGCCGGAGCAGCCGCTCGCCTACTGCGCCTTCGACACCGTGCTGTTGCCTCGCGAAGGTTTGACGCGGGCGACCGGTCGACAACTCACGGCGATTTCCGACTGGGTCCGGGCCGGCGGTGCCGTTTGCGTGGCAGTCGACGGGCCGCTGGAACAGAAGCAGGCGAAGTTCTTCGACGAGCTGTTTCGCGACAGCGATGCCGGTCCGTTCATTCGTGACGACGAAGGACGGCTGCTGGAACCGGAAGGCACCACGCGCGGCGTCTTCGCTCGGCCGGCCGGTCTCGGCGTCGCGGTTGTGGTCTTCGGGCCGATGGACGAGTTCGCCTTCGACACACCCGCCTGGCGGGAGGCCCATGCTCGGCTCTGGCGGCTGCGAGAGCAGTACGTCGCCGTGCGTCGAAACGGAAACCCGATCACCGCGGAATTGTTGCAGCAATCACCGACGGACAAGGCGATCGTCCATGGCGAAACAGCCGTATGGACCTCCGGTTTCAATCCGTATCAGCGCTCGGGGATGCACCCCCGCGGCTGGACGTTCCCGGCATCGTCGTTCGGCACGTCGGTCGTCGAATCGCTGCGGCCCGAGTCGATTCGGCTGATGCCCGGTTGGGCCGTCGTGCTGATCCTGTTCGGCTACGTCGCGCTCGTCGGCCCGCTCGACTATCTCGTACTCGGCCGGCTCAGGCTGCGGAAGTGGACGTGGCTGACGTTTCCCGCCGTCACGCTCGCCGTCACCTGGAGCGTCGTCGCGACGTCGAACAGTTTCATGAGCGACAACGACCATGTGCGTTCAGTCGACGTCGTCGACCTCGATGCGAAGGGAGAGCCGGTCCGCCGTTCGCGGCTCGATCTGCATTTTCGCGGTTCGACGGAGCCGGTCGTTCACGAACTGGAGAGGGCGTACTTCACCCGGCTCGATCCGGCGCATTTCCAAACCCAACAGATGGAGACGCGGTACTTCATGCGGGGCGGAGTGATGCGGCCCGTCTCCGAACGGCAGGGTGCGACGGACAACGACGCCCCGACCGGCCCCTACGTCGGCACGATCGCCAGCCGCTACGTCGTGCCGCAACAGATCGCGAAGTGGACACCGCAGGTCAATCGCATCTTCGAGATCGCCCCGAAGGTGAACGTGCCGAAGATCGACTGGGCCGCCTTGGAGCAACGCCGTGACGCAGGACCATCCACGATCACACTTCCCGGCGGACGAATCGGTAACGTCGTCCGGTTCGGCACCCACGGGTACGGCATCGAAGGCGGACCGGTCGCGATGGCGAGCGGCCGCGATTCGGTGCTGGGCGTCGCAGCGACCGCCGCTTTGCCGACCGAGCGCTGGTCGCTTCAATTCCAGCGGTCGCCGCTCGGCCTCGGCCGGCTCGACGACCTGCCGTTCGTCGACGTGACGGCCGAGGGTTTGGACGCGATCGTCTTCTGGACGACGACGCCGGACGGAAGCATCACGATCTATCGGAAACCCGTCTCGAAAGAATGAACAGAGCCGCGACCGTCAGCGAGCGTTTATTCGCGAGCGCATGCCGATGAGCGCTCCCGGACAGTCGCGGCTCCGAAGACCATCAGCCACCAGACACCATCCTCCCATGTCCACACCCGTCGTCTCCGTCCGCCACCTGCGGGTCTCGTACGGCAAGTTCGAGGCCGTCAAAGGGATCTCGTTCGAGATTCCCCGCGGCGAGGTGTTCGGGTTCATCGGGCCGAACGGAGCGGGAAAAAGTTCGACGATCCGCGTGCTGGCGACGTTGCAGACGAAGTTCGACGGGCACGTCGAGGTCGCCGGTTACGACGTAAGACGGAAGCCGACGACGGTCCGCGAACGGATCGGCTACGTTCCCGACTTCTTCGGCGTCTACGAAGACCTGACGGCCCGCGAGTACCTGCATTTCTTCGCCGCGGCTTACGGGCTGCCGCCTTACAAACGGAAAGCCGTCGTCGACGATGTCTTGGAGCTGACCGACCTGACGCACAAGATCGACTTTCAGGTCGACAGCCTGTCGCGAGGTATGAAACAACGGCTGTCGCTCGCGCGGGTGCTGCTGCACGACCCGGAATTGCTGCTGCTCGACGAGCCGGCCAGCGGTCTCGACCCGCGGGCACGCATCGAGATGCGCGAACTGCTCAAAGCGCTCAAGGAGATGGGCAAGACTATTCTGATATCCAGCCACATCCTGCACGAACTGGCGAACTTGTGTACCCGGATTGGCATCATCGAAGCCGGCAAACTCGTCGCCGAAGGCTCGCTCGACGACATCTTCCGCCGGCTCGAATTGATGCGGATCGTCCATGTGCAACTCGCCGAGTCGGCCGAGGTCGTCGCCGCATCCCTGCGGGAAGTCGACGGCGTCGCGGAGGTCGAGGTGCAGTCCGACCGGTTGAGCATCCGGCTGCGCGAAGACTTGCTGGCGATCGAAGAACTTCACGAAGCGGTCGTCGCCGCCGGCGGCCGCGTGCGAATGTTCCAACCGCAGGCGATGGATATGGAAACGGCGTTCATGAAATTGACGGAGGGAGTGACGGCGTGATTTCGAATCGAAATCATCGCAGGGCGTGTCGCGTTAGCCCGCGGGCTTGCCCGCCGCTCGGCGGACGAGTCCGCCGGCTAACGAGGCAAGTAATAAGTCGACAAGGGAGTTTGACGGCGTGACGCTTCGTAGCATAGCTGGCCGGCTTCGCAGCCGGCTGACATTGCCGCTCTTTGTGAAAGAGCTGACCGAGGCGTCGTCGCGCCGGCGGACGTACATCGTCCGCGCCGTCTACGGCGGGCTGCTGTTCCTGCTGGCGGTGCTGTTCGCCCGCGACGTGCTGTTTCCCGCCGGCGACGCCTTCGCCGTGCTGGGTGGCGGTGGGAAGTTGTTTCTGACGGTGATGCTCATCCAGTTCGGCGGCGTCTATCTGTTTTTGCCGGCGATGACGGCCGGGGCGATCACCGCCGAGAAGGAGCGGAATACGCTCGGGCTGTTGTTCCTGACGAAGCTGTCGCCGACGAAGATCGTGTTCGAGAAGTATCTCGGGCGGGTGTTTCCGATGTTGTGCCTGGCGCTGCTGTCTCTACCGTTGCTGGCGGTGGCGTACGGTCTGGGCGGCCTCGACGGGCAGATGCTGTTCGAGGGCGTGGCGCGACTACTCGCGACGATCCTGATGGTCGGGGCGGTCGGCATCGCCTGCTCGGCCTGGTGCCGCACGACGGCGGGGGCGTTTCTGACGACGTGGGCCGCGTTGGGCGTGCTCTTTCCCGGTCCGCTGCTGCTGGCGATCGCGCTGGGATTGGAGCCGAACAGCGGGTTGATCCGCTGGCTGGGCGGCATCGGCGTCAATTGGCGACTGTGGGGCGGGCCGGAAGGAATCGTGTTCGCGTTCCTCGGGCCGTATTCGTTGATGCTCTGGCTCGATGCGATAGAGCAGCAGTTCAGCGTCACCGCCGGCTTCCTGACCCGTCCCGCCTGGGTCGTGCTGTGGCAGACGACGCCGCTGTTGCTGGCGACCTGCGTCGCGCTGGTCGCAGCTCGATTGTCCCTCGTCCGGCGGGCCGAGGCGAAGCCGAAGCGGTATGTGGCTCGTGCGTTTCGGGCGATCGACTCGAAGTTCCGCGATCTGAACGACCGCTATGCGAAGGGCATCGAGATCATCAAGACGCACGGCAACCTGCCGGAGTTTGACCCGATCGCCTGGCGTGAAACGACGAAGACGTCGCTCGGCTCGTTCCGTTATCTCGTCCGCCTGCTGCTGCTCGTCGAAACGCCGATCCTGTTCATCGGCCTGATCGCGACCGACGGTTACTCTTCGCAAGGGTCCGACGCGCTCGGACTGCTGGCCGGGCTGCTGTGGATCGGGGCCGGATTGCTGGCCGCGGTGAAGGGAGCAGCGCTGTTTCCGGGAGAGCGGGCGCGGCAGTCGCTCGACGTGCTGCTGACGACGCCGCTGTCCACCCGCGCGATCCTGCGTCAGAAGCTCGCCGGCGTCAGGCGGCTGATCGCCGTCTGTGCGATTCCGCTGCTGTCGATCTTCAGCCTGATCGCGTTCATGCACTATTGTGCCGCCGAAGTGAATTACTCCGTCGCCGTCCTGCACATGCTGGTCGCCGTGTCGGTCACGCTGTCGCATCTGGGGTTGGCGGCGTATCTGGCGACGTACGTCGGCCTGCGAATTTCGACGCAGAGCCGGGCGATGCTGACGAGCGTCGGGCTGCTCGTGGCCCTGTGCCTGACGGCGCCGCTGCTCAAAATGGTCTGGGAAGCCGGCCAGTCGCCCTACGAGCGATTCTCGGGCTGGTCGCTGCTCAGCCCTTTCACGGTGATGGTCGAGTTATCGAGCGAGAAACTGGAGCCAGACGAGCTGGCCGTTCTGCTGGTGGGCAACACGCTGCTTTACGGCGGCGCGGCCCTCGCGTTACGGTGGGCATGTCTGTTGTCCGCCCCGAAGCTGCTGGGGCGGAACGAGAATCGACGCGAGGCCGAACGGACGGCGTGGCAGAAAGCGGCGTCGATCGAGGAGCCGCGAACCGCGGCGGAGGTGACAGGATGAGGGGGCGAAATCCGAATTCCGAAATCCGAATTCCGAAACAAACTCGAAGCTCGAATGACCGAAACGGCCGCCGACCGCAAGCCGTTTCGGATGTCGGTCCTTCGTGCTTGTTTCGGAATTCGGATTTCGGAATTCGGATTTTTACCCTCGTTGCGTCCCTGCTGTTCGTTGCATCTCCTCTCGCCGCCGCCGATCCCACGATCGAAGTCCGCGACGTGCTCTGGGGCTTCGACGGGACGGTGATGCGCGACCGGTTCGCGCCGCTGACGCTCGTCGTCGACAATCCGACGAACGAGGCGTTCGACGGCGAACTACGGCTTTACCGTGCCGATTTCGGCGGCGGCCGGGTCGGCGGGTTCCACGTCGAGACGATCTATCTCGCCCCGGCGACGCAACGAATCGTCCAGTTCTATCCGTATACGATCGACGACCAGGAATCGTGGATTCTCGCGTGGGAGGGTGGCCAGATGGCGCTCCCCAAGCCGCGATTCTCCGGACCGGCCCGCGTTCTGCTCGCCGACGACGGCAGCCTGTTCGAGCGCGGCGGAGCCGTCAAACGATTCCCCGCCCGCAGTTTTCCGCCGCTCGTGACAGCGACCGACTGCCTGGCCGAAGTCGTGCTCGATCACGCCCCCGATTGGGACGCCCCGCGCCGGCAGGCGCTGCTCGGCTGGTTGAAACAGGGCGGGCGGCTGCACCTGATCAACGGTCTCGACGGCCGCCAGCCGCAGTTCACCGGCGACCTCGCGGTGCTCAACGAGCCGTCCGACGAATTCGCCGTCGGGCACGGCCTGATCCGCCGGCATGCGATCGGACGACCCGAGCTGAACGGCGACTACGTCCGCGCGCAGCTCGATCCGCCGCCGCGTCCGGTCGTCGAAGAGACGCCCGAGGAGCTGGAACGCCAGCGGGTGAACCAGTACGGCGTGGGCTACCGGTATCCGTTGGAGCAGTGGCAGATGTCGGCCGGCGTCTTCAACCAGCTCAAGCGAATGGTGAAGGTCGAGCACAACTGGGCCGTGATCCATCTGTTGAGCCTGTCGTACGTCGCCGTGCTGTTTCCGGGCTGCTTTCTCATCGGCCGCGAGTTCCGCAACGTTCCGGCCACCTTCGGGGCGATCGTCGGTTCGACGCTGCTGTTCGGCGGGGCGTTCTATCTCGTCGGCAATCGAGGCTACGGCGAGTCGACGAACGTGCATTCCGTCGCACTCGCCGAGCACGTCGAAGGCGACCGCTACGACGTCGCGCAGTGGTCGAGCGTGTTCGCCATCGCGGGCGGCGATTACAAGTTCATTCATTCCGGCCAGGGACGCATCTATACCGACGCGACCGAAAACGAACCCGTAGGCGGTACGACGACCTCCGGGTCGGCAGGACGCTTCGAGGTCGACGTCCCGCCTTATTCGACGCGCATCATGGCCCATAAGACGCTCGTGCAGGTTCCGAAGGTCACCGCTCCGAAACCGGCCGGCGGCGAAACGAATCCCGTCTTTCGGATTCCACCCGATTTTCCGAAGCAGACCCGCGCGATCTACGTCCTAATGGACCGCAAGGCGTATCCCTGCCACCGCGTCGGAGACGAGATTCGCGTCACTGGCGTGGAAGAGAAGTTGTACGAGTTCCTCGAGATCACTGACGGTGATTTCGTGGCCGGCGTCGGCTTCTGGGGGCAGGAAGAGGACGAGAACGTCGACCAGCGGCTCTCGCAGCTCGTCAAGCCGCTGATCCTCTATTCGCTGCGGCTGACGACCGACGATGAACTGAAGGAATACTACGTTCCGGAGGGCCGGGCGAAGCTGTTCGTCTACGCTCCGCTGTCCCCCGCCTTCGAGGCATTGGCCGCCGAAGCCGTGACCGAAGGCCAAGCACCTCCCGCCGAGCCGATTCCGTCGCAAACCGGCGGCGTGATGTACAGTTTCGACTTGGCGTTATAAACGCTTAGCCGTCGGCCTCGGCCGACGATCGCCTCGCCAGCGAGGCGGCTAACGACCCTCACGACGAAACATATTCGCAACGAACTTCGACTTCAAAATCGCATGGCGACCACTTTCGAGGCGACCGAACGAACCTTTTCGACGGCCGGTACTCCCGCCGTCGAGATTCGCCGGTTGAGCCACGTCTACAAGAACCACCGCGCGCTGGTCGACGTCAGCCTGCGCGTCGAAAGCGGCAGCATTCACGGGTTCGTCGGGCCGAACGGGGCCGGCAAGACGACGACTCTCAAACTGATCTGCACGCTGCTCAAGCCGCAGACGGGCACCGTCCGCGTCTTCGGACACGACGTGATGGCCGAAACGGCCGAGGTCCGCCAGAAAATCGGCTTCATGCCCGATCACTTCAGCATGTACCGCCAGATGACCGTGCATGAGTATCTCGACTTCTTCGCCGCGGCGTACGGACTGCCGCCCAAGGACCGCGACCGCGTCATCGGCGACGTGCTCTCCCTGACGGATATGGATCACCGCCGAGAAGACCTGATTCAGGGCTTGTCGCGCGGCATGCAGCAACGGGTCGGGCTGGCGCGGGTGCTGGTCAACGATCCTCAACTGCTGCTGCTCGACGAACCGGCGAGCGGACTCGACCCGCGAGCGCGGATCGAGCTGATGGAGATCCTTCGCGAGCTGCGCAGCATGGGAAAGACGATTTTCATCAGCTCGCACATCCTCAGCGAACTTGCCGAGTTGTGCGACAGCGTGACGATCATCGACCGCGGCATGACGAAGTTCAGCGGGCCGATGGAAGAACTGCTCGCCGCGGTCGAGGAGCATCCGACGTACCGCCTTCGCTTCGGCAACGACCGGGAAGGACTGATCGACGACCTCGCCGCGATTCCCGGCGTCGTCACGGTCGAACCGGTCGAAGGCGAACCCGCCGTCTATCGCGTCGCTTTCGACTGGACCCGGACCGGCACGAACGAAATCCTGCACGCCGCCCTGACCTTCGGCCTCCCGATCGTCGAGTTCAGCCGCGCGAAACGGCACCTCAACGAGGCGTTCATGGACCTGACGGAACGGGGGGTGAGGTGAGTTGAAGGTTGAGGGTTGAGAGATCAGCGGCGTCGCATGCAGGCGAGTAGGTGGGGGTGTG
>JBAQZJ010000297.1:0-11585 GCA_049790855.1 Planctomycetaceae bacterium | reverse complement strand
ACGACGCGCCTCCAGCCATGCGTCCTTCGTCGAAATGTCACGATTCTCGTCGAACAGCCGGCGGGCCTCGGCGAGTTTGCCGCCTTCGACGAGACCGGCGACCTCGCCGGCCAGTTGCCCGATCTGTCGATCAAGCCCCACCCGCCAGAGCACGATTCCGACGAAACCGACGACCAGCAGCAGCGCGATCGCCGCACTGCCGGCAATCGCGAATCGTTTTCGCTTCGCCCCGGCTTCCAGGGCCGACCGGCGGTTGCGGTACGCGATGACGAGCGGGCCGGGAAGTTCGCGGTCGAAGCGGACCGCCGCGTGCGCCTTGCGTTCGAGTTCCGTCAGATCGGTCTCGTCGCGATCGACCGCCAGTTCCAGATCGGCGACCGCCGTCTGAAAAGCCCGGTCCTGCGCCTCGCGGGCGTCCTCGTCGGCGATCCAGCCGAAGACCGGTGCGACGCGCTCGGCGAGAGGGTCGCCCTCGGGCAGATTGGCACGCCGGCCGGCGGACTCCCACTGATTCTGTAACTCGCGAGCAGCCGCAAGATCGAGCGCCGAAAACGCCGCTTGCAGTTCCGGTTCGATCTGTTCGAGTTCATCGCGCGCCGAGCCGCGCCGTATCTGGCCGGCGAAGGCTTTGACCTTGCGCACGAGATCGGCCTTCGGCCTCTCTCGCCAGTCGGGCGAGCCGACCTCCTCGAGCAGAGACGCCAGTTGCTCGACGTCGCGCGACTTGGCCGCCTCTCGGGCTGCCGTCTCGATCTCTCGCAGCCGGGCGCGTTCGTAGGCCCGCAGATCGTCGTCCCAGAACGGCGATTGCACGTCGGCCGTCACGAGTTTTCGCAGCACGTCGATTCGCAACGGCATCGGGGCGCGGGCCAGCGCCAGCTTGCGATGCTTGGTCAGCAGGGCATTGAGCGGTTCCAGGTCGGCATAGGCTTCGTGAATCGCCTCGGCGAGTTCCAACCGCAACGGCTCGGCGCGGGGCAGATCGTAGAGCGAGCACAACTCGTCCCACCCGGCTTGCAGTTCCGCGAGATCGAGTTCGTTGACGAGGTCGAGAATCGGCGGTTCGACCTCGGCGAGCTGAATCGCCTCGCTCCGCAGCCCGCGCCCGATCAGCTCCATGCACCGCCGCAACCGCTCGTTCGCGGTCCGGCAGGCCGGCGCATACTCGGCCGCCAACCGCCGCACCTCGTCGGTCAACCGCTGATCCTCCGCCTGCAACAGGCCGCGGACGTCGTCGGTGAGTTGTTGGTGAGTGCTCATGTCATTGATCACAAGTATCGTGTCGGCGAAATTGTTAATGTCCGGCCTACTTCGTGTCAATGATGAGAGCCGGGATCCATTTGGGTGGCATCTCGGCCCCGCTGAAAACTTGATACTGCACATTGATTGAACTGATTGCGGCGTTTGACAACTCTAACTTCTGCCCATTTGTGTCTACGAGTGTCTTGTGAAGCCGCTTAACATCATTCAGGAACTGTCGTTGGTCTTGTCGCACCATTTCAGCGGCCTCGGACATCCCGAGGCGGCTAATTGAGTCCTCAACTCTCTTCTCCAGCTCTGTCGCCAATTCATCGAACCACGCCCCCTCAATCGCGGCGTCAACATTGAACACCAAATTAACCTGTCGCCGTTTGACTGGATCACTCAAAATGTCGACTGACTTTGGGACGCGCGCCTTCAACGCTTTCCATTCTTCATAAAGTGATTCACGAGTCTTGCCCCATCCCCGCCCCATTGCAAACCGAAATGCAAGTGAATTATCCTCGTCCTGGACTATGACTGGTGGGCTTTGACTGATTGCCGGCTTCAAGTCATCTCGTGCAAATGAGACAATGTAGTTCGTGAGTTGCTGGCTTTGCCATTTATCGCCTTGGCGCTCGAATTGAAATGTCTTGCCATCGAAGCGGATTGATAGGCTTGTGGCTTCGAGACTAGGTGGCGAAAACGTAAGCCCATTAATAGGAGGCAGCCCAAATGCGGTGCCTCCTATTGTAATTGCTCCATCGTCAAACGATAGACTCCGGTCATCTTTCGATATGTCGCGGAAAATATAGTAGCCATCCGCCTTGTGGCTTTCGTTGCCTTCAAGCGAAATATGCACCACGCACCAGGCAAGTTCCGCCAGTCGAGCTTTGGCGCGAAGATCCCGGATGGCAAGGTGAAATGGGTCAATCGACCGTGGCTGGACTAGGGCGATTGTGCAAAGCGTTGTCGGGAGTCCCGCGAAGTTTTTTGACGTTACTGCAAGTGAAGAGCTATCCTGCCCATCAATGGTGAATTGCTCAAGGAAATCTTTGGGAGCCCAGAGACGTAGGCGAGAGTGCTTGGCTTCCATTTCCGTGAATGCGAGGCCGTCTATTTCGGCGATGTACAAATCATCGACGGTCGTATGCTTTGTAAGTTGTGAGAAGCGTACAGCAATGGTGCCGGGTTCGGGTGTCACCGCCTTCTGTGAAGACTTGCCAGACGCAGCAACTGGACGTTGGGCTTCGACTGGCTTCTCCGGTGCAAATGCCACGTTCGGTTCATGTGCGTCCCCTGTGGCCTCATCGGAATTGCCGGATTCTTCGTCCGTTGAAGCCGCTTCGGGCGCGTCGCGAGGCGCCTTCGGCGGGTCTGGTGGAGCGTCCACAATTTCTGCCGCATCGACTTTCGGCGGATCATTCGCCGCAACCACCTGCGGTGCCGCCGGCTTCGTTTCCGGCGAGAAATGCATCACACCCAGCACGCCCATCACCGCGAACACTGCCAGGCACAGCACCGCCGCACCGGTCCACATCATCGCTTTCCACCGCGACGGCCGTTGCAGCGCCGGGGGACGTTCAAGCGGTTCGATCAGGAACTGGTCGGGGCGGCGGCGGGTCGCGGCCGGCATGACGTCGAGCGGGGTGTCGTCGAGTGCCTTCGACGGCTCACCGGGCCGGGCGATGGCCGCGGCGGCGGAAGACTTGCGGGGTGCCGGGGGCGGTGCGACGGCCGGCATGCGGCCGGTGCGGGCGGCTTCGACGAGTGCGCCACCGCCGGCCGTGCCGAGCGGTTGAGTCAGGTCGATGCGGAGCGCCTGCACGAACCGTCGCGACTCGTGGGCCTCTTTCGAGCCGGCGAGCACGGCCTTCCACAGGCAGGTCACGTTCTGCGGCAACGACGTGTGGCAGGTCGTGAAGGTCGGTTCCCAGCGGCGATCGGGCGGCAGCAGGGCGATCGCCTCTTCAAACAGCGGCAGCAGGTCGAGGCCGGCCGGAACGACGAGGTACGCCGGCCGCTTCGGATCGGCGAGAAATGCTTCGGCCAGAACGCCGGCCCAGCCGGCGTCACCTGTCGCCGCCTGCCACGACTTGCAGACGGCGGGCGGACGATCGCCCTGGGGAACGGTGCGGGGCGGCAGCGTGCGTGGCTCGCCTTCAAACCGGCTGCGCAGCAGGTTCGGTTGCCCGGCGAGCCAGGCGGGGCCGCCTTTGGGCCGCTCGGCCGTGTCGAGCGCCAAGTGATGGGCCAGTTTGTTCGTGCGGCCGGTGTAATCGGCTCCGGCATCGGCGACGCGCGACACGACGCTGCATCGCCGGCCGGCGACCGACAGCGTGACATGGGAATACACGACGGGATTCGACGGGTCGCCGGGCGCAGCGACGTGACGATAACCGGACAGCCCTTCGAGCGCCGTCACGAGTGTCGGCGACAGGCCGGCGGTGGCCTCGACGGTGCAGAAGCCGCGGCTGCCGGACTTGAGCCCCCGCGGCGCCGACGTGTAGAGCAGCTCTTGAGCCATGCCGCATCACTTTCCGTTGTGCAAATCGGGCCGTTTCCGGCGAGCGCTAGGGACGAGATTGCCGGCCGTCGATGCGAGGGCGTAGAGGAACGGCACCGTGACCCAGTGCGGCTCGGTATCGGCCGGGCGAATCGCGGGTTGCCCGGTCTTCGTGTCGACTTCGGCCTTTTCGCCGACGGCGCTGGTCGGAACATAGACGACGTGCTCGCAGAAGCCCTCGGCGGCATGCACGATCTCGGGACAATGCCGTTTGAGGATTTCACGCACGACCTTCGAGCGATGCTCGATGCGGTCGGCATCGAGCGCGAACGACCGTTCGGCCGCCGGGCCGAGCGACCGCATCGGCTCGGGCGGCACGTCTTCGTTCAGCAGCCCCGACCAGCGGTCGTACTTCGAGAGCACGACGATCAGCGGCCGCTGGTGCTTTTCCGAGTGTCGCAGGCCGGCATGCCGGCGAACGCGGGCCGCGGCTTCCTGCAGGATCGGCTCCTGCCGGCTGAGCTGAGCCGCCGAGCCGCTGATGCCGGCAGCCTTCCGAAAGCGGCCGTCCTGCGTCGGATCGAAGACGAACAGCAACGCTCGCGAATGGGCCAGGTGCCGCGTGACGGGGGCGGCGGCCGAATCGGCGCCCGGCTGGAACGATTCCCCCGCGTTGTCGTACAGGCACACGAGCCGGGCGCCGCCGGCCGGCCCCGCTGCCGCGGGATGGTCGTCACGCGGTCGCAGCGTGAACAGGAACGGCCGTGAATAGAGGACGTTCTGCCCGCCGAACGCGACGGCGTTGTAGAGGTCGCCCTGGGTTTCCGTCTTGCGAATCAGTTGCCCGAGTGGAATCAGCTCGTCGGCATGCGGATTGACGAACAGCGATTCCTCGTAGTCGACCAGCGTGCGATTCATCGCCGGGTCGGCGTCGCCGAAGGCCAGGCGGAATCGCTCGGGAAGAGAGGCCCGCAGCTGCCACGTCATCGCGGCGAGGTAGTACGACTTCCCGCTGCCCGGCGCACCGAAGATCGACAGAAACAGCGGGGGCAGTTCGAGACACGCACGGGGCACGGTCAGGTGACACTGCGGGCAGGCGATCTGGCTGCAGGGGAAGCCTTTCGCGTCGATTGCGTCGCCTTGCACGTTGAACCGCGTCGGCAGGAACCGCGTCTGGGCGTCGGGGCCGAGTCGCGCATCACCCAGCAGGTCGACGTGCTCGGTGACGAACAGCGATTGCTCGGGACGAAAGGTCGTCCAGCAGTGCGGACAGGTCGCCTGCTTCAACAGGATGTGAGCGGCAGCGGTGCTCATTTGGCCCGACAGAGTTCGGAGGGACGCGGTTATTCCTCGACCAGCGTCTTGTCGCCCACAAGACCAGCGGCGGCATTCGCGCGTGCTGCGGACTGCCGCAGCCGGGGAACGATGCGTTCGGTGAGTGCCGCGCACGCGGCGTCGGAGGAATGGGCGCTGACGGCCGAATAGGCCTCGGCATACAGGCGGAAGGCTTCACCGGGATCGCGATCTGCTTCCCGCTCGGCTGCCGTCACTCGCGCCTGAGCGGTCGTCAGAGCCTCGGAGGCGGTGGTCGCTTTAGCAGGCGAGGGTGCTGACGCTTCGGACGCTCGCGGCGACGAGCGAGGCATTGCCGAAACGACGTCACCGACGGTCGACGGTTGAGGACGGGACAGAGACTCCGCAGGTGGCGGTGTCGGGGGCGGCGACTCGGCCGGTTCCGACGGCGACTCGATCGAATCAGTCGACGCGACTGCGTCGGATTCCGTCGAACTCGGCGTCGTCGACGCAGGCTCGGCCTGGCAGCCACGCATTGCCAGAAGTGCGACGCACAATGCCGACACGACGACGACAACGGCCAAAGTAGGGAGCAATCGCATCTCAGGGAAACCCCGGTTCAGAGCACAGAGTAACACCTTCAACACCAGAATCCAGAAAAAAGACGTTCACGGTCAAAATTACCGGACCAGCGACGGACCTGATTCTCCCTTTCCGGTCAAACGACACGTTTGGCAAGTGCCGGCGTGATGTTGAGCGTTGTTGAGACATCGGAAGCTGTGGACGAACGTTTGGTGCTGAAAATAGGGTAGCTTTAGAGTCGTGATTCTCTTCCTGAGCCTGGAGGTGCCATGGCGCAGCAGTGGTATGCCCAGCTCGACGGCAGAACGCTCGGACCGTTTCCTGCGAAGAAGCTTCGCGACCTGGCCAACGCGGGGACGCTCGTGCCGGACACGCAGTTGCGGATCGGCGACGGCGCCTGGTTCCGTGCCACGCGGGTCAAGGGTCTGTTTGATGCGACGGTCGCTGCGGAACGCGGCTTCAGCGACGAACCGGCGATCGCCGACAGCGAATACGATTGGTCCAACGACGACGACCTTCTCGATGAGGAATCGGCCCTCGCACCACCGCCGATTCCCGGGGCCATGGCGCCGAGCGCGACCGCAGCCGGCCGCTCGGACGACGGAATTCCGAAATACGCCGTGCTGCGCGTGTACGCGATTCTGTTGATCGTGGTGGGGAGTCTGCCGGTCGCTTTCAGCCTCGTCCTGCTGGTCCTCTCGCTGATCGGTGAGAATGCCCTGGGCGTGATGCTGACGCTGTTCTGGCTCGCCGCATCTCTCGGATTCGGCTTGGCGTGTTTCGTCGTCAGCGAGCTCCTGCATTCCGTCATTCAGGTGTCGACCGACGTCCGTCGTTCGCGAAACGCCCTCGAGCGGATCGAGCGGCGATTCCTGCACGAGGGTTGAGCAGAAGCTCCGGCGGATTTGATTCGAGCGGGGCGCGGCACGTCGGCTCACTCTACGCCACCGCACGGACAGCCTGCGTCCAACGTGACGCAAGGACACGTCGCGATCGCCGGCACGGTAAGCGGTCCTGGTGGAGTTCGCCCCTATTCGCGATCGTTTTGCGGCCGAATAATTACTGTCGCTACAGATCGTTCAGCGGCAGCAGGGGCGACGCCGTCAGGTCGACTCGAAGGTCACGCGATCCGTTCGATGGTGGAGACAACCGAGGTGACGGACTTTCCGACTCCCTGGTCGAAACGGGCCGACGGGCGGATCGCGCCCTCATCCAGTCGTCACAATGCGACGGCTGATCCGCGGTAAGAGTTGTGCCGTTTGAGCTGAGGCCCAAGCATGACGACCATCGCTTCGCGACCCGGCTCGTCGATTACGAGGCCAAAGGGATTCAGAGGCGACAATCTTGGCTGCCTCATTCAAACGGACCCACGACCAAAAATCGACGCGGCCCCGAGGAAAAGGGGCCGCGTCGGCAGCAGTGGCGAGTCACTTCGGAGAGCGGGCCAGCCCCCGACGGCGACTCGTCGCCCGAGAGTCTACACCGCAGATCGGCCCGGTGCGGCGCGGAGAGGCCGCCAACGTCTTAAATAAGGGCGCCCCCGGTCGTCTCGCGGGTAATCGGCTTGATACGGCGCTGAGAGACGCTGAATGTCAGAAGTTCAGTTGCAGTCCGCCGGTGCCGGTCCAGGCGTCGTCGAGTCGCCGTCGGCGAGGCCGTGGAGGTCGTTGACGCACAGCCCCTGGCGCTGCCCGACGAGCCTTCCGTCAGGCAGCTCGACGCCGTTCGTTCCGGCCGGCCGCGAGGAATTGTCGCACGGCAAGCCGGGCCTCGGGTCGCCGCAGCACGTCGAGGTGCGAAGCACCTTCGACGACGACCAACTGCATCCCTGGAACGCGGCGGGCAAGGGCGGTGACCGCCGTCTGGTAGGGGTCGGCCGAGCCGACGACGACCGAGACCGACATCGGAAGCGTCGCCAGTTCCGCATCGGTGACCGTCAGGCCCGCGTAACCGCGAGCCACGGCCGCCAGCACGCGCGTATCGTTCGTCGCCGCGACTGCCAGGTCGAGAAGCCGCAACCGCCATCGCGAGAGCGGCCGTTCCGGTGGAAGAATCGCCTTGAAGAACGGTCCGAATCCGCCGCCGCTTTCGAGGGAGCGTGCGACGGTCTCGATGGGCATTGGGTCGGCTTCGCCGGCCCGCGGGATGAACGTTCCCCCCGAAGCGACCAGAACCGCCGATCGAACTCGATCCGGTCGGGAAGCGGCGAGCCGGAGCGCGATCCGGCCGCCCATCGAGTGACCGACGACCTGCGCCACGTCGACGTTCAGCCGATCGAGCAGGCGGATCACGTCGTCGGCCATGCGCGATCCGTAGGCCGTCGGGTCGGCGGGCTTTCCGCTTTGGCCGTGACCGCGACAATCGAGGGCGATCACGCGGTGATCGCGTGCGAGGTCGGCCGTGAAGCCCGCCGCCACCCAGGTCGCCGCCGAGCGGGTGAAGCCGTGAATCAGCACGACGGCCTCTCCCGCCCCCTGCTCGAAGTAGCGAATGCGAACGCCGGCCGAGTCGAAGTATCGCCCGCGACCGCGCAGGATCGCGGCCGCGGCTCCGCGGAGATGACCCGCAACGCTCGTCGACCAGGCCGGCATGGCATGCTCCATGACCGAAGTCCGCGACCGTCCGACAGTGACTCGTCACCGGGTCATAGCCTGATGGACCGGCAACCTGCAATCGCAAAAGGGAGTCCGGTGGCGATGTTTTTAGCCGTCGGGCTGGTCCGACGATTCGCGTCGGCCGGGGCCGACGGCTAACGGCAAGATGGCGGACGAGGCAGAGGCGTAGTCGCGGACGTGGGCCATCGTCTCGACGTTTCCTTCGGCGTCTTCCGCATGTGCGGTCAGCCGCAGTCCGCCCGACGATGCGGGAAGATCGATTTCCCACTCCATGAAATTCGGTCCCGTGGCGCGAGCGGGGCGATCGTTGACCAGCACCTGCTTCACGTCGTAGTTGTCCGAAGTGACGCCGCGAACTCGGATCGTGTCAGTCGAAATCGGTTCGACGTGCGTGATGACCGTGACCGGCGGCAGGTCGTCGATCGGATCGAGGTCCGAATAGCGTACGCCCGAGTCGGTTTCCTCCGGCTCGATCGACGTCCGCGGGAAGAAGACCGGCGTGTCGACGTCGGAGATCGCCAACCCGCGGTATTCGTGTCGCAGCATCACGCACCGCCAGATCCCGTAAAAGCAAGCGTGCATCTGCATGCCGTCGATCATCACGCTGGGGCTGCCGCAGTGGAAGGCCCAGTGTGTGTTCCAGATCTTCGTGTTGCGCAAGACGAACGGGTGCTGGTAATCGGGTCCGACGCCCTCGACGTCGCTGTCTTCGTCGCCGAACTTCGACTGGGAAAAACCCCCGAGGTTGATCGCGAACAGCCGCTGGCAATGGGCCTCGTTCCCATCGAATCGAACGAACGGCAGCGTGCGGATATCGACCTTCTCAACACGGCCGTCGCTCTGTAGGACCGGCAGGACCGGGTCGAACTCGGGCGTTTCGACGGTTTCCAATCGGAAGCCGTCTTCGTCGCATTCGACGGCGACGTTGCGGGTGAACGTGTTGAGGCTGTTCGCCCACCAGTAGCCCGAGCCGAGATTCCGGTCGTAGGGCAGAACTTGCTCGGGCAGCGGCTTGCCGCCGAGCGCCTGCACGGCGAGGTTGCGGTCGAGGATGTTGAAGACTTCCGTACCGTCCTCGAGGAAATAACCGTGGCCGACGCTCTTGTAACCAATGCAGTCGCGAACGACGAGATACTGCGTGCCGTGGATCGTGATCCAGCGGTTATGGCTGTCCCACACCGAGACCCCGATCAGGCTGCTGCCCCGCATCGTGTTGCCGACGAGATGGTAGTGAATCGGATACTTGCCCAGCACGTCGCGCTTGCCGAGATGACGGAACTCGGCGTAGCTGATGCTGCCGGCCGAGTCGGCGTGATACATCGTGTGGCCGCGGACGCCTTCCGGATCGGCCGATTCGACAATGACGTTCCGGCTCAGGTTGGCGACTTCGGCCCGATGCTCGCCCGAAGCGTAATGCTCGAATTCCAACGGCTCGTCGAAGCTCACGATCTGATATTCGGAATCCAGACCCCGCCAGGGGCGCATGTTCGTGATGATGCGCTCTTCGGTCGTGGGATTGCGCGAGACGCTGTTCTCGCCCTTCTCACCGTCATTCCGCGAAACGCCGGTCCGCGTTCCGAGATAACCCTGCTGCCGTGTCGTTCCTGAAATGATGATGCGGTCGCCGACCTTCCAGCCGGGCAGGTCCGCCGGCATGACGACGCGAGCTTCGCCCACCCGCGCCGACTGGAAGGGCAGCTTGACCCATGTCCGCTCCAGCGGCGCCCCATGCAGGTCCATGCGACCGCCGCAGCAGACGATCGCCGGGCAGGTCTCGCGATTCATGCCTTCGATGTAGTGCAATCGAATCAACGCGGTGTGGTCGGCCGACAGGGGGGCGTCGGGTCGTCCGATTTCGAGAGCCGCCCGGACGGTGGGGGGAGCGGGTTCGTGCTCGATCGGGCCGGGGCCTTTGGCCTCGGGCGGAGCGGCCGGGGCGTGCAGGCAGTCGAAGCCTTCTTCGGTGTACTCGTCGTGGTCCTCGATGCGGATCAGGCCGACGTCCAGGCGAGTATCGCGGTCGGTCGCGAAGGTCAGGGTGCCGGAAATCTGAATGCCGCGGACGACTTCGTCGGAATGACGGTCGTACAGGACTTCATGTCCTTTCTGAATCCAGACCCGCGCCCCCGCTCCGGGAACCTTGCCGCCTTCCCAGGTCTCGGGTGACGACCAGGCGCCGCTACGGGCCGACTTCGTCACATCCTGAGCATCGGCCGCGTGATGTTGATGCTCGTGCGCCGGCGAAGCGGCCGGCAGCGAGAACACGAGAGCGAGCAGCGGAATCGCAAACCGCGGAGAGTGTCGCATGGGCATGACGAGCGATCCGTAAGTTGTTGCCGCACGAGGCGAGTGAGTCTCAGGTGCCTTGAAGATCCGATTTGAAGATCCGATTTACTGAAGAAGCCCTGTTGCCGCGAAGAGGCACAAAAGGGCGCAAAAAGAACGTCGTCCTGCTCGACGCCGTGGCGCACGGCACGATGTCTTCCTGCTTTTTGTGTTCATTGCGTCTCTTTGCGGCCGATCGTCTGCAACTCAGGACGCTCTGTCACGGTTCAAGTTCGGGGACGACGGGCGACGGACGGAAAGTCCGCGTACTCTTTCCGACCTGCGGGTGGAACTTTGACAACGCATCAGTCGACCTGGTCAAAGTCGCTTGAATCGGCTTGCGGCCGGCGGGTCGCCAGCGGGATGCCTTCGAGTCGGATCGGGTTCAACAGGTTCGCCGTTTCGCCGATCGAGACGCGAAGGTCGGTGCTGTCGGGATTGGCGTAACGCCCGCCGAGCCGGTCCCAGCGGGAGCTTGAATCCGGCTCCATCAGCCAGAGAATGGAAACGCGGTAATCGCCGGCCGGAGCGCCGTCGCCGTTCTGATACGTCGTCAGTTCGAACGTGCCGTCGGCGTTGACCGTCGCCTTGGGACGGGTTCCCCGATCGTCGAACGACTTCCCGTCGGCAGGGTGGAGCACGACCATCGCCCCCGCGGCCGGCTCGCCGTTGATCGTCAGCAGGCCTTGCGTCGGATGCAGGGGCGGTCGCACTTCGGGCGAGGGGCCGCAGCCGCTCGCCAACAGAAATCCGACGACGAACAGCCGTCGTAAGTTTGTCTGCCACGCCATCGCCAACGTCGTCTCCGCTTCCGCGAGTTTCAGAGCGTCCGGACAATCTCTCGAATTGCGTCGAAACCGGCCGCGTCGTCGGTCCCCCTCTCCTCTGGGGAGAGGGGTCAGGTGTGAGGGGATGTCCTGCGGTTTGGCCTGTGTTTTTCAACCGTCCGCAGCGGTAGAACGCCAATCAACTTTCACGACGCGGGCCAAACGGCTCCCCTCACCCCCGGCCCCTCTCCCCAGAGG
>JBAQZJ010000296.1:0-8408 GCA_049790855.1 Planctomycetaceae bacterium | reverse complement strand
CGGCCGGCACAGCCGGCCCTGCCTCAGCCTCGTTCCTCGAACAGATCCGGGAACAACTCCGTCATTCGCTGCACTTTTCCATCGCGATCGATGCAGGCGAGCGTGGTCTCGCCGGTCGTCAGCAACTGACCGTCGCGACGCAATTCATAGGCGTGCTCGAGCTTGGCGAACGAGGCGCGGGCGAAGCGGGTCTTGAGCGTCAGCAGGTCGTCGTAGCGGGCCGGTTGCCGGTACTGGACGGCGACCTTCGTCACGACGAGGAACAGCCCCTTCTCTTCCATCGCGCGATAGCTTCCGCCGCCTGCCCGCAGCAGTTCCGTCCGTCCCATCTCGAAATAGCAGAGGTAGTTCGAGTGGTGCAGGAAACCCATCGCGTCCGTCTCGCTGTAGCGGACGCGAATTTCGATCTCATGCTCGCGGACCATCGCACTCCTCGTGAACAAGCTCAGCCGCGACCGATGAGGAACGAAACTCGCACCCGTTAGCCGCGGCTTAACGAGATCCTTCGTCGATTCACACCGGCACGGCCGCTGCGGCGAGAGCGGGATCGTCCGAGCGATCGGGGGCGTCGTAGGTCCGACCGCCGTTCTCCTGTCCGCGACGCGATTTATCGAGTGCGATCTGATAGAGCTGCGTGCCGACTTCCGTCGGATAGTCGGTCGTCAGGCACGCCTGGCAGAGACTGTCGCCCGACATGCCGACCGCTCGGGCGATCGCCGACGTCGGCAGGTAACGCAGGCTGTCGGCGCCGAGGGCCGCCGCCATCTCGTCTTCGATTTCGGTCGTCAGCACGCCGTCGGGCATGAACTTCGGGGCGAACAGCTCGCCGATCGTGCTCATGTCGATGCCGTAGAAGCAGGGCGCGATGATCGGCGGGCAGGCGACGCGGACATGCACTTCCCGCGCCCGACCTCGGTCCCGCAGTTGCGAGATCAGCGCCTTCATCGTCGTCGAACGGACGATCGTGTCTTCGACGAGCAGGACGCGCTTGCCTTCGAGAACCTGCGGGAGAGGCGTGTACTTCAGGCGGGCCTTGTTCGCACGATCGGCGCCTTCGATGAAGGTCCGGCCGACGTAACGGTTGCGGAACAGTCCTTCGAGGCACGGCACGCCGAGCTGGTAGGCCATGCTGTCGGCCGCGGCTTTCGCCGTGTCGGGCACCGGGACGACGATCGTGTCTTCGTCCTTCGCCAATCGTTCCTGCCGGGCCAGTTCTTCGCCCAGCCGCTTGCGAACGAGGTAGACGCTGCGTTCATCGAGCGTGCTGGCGACGTTTGCGAAGTAGATCCACTCGAAGAAGCAATGGGCGGTCCGCGGCGAACGGGCGAACCGCTCGACCCGCAGCGTCCCGTTCTCGATCAGAACCGCCGCACCGGGGGGCACGCTGCGGACGCTCGATTCGGCGAAGCCGAGATTCGTCAGGGCGACGCTTTCGCTCGCCGTGGCGAACAGCGATCCTTCGTGAGCATAGCAGAGCGGCCGCATTCCCAGCGGATCGCGGGCGGCGAACATGTCGCCCGCGGCGTTCAGAAAGACGATGTTGTAGGCGCCGTCGAGCTTTTCCGCGAGTCGTTTGAGCACGTCGATCAGGGCCGGCTGCCGGTCGCCCGACAGTTCGCGACCGATCAGGTGCATCAGGATTTCGGTATCGGTGTCGCGGGCGAGATGAAAATTCGGCTGGGCGAGAATCTCGTCCCGCAGCGCCTGGTAATTCGCCAGTTGGCCGTTGAAGGCGAACGTGAACCACTTGCGGCGTTCGATGTGCGGTCGCTCGAACGGCTGGGCGTAACTACGCTCCTCCTTGCCGCAGGTCGCGTAGCGGACATGCCCGATCGCGGCAGGCCCGGCGTATTGCTCCATCAGCGCCTGGTAAGGCCGCTGCTGGTTGAGGTGAAACACCTCGGTGACGGTTCCGACGTCTTTGTAGGTTTCGAGCAGCGAGCTGCGCGCCGGTCGGTAGGTCGAGAATCCTGCCGCAAGTTGGCCGCGATTCTGGATGTCGAGCAACATCCGCGGCAATAGCCGCGAGGCGTCGTCCGGTCCCTGCGGCGGACAATACGGGCTGATCTCCCCGCCCGGAAGGTGATAGACGGCGGCGATCCCGCACTCGTGGTGGAGTTCCGACATGCGTGTCGCGGTCCGGAGGGGACGCGGCCCCGGTCAGGGTCGCGGCGGCGGGCGTGCGAAGATCCCGGTCGCGGGAACGCCTTCACACGGTTTTCACGGTTCCCTATCATAACCGTGTCCGGCGGTTCCGGAAACGGGGCGCGGCGGGCAAATCGTCACACCGGCTTTCCTGCAAAGCCCGCCTCCCGGACGAGGCGGGCTTTGTGAAGTTTGACACCTTTGCTGGCGGCCCGACATGGGCGAGATGAAAAGTCTGATCCGGCGGGAAGTGATCGAAACGGCCGAAACGGTCGTCGTGAAGGTCGGCACCAACGCCCTGTCCCGCGACGACGACACGCTCGACGAAGAGCGAATCGCCGGCCTCGCCCGCCAGATCGCCCGCATTCGCAGCACGGGACGGCAGGTCGTCGTCGTCTCCAGCGGGGCGATCGGAGCCGGCATCGGCATCCTCAAGCTGAAATCCCGCCCGAAAGACCTCGCCCAGCTTCAGGCCGCCGCCGCGACCGGCCAGGCCCGCCTGATTCGAGCGTACGACGACGTCCTGCGACAGCACGATCTTTACGCGGCCCAACTGCTGCTCACCGCCGAGGATTTCAAGCATCGCCGACGGTACCTGAACGTCCGTAACACGCTCTCGATGCTGTTCGAGTACGGCGTCGTGCCCATCGTCAACGAGAACGACACCGTCAGTGTCGAAGAGATCAAGTTCGGCGACAACGACCAGCTCGCCGCGATGGTCACGAGCCTGCTGCCGCGACCGCTGCTCGTCATTCTGAGCGTCGTCGACGGGCTGTACGACGGCGATCCGCACGACCCGGCCAGCCGGCGCATTCCGCTGGTGGCGACCTGGGACGAACATCTGCTCGGCCTGGCCCGGCACACGCAAAGCAGCCGCGGTACCGGCGGGATGAAAAGCAAACTCGAAGCCGTGCGAACCGCGACTGCGGTCGGCGAGAACGTCATCATCGCCGACGGTCGCCAGCCGCACGTGCTCGATCTCGTGCTGGAAGGCGAAGAGGTCGGCACGCTGTTTCTGGCCCGCGACGTGGCACTACCCGCCTGGAAACGCTGGATCGGCTACACGATCCGCCCGAAGGGGCAGTTCCGGCTCGACGCCGGCGCGAGCCAGGCGGTGCGGTTCGGCGGCAAGAGCCTGCTGCCGATCGGCATCGTCGGCGTCGTCGGCAGCGTTCAGGCCGGGGAGGTCGTGTCGCTCGCCGACGCCGACGGCAACGAGTTCGCCCGCGGTCTGTCGAACTACGATTCCGTCGATGTCGCCCGCATCGCCGGCCGCCGCACCGACGCCCTGGCCGAACTGCTCGGCCGCGTCACGTACCACGAGGTCGTGCATCGCGACAGCCTCGTGGTGACGGCGTAGGAATCAGAGCCGCGACCGTCAGGGAGTGCCACTCGGCGCCCCACGTCGATAGACGCTCTCTGGCGGTCGCGGCTCTGAAGGCGTTTCGACGATCGAGGACACCGGTCGCACCGGTCGCACCGCCGCCTGCGAGGCTTTGCGGGTTCCGCCGATTTTCCGATTTGCGTCCTCCACCGAAACGTGAGCTACGCTGATCGTGGAGGATCGCGCAGGAGCGGTCCGTTCGTCTCGTCCCGAACCGCTGCGGTGCGCCATGACGGCAATGAGCTGGCTCGATCGCCTCGGCAGCCTCATCAGTTCTCACATCAATTACTATGTGTGGTTCGTCGTCGACCAGTGGAACCACATGACGCCCGCAAAGTACACGGGCTTGCTGGTCTCGATCGCAGTCGTCGGCCTGCTGTTGATGGGCCGCGGTAACAAGCGGACGTGACGTAAAGGAGTGGGCGAAGGGGGGAGACGGGGGAGGGGGGGACGCCATTCCCCCGCTCGCACGCGTTGCGAATGTCTTCGACGGTCACCTTGCAGTCGTCGTCGCCGTGGGTGGCATGCCACTCAACGTTTTCGAGTCTATGTCCGCAGATACCGACATCGGAAAGACGGGCGATCGGAAATCTCCCCCTCCCTTTGTCTCCCCGTCTCCTCTTCAGTCCGCCTTCCGCTCAAAGGCCCGTTTCAGTTCCTTCCTGGTGACGGTTCCGTCGCCGTTGCGATCGACCTGCTTGTGGATTCTCCGCAGGCGTTCGGGAACCTCGTCGCGAGTCAGTTTGCCGTCGTCGTCGGCGTCGTGACGCTCGAACGTCTCACGGACCCGCTGTTCCACGTCATCGGCAGGCGACCGTGGCTCTTCGATCGTGAACCGCCCTTCACGGACGCTTTTTCGCGCCTCGTCATCGAGCGGAACGGCCACGTCGTAGTAGCCGATCATCATCTCGTTCCAGGTCTGGTTGCCCCAGTGGACCGTCGCTAATGGATCGGGATTGGCGAGGTTTGCCGGTGAATTGTCGTACCACGCCTCGCCGAGGATGCGGTCCCCCCGCACGAGTTCGATCGGCTCGTCAAGGCGGTAGCCGGTCTGCCAGTTGAAGTCGTAATGCGGAACATCGAGCAACGTCTTCCGATCGCCGTCGCGGTCGAGTGTGTATCGAAACGCCTGTCCCCGCAAGTGCATGTGCGGCATCAGCGACAACAGCTTCGCCCCTTCGTACGGAATCGTCTCGTCGGCGGCGATCTTCTGGTCGGCCTCCTGCGGCACGATCGTCAGCTTCTGTTCGATGACCGATCGGGTTTCCACCAGATGTTCGACTTCGTCCGGACTCGCGAACAAGAGGCCGATCTTCGACAAGTCGCTCTGCGCCGATCCGACCGGCGTGTAATGGACCTGAAACAGCATCTCGGCCCCCGCGGGAATCAGCTTCGCCATGCCGGGCGGATAGGCAGCAGGCTTCAGACCGGGAACGTAGGCCGCGAGAAATTCGCCGCGACCGACGCCGAGAGAATCCGTGCGTCCCTTCTTCGCCGCGTAGACGAGCACGTGATGCACGACGGCCTGGTTGCCGGGGATGACTTCGGCGGCCTGGATCCACTTGTCTTCCGTGAAGTTCGTCTCGATCTTGAAGTACTGGTACTCCACCGCGCCCTCGGCCGGCACCTGAAAGGGCTTTTCGGCCATCGCGAACACGGCGTCCGGCTCGGAGGCCAGTTGCCATCCGGTCACGGCGTCGACTGGAAATTCCGGTGCCGCACCGTCGCCTTTCGGCGCGCCGGCAGCCGACCAGGCCAGCAGAATCCGCTGCTCGTCATCGCTCAATCGGCGACGATTCGCGAAGCGGATGTGCTCGACGTAGCGGAGTTCCGTGCCGTCATGGCTCTCTGATCCGGAGACCGGCTCGGCGGCATGCCAGGGCGGCATGCGGCCTTCACGAACGACCTCGGCGATCATCTCGGCCCAGCCGGAGGCCGACTCGTAATCGGTCAACGAGAACGGCGCGATCTCGTCCTCGCGATGACATTCGACACAACGTCGATTCAGAATCGCAGCGACGTCGCCGGTGTAGGTGACTTTGGCGTCGGCCGTTGGGGTTTTCGTCCGGCCGATGAGACAGCCGATCGGTTCGACGCTCGCAGTCTCGATCGGTTTGCCGGCAAGGATCACTTCGATCGCGTTGATCAGATAATCCTCGCTCGCGGCGTCTTTCGCGTAGCCGATGCCGTACCGGTCGTCGATCCGCCCGCGGTAGCGAATGACCCGGTCGGAGTCGAGGACCACGACCTCGGGAGTTCGCGATGCGCCGATCGCGTCGACGACTTCTTGATGCAGATCCTTCAAGACCGGAAACGTCAGCTCATGCCGCCGCGCATCCGCCGCGATCTCCGTGATCGAGTCCTGCGCATTCGCGTTCACTCCCAGCACGACGACGCCTTTGTCGGCGTACCGGTCGGCCACATTTTGCAAGCGCGGCGCGTAGAGCTTCGCGAGCGGGCATTCCGTTCCCAGCACGGCGAGCACAATGACTTTCGCCTCGCCGTAGTCGGAAAGGCTGCGTTCTTCGCCGCGGTAGTCGGAGAGCGTGAAGTTGGAGACCTTCGCGCCGACCGGGACGGGCGTTTCGGCGGCGCCGGCCGAACCCAACGACGTCACCAACAGCAGAAGAGCAGGGAGGCGTGTCACCGGTGGATTCCGTGAGCGCAAGAACGACGGCGGGAACAGGTCTCCAGAGGATACCCGATTCGTCGCCCCGACGATTCACCAGTCTGCACGACGCTGAAAACCGCTGGGAGGACACAACTTGCGGCAACCGAAGTCGACAGGCCTACTTGTCGCGTGCAATGCCCAGCACCCGTAGCCAGCGACCCTCGCGCGATGATCCGGGGGATTGCTCGTCATCCGCGACGTGATCATGACCTGCGGCGACGAATCGTTCGGTCGTCTTTGATGCACCGGCCTCCATTTGCCTGAGTCGAGCCGCTTCGCGGCACAACTTGGCGCGTTCCAGCGACAGTTCCACCTCGCCGAGCCGGAGCATCTGTTCCAGACGCCTCTCCAGCGATTCGACGCGGGCGCGCAGTTCGTCGGGCAGTCCGTCGAAGGCTTTCCAGCCGTCGCCCGGTCGAGTTCTTCCCTCGACGGCTCGATATCGCTTCGACAGTTCGATGATGAACTCGTCGCGTTCCCGAACGGCGTCGCAAAGCTCGTCGCGACTCGCCGATTCGAGTTCGATGAGAGCCGGAGCCTGCAACGGCTCTTCGCCGAAGGGATCGGCTTCGGCCGCGACGATCGGTTCCGGAATCGTGACGGGGTCGACGCGGTTCTCCGCCGACGGCTCCTGCGACAGCAACTCGGCCTTGAGCGCTTCCCAGCCCGGAGCGTCTCCGAAGTGGGACGACGCGACCGATTCCGATCGGTCGGCGGCAGGTTTTCGACAGACCGGCGACGGCCTGGAAACGGCATCGTCGCCCGTGTGCGACGACAGCAGTTGTCGCAGGTCGCTCAACTGCGACTCGATCCGTTCCAGGGCGAGATTCGGCTGCGCCGCCTCCCACTGTTCGAGCAGCCGTTCCAGTCCCCCGCACAACGATTGTTGCTGTTCGACGAGCTGGGCCGGCATTCCACCGGCCAGCCAGTGTCCGCGGTCGCCGTTGGTGCGTTGCAGCCGGTCAAGTTGTTCGGCGGTGAGTTCGAGACGCTCGGTGAGCGCGGTGATCAACTCCTCTTTTTCACGGAGGGCGGCGTCGAGTTCAAGAATGCTGTCGGACATGGGAGTTCGCGCCCGGTCGCTGGGCAGCAGAAACCATTTCTGTCGGGGGATCGGAAATCACCGGCGCAAGCCCGATCGTGATCGCGATGTATATCAGCATAGGTCGCGGTTCTGAATCGCCGTTTGGCGCAGAGTCGCAAATGGAGAACAGATGCTCCGGCGATCGAACCAAACTCCGGATAACGCGATCGTGGCGGTTGCGCCGTCAGGCGAAGACGTCCGGATTGACGACGTGCTCCGGCCGTCGGCCGGTCAATGCGTCGCGTATTTGCCGGGCCGCCCTCGTTCGCAGTTCGATCACCGACTCCTCCGAACGAAAGGCGACATGGGGCGTCGCGATCACGCGCGGATGGTTCACGAGTGCATCTTCCGGCGCAGGCGGCTCGGGATCGAATACGTCGAGCGCCGCCCCCGCGATCTCGCCGCGATCGAGCGCGGCGAGCAGCGCCGTCGGGTCGATCAACGGTCCGCGGGATGTGTTCACGAGATACGCCGACGGACGCATCTTCGCCAGCCGCGAGGCGTCGATCAGGCGTCGCGTCCCGGAAGTCAGCGGTACGTGCAATGAAATCACGTCGGACGAGGCGACCAACTCGTCGAGCGACCGCAAGGCGACTCGACGGCCGTGCGTCTCGCCGGAACGAGAGGTCGCCAGCACCGTCATGCCGAAGGCGCTCGCGCGGTCGGCGACTGCCCGGCCGATGCGGCCGAAGCCGACGAGACCGATCGTCAGACGACTCAATCGACGAGGGACGAACCGGTTCGAGTCGTAGCGACCCGACTTGAGGGCACGGTCGAACGCCGGAATGTCCCGAAGCGCGGCCAGAACGAGCGCCAGCGTGTGGTCGGCGACCTCGGCGACGCAGTAATCGGGCACAAACGTCACCGGTATCCCGAGACGCGTCGCCACGTCGACGGGAATATTATCGAGACCCGCCCCGAACCGGGCGACGATGCGGCAACGCGTGCTTCGTTCCAGCAGCGGCCCCGGAAGCGAAGCCCAGCAGACGCCGATCGCATCGACCGAAGGCGCTGCAGCGGCGATGCCCTCGGCCGTCGGTTCCGCCGGTTCGGCCACCTCGGCGTCGATGTCGGAGAGCACGCTGCGCTCGATCTCGAGATCGGGCCAGGGGTGATCGGTCACC
>JBAQZJ010000295.1:0-1772 GCA_049790855.1 Planctomycetaceae bacterium | reverse complement strand
GCCTTGATTTGTAAGGGTTTTCTGACATTCCACCACCCAATCGGCCTGGGCATCGGTGATGTTCATCACCACCGCCTGGATCGGGGCCAGCCAGGCCGGGAACTGGCCGGCATGGTGCTCGATCAGGATCCCGATGAAACGCTCCATGGAGCCCACGATGGCCCGGTGCAGCATCACCGGGTGGCGCTTCTGGCTGTGCTCGTCCACGTATTCGGCGCCGAGGCGGGCGGGCATCATGAAATCGACCTGCATGGTCCCCAACTGCCAGGTGCGGCCGATGGCGTCCTTGAGGTGGTACTCGATCTTGGGGCCATAGAAGGCGCCCTCGCCGGGAAGCTCCTCCCATTCCACCCCGGCGGCGCGCAAGGCGGCGCGAAGGGCGTCCTCGGCCTTGTCCCAGGTGGCGTCGTCGCCCAGCCGCGGCTCCGGACGCAGCGCGATCTTCAGCTGCACGTCGTTGAAGCCGAAGTCCGCGTACACCTGCATCGCCTGCTGGTGGAAGGCGGTGACCTCGGCTTCGATCTGGTCCTCGGTGCAGAAGATGTGGCCGTCGTCCTGGGTGAAGCCGCGCACGCGCAGGATGCCGTGCAGCGCGCCGGACGGCTCGTTGCGGTGGCAGGCGCCGAACTCGCCATAACGGATCGGCAGGTCGCGGTAGCTGTGCAGGCCGTGGTTGAACACCTGCACGTGGCCCGGACAGTTCATCGGCTTGAGCGCATAGGTGCGCTTCTCCGACTCGGTGAAGAACATGTTCTCCTTGTAGTTGTCCCAGTGGCCGGACTTCTGCCACAGCGACACGTCGAGGATCTGCGGGCAGCGCACTTCCTGGTAGCCCGACTCGCGGTAGACGCGGCGCATGTACTGCTCGACCACCTGCCAGATCGACCACCCCTTCGTATGCCAGAAGATCAGACCCGGCGCCTCTTCCTGCAGGTGGAACAGGTCCTGCTGCTTGGCGATCTTGCGGTGGTCGCGTTTCTCGGCCTCCTCCAGTTGGAGGAGATATGCCTTGAGGTCCTTGTCGTTGAGCCACGCGGTGCCGTAGATGCGGCTGAGCATCTGGTTGTTGTGGTCGCCACGCCAGTACGCGCCGGCGACCTTCATCAGCTTGAACGCGCGCAGCTTGTCGGTGCCGGGCACGTGCGGGCCGCGGCACAGGTCGGTGAACTCGCCCTGCGAGTAGAGCGAAAGGTCCTCGCCGGCGGGGATCGACTCGATGATCTGCGCCTTGTACTCCTCGCCCATGTCGCGGAAGAACTTCGTGGCCGCGTCGCGCGACTTGACGCTGCGCGACACCGGGTGCGCTTCCTTGACGATCTTCTGCATCTCCGCCTCGATCGCCGGCAGGTCGTCGGGCGTGAACGGGCGCTCGTACGCGAAGTCGTAATAGAAGCCGTTGTCGATCACCGGGCCGATGGTGACCTGCGCGCCGGGATGCAGGCGCTGCACTGCCTGCGCCAACAAGTGCGCGGTCGAATGGCGCAGCACGTCGAGCGCGTAGGGGTGCTTGTCGGTGACGATCTCGAGCGAGGCATCGTTCTCGATGACATGGCTGGTGTCGACCAGCCGCCCGTCGACCTTGCCCGCGAGCGCGGCCTTGGCCAGGCCGGGGCCGATGGACGCGGCGATGTCGCCGACGGAAACGGGATGGTCGAACTCGCGGCGGGAGCCGTCGGGGAGCGTGATGGCGATCATGGATGGTGGGTTCGGATCACGAAAAAGGGCGCCACGAGGACGCCCTTGGGAAGCCTCGCGGAGTGGTCAGCAGTGGG
>JBAQZJ010000294.1:0-7561 GCA_049790855.1 Planctomycetaceae bacterium | reverse complement strand
GCGCCAGCAAGGGCCATCAAAGGAAATCGCCACGAACGCCGCTTTCCTCCACGACCTCCGCACCCTCCTCGGCGAGCCGAACGTGCTCGTCCGCCCGGAGCAGCTTCGCACCTACGAGTGCGACGGGTTGACGAACTTTCGCGTCGTGCCGTCGGCGGTGGTGTTGCCGCGATCGACCGAAGAGGTGCAGGCGATCGTCCGGCTTTGTCATCGCGACGGCGTGCCGTTCGTGTCGCGGGGGTCGGGGACGGGACTCAGCGGCGGGGCGTTGCCGGTCGAGGGCGGGATCGTCATCAGCCTGGCGCGGATGAACCGCATTCTCGACGTCGATATTCCCAACCAGCGGGTCGTCGTCGAGCCGGGGGTCATCAATCTCGACGTCACGAAGAAGGTCGCCCCCTATGGCTACTTCTACGCGCCCGATCCGTCCTCGCAATCGGTCTGCACGATCGGCGGGAACGTCGCCGAGAACGCCGGCGGAGCGCATTGCCTCAAATACGGCTTCACGACGACGCACGTCGTCGGGCTGGAGGTCGTGCTGAGCGACGGGTCGCTCGTCACGCTCGGCGGGGCCGCGCCCGATGTGCCCGGTTACGACCTGTGCGGCGTGTTCGTCGGCTCGGAAGGGACGCTCGGCATCGCGACGAAGGCAGTCCTGCGGATCGTGCGGCGTCCCGAGGTGATCCGCACGCTCGTCGCGGCCTTCCACTCGACCGACGCCGCGGGCGAAGCCGTCAGCCGGATCATCGCTGCCGGCATCCTGCCCGCCGCCGCCGAGATCATGGATCGATTGAGTCTTCAAGCCGCCGAGGCCGCCGTTCACGCCGGGTATCCCGACTGCGAATCGCTGCTGCTCGTCGAGTTGGACGGCGTCGAGGTCGAAGTCGATCTGCTGACGGCGGCCGTCACGGAACTGTGCGTCGCGTCCGGTGCGTTCGAGACGCGGCTCGCCCGCTCCGACGCCGAACGGACGACAATGTGGAAGGGCCGCAAGGCCGCCTTCGCCGCGATGGGCCGCGTCAGCCCGAACTACATCGTGCAGGACGGCGTCATTCCGCGGACCGCGCTGCCGCAGGTGCTGCGCGAGATCGCACGGATGAGTGAAGCCGCCGGGCTGCGGGTCGCGAATGTGTTTCATGCCGGCGACGGCAACCTGCACCCGCTGGTGCTGTACGACCGACGGAACGAAGGCGAAGAACATCGCGCCGAAACGCTCGCCGCCGAGATTCTGAAGCTCTGCGTCCGCACCGGCGGTTCGCTGACGGGCGAGCACGGCATCGGCATCGAGAAACGGGACTTCATGCCCGAGATGTTCGCCGAGCCGGACCTCGACACGATGAACCGCGTCCGCATCGCCTTCGACCCGGCGGGCCTGTCGAACCCGGACAAAGTCCTCCCGCGACCACGGCTCTGCGCCGAACGACCGGGGCCGTACGAGCCGCATCCGCTGGAGACGGCGGGCGTGGCGGAGTTGTTTTGACGGTCGCGGCTCGGATGTCACTGCCTTGATCAAGAGGCAATAATATCCGCAGTGAAGACTCCTGATCCCCTGCCCTCCGAGATCTCCGCAGTCGTCGGACCGGAGTTCATTCGTCTCGCGACTCCGGCAGACGCGATCGACGGCATTCAACCGCGGTTCGTCGTCGAACCGGCGACGCCTTCCGAGGTCGCACGGGTTCTCGCTGTCGCGAACGCGGCCGGTCTGAACGTCATCCCGCGCGGCGGCGGGACGAAGCTCGATTGGGGGAACCCTCCTCGAGGGGCGGACATCGTTCTGTCGTTGAAGCGGCTCGATCAGATCCTCGAACACGCCGCCGGCGACATGACGGCGACGGTCGAGACCGGCTGCACGATCGCCGCCTTGCAGCGAACGGTTGCCGAGCGCGGGCAGCGACTTGCGCTTGATCCGCTCTGGCCGGAACGGGCGACGGTCGGCGGCGTGCTGGCGACGGGGGACGCCGGGCCGCTGCGGTGGTCGTTCGGGCCGCCGCGGGATCTGGTGCTGGGCGTCACGGTGGCGCTGGCCGACGGGACGCTGGCCCGCAGCGGGGGGAAAGTCGTCAAGAACGTCGCGGGCTACGACCTGCCCAAGCTGTTCGCCGGCTCTTTCGGCACTCTGGGGGTGATCACGCAGGCGACGTTCCGGCTGCATCCGCTTCCCGAGGCCGTGCGGACGCTCGCATTCGTCCTGTCGCCCGACGGTATCAGTCGGTTCGTCGCCGCGATGGGCGAGTGCTCGCTGCTGACGGCCGCCGTCCAGGTTCGCGAGTCGAAGGGAGAACCGCGGTCCGCTTGCGTCCGGATCGAGGGACTGTCCGACGCTGTCGCCGCAAAAGCGGAGCGGGTGGCGAATGCGGCTCTCGCCGCCGGAGCGATCGTCTCGGACCCGTCCGACGACGAATGGTCGGCACGAGAGCGGCTGTTCGAGGACGCCGGAGCACCGTTCGTCGTCGGCAAGCTCGCAGTCCTGCCGGCGCGGCTCGGCGACCTGTTCAAGACGTTGCGGGAGGATGCGTCTTGTCCCGTTCGCTGGCGGCTCGTGATGCAGGCGATGGGAGCCGGCCTGGTGCGGTGCGAGTCGGTCGATGCGGACGCCCTCGCCGTCGCGATCTCGCGGCTCCGTGCGGCGGTGTCGAGCCTCGGCGGCTCGCTCGTCGTTCTGCGTCACCCGCCCGAACGGAGGGACTGCTTCGACGTCTGGGGAACGCCGGGCGATTCTCTGCCGCTGATGCGGCGCGTCAAAGAGCAGTTCGACCCGGCAGGAACGCTGAACCCGGGACGGTTCGTGGGAGGGATTTGAGCAAGCGAACGACATCGATTCCGCTTCAGAGCCGCGACCGTCAGGAAGAGCAGCCAGGCAATCGGACGCCGAGACGCGCTCCCTGACGGTCGCGGCTCTGAACGTGGTCGCTTGATTGCGTTACGATGTGCGACATGGCCTCGCAACATGTCGAACGACCCGCCGCGCCGGCTGCTACGCCGTCCGCGACCTTTGGCGTCTTCGACGCGCATCATCCGCCCTCCGCCGACCTGATCGCCGACTGCGTCCATTGCGGGTTCTGTCTGACGACCTGCCCGACGTATGTTTTATGGGGCGAGGAGATGGATTCGCCGCGGGGGCGGATCTATCTGATGGACCTCGGTCTCAAGAACGAAGTCGAGATGACTTCGACGTACGTCGGGCATTTCGACAAATGCCTCGGCTGCATGGCCTGCGTGACGGCGTGTCCGTCGGGCGTGCAGTACGAAAAACTGATCGAGGCGACCCGCTCGCAGATCGAACGCCGGCATCACCGCCCCGCGACCGACCGGCTCTTCCGGCGGATGCTGTTCGAGATGTTTCCGCATCCGCAGCGGCTGCGCGTGCTGGCGATGCCGCTGTGGCTGTATCAGGCGTCGGGGTTAAGGCGGCTGGTTCATGCGGCCGGGCTGCCATGCGTATTCCCGGCACGACTGCGGGCGATGGAAGGGTTGTTGCCGCCGGTGACGCTGCAATCGCTGCGTTCAACGATGCCTGTTCCGGCACCGGCGGGCGGTCGGCCGCGGATGCGCGTCGGATTGCTGCTGGGCTGCGTGCAGCGGGTCTTTTTTCCCGGCGCCAACGAGGCGACGGCCCGCGTGCTGGCGGCTGAGGGTTGTGAGGTCGTCGTTCCGGCGGATCAGGGTTGCTGCGGAGCACTGATGGTTCACGCCGGTCAGGAAGCCGATGCCGTCCTGTTTGCAAAGCGGATGATCGACGCCTTCGAGACGGCGGAAGTCGATCGCATCGTGATCAACGCCGCTGGCTGCGGTTCGTCGATGAAGGAGTACGGTCACCTGCTGCGAGACGACCCGGTCTACGCGCTGAAGGCCGCGGCGTTCGCTGCGAGATGCCGCGACGTGACGGAATTGCTCGTCGAACTGGGCGAACCGCATGCGACGCGGCATCCAGTGACTGTGCGGGTCGCGTATCACGACGCCTGCCATCTGCGGCATGCGCAGCGAGTCGCCGATGAGCCGCGGCAACTGCTCGCGGGTGTTCCAGGGCTAGAACTGCTCGAAATCGAGGAGTCGGCGATCTGCTGCGGCTCGGCGGGCATCTACAACCTGCTGGAACCGCAAGCGGCTAACGAACTGGGAGACCGGAAAGCCACGAACATTCTCGCCACCGGTGCCGAAGCGATCGTGACGGGCAACCCCGGCTGTCTGCTGCAGATTCGATCGGCGCTCGAACGACTGGGGCGTCCGCTGCCGGTCCTGCACACTGTCGAATTGATCGACGCCTCGATTCGTGGTGTGATGCCGGATTCGTTTCTTTCAGAGCCGCGACCGTCAGGGAGCGGTTGACGCCGTCACGCGATTCACGCGAACCGCTCCCTGACGGTCGCGGCTCTGATGCAGGATCTCCGCATGACGTGGACTCAAAACTACATCCCGCTGGCCGACAGTCTCACTCTCTCGACGTTGGCCGCGGCGATTCCAGTCGTGCTGCTGCTGGGATTGCTCGCCTTCTTCCACGTGCGGGCGCATGTCGCGGCGATCGTCGGGCTGTCGGCGGCATTGGTCGTCGCCATTGCCGTCTACGGAATGCCGATGCGACTGGCGGGGCTATCGGCAGTTTACGGGGCGGCGTACGGTCTGTTTCCGATCGGGTGGATCGTGCTCTCTGCGATCTTTGTTTACGACATCACCGTGCAGACCGGTCAGTTCGAGGTCGTCAAGCGAACGATCGCTTCGCTCGCCGACGACCGGCGCGTGCAGGCATTGCTGATCGCGTTCAGTTTCGGGGCGTTCATCGAAGGTGCCGCCGGGTTCGGCACTCCGGTGGCGATCTCGGCGGCAATGCTGATCGGACTCGGCTTCCGTCCGTTGCAGGCAGCGGGACTGGCGCTCATCGGCAACACGGCCCCGGTCGCCTTCGGCGCATTGGGAACGCCGATCATTACGCTGGCACAGGTGACGGGCCTGGATCTGCACGCCTTGAGCATGATGGTTGGGCGGCAACTGCCGTTCTTTTCGCTGATCGTGCCGTTCTGGATCGTCGCCGCGATGTCGGGCTGGCGACGGACGATCGAAGTCTGGCCGGCGTGCGTCACCGCGGGCGGCAGTTTCGCGGCGGTTCAGTTTCTCGTCAGTAACTATCACGGCCCTTGGCTGGTCGACATCGCCGGGGCGATCGTTTCGATTCTGGCGCTGGTCACGCTGTTGCGATATTGGCAACCGGCGACGGTCTGGCGATTCGATCACGAAAGCGAAACGGACGACGCGGTGAACGTCGAACCACCGGAGCCTGTGACCGCTTCGGACATTTCGCCCGACGTCGCCGAGGCGATCGAACCGCCCGCAACGACGCCGGCTTCGACCGAGCCGGTTTCGAGGCGCGAGGCGTGGCGGGCCTGGACTCCGTGGCTCGTGATGTCGGTAGTCGTCTTCGCGTGGGGCGTGCCTCAGATCAAAGAGGCGCTCAACGACGTCTCGGTCGTGCAGATTCCGATCGAAGGGTTGCATGAGCGCGTGTTGCGGGCGCCGCCGGTGGTCGTCACGCCGCACCCGGAAAAAGCGGTCTTCGCGCTGAACTGGCTCTCGGCGACGGGAACGGGCCTGTTGCTGTCGGGAATCATCTCGGGCTTGCTGCTCGGACTGAGGCCGGTCGAGTTGCTGTGGACGTTCGGCGGCACGCTCGCCCGCGTTCGGTATTCACTGTTGACGATCGCGGCGATGCTGGCGCTCGGTTTCACGACGCGGTTCGCAGGGCTCGATTCGACGCTGGGGCTGGCGTTCGCCGAGACGGGGCCGCTGTTTCCGTTCTTCTCGGCGTTGCTCGGGTGGCTGGGGGTCGCACTGACGGGCAGCGACACGTCGTCGAACGTGCTGTTCGGGAACCTGCAGAAAGTGACTGCGGAGCAACTCGGCATTTCGCCTGTGCTCGCCGCGGCGTCGAATAGTTCGGGGGGCGTAATGGGCAAGATGGTCGACGCTCAGAGCATCGTCGTCGCGGGCGTCGCGACGGGCCGGCAGGGGGAAGAAGGTCGCATCCTGCGCTACGTCTTCTTCCACAGCCTCGCGCTCGCCTCGCTCGTCGGTCTGCTCGTGCTGCTGCAGGCACGGGTGCTGACAGGCATGGTGCCGGCGACCGAACCAACGACTGTGCGGGTAGTGGAAGCGACGTCCGGCGATTGAGGATCGTGTCGCACTCGTCTCGCACGCACCACAGATCGTGCCAAGCCGTGCGACGAGTTCGCCGCGTTTACCCTGCCGCGACCTGCGACGGACCGCGTGCGAGCAGCGTCGTCAGGGTATCGAAGTCGACGGGCTTGGTGAGGTGCTGGTCGAAGCCGGCTTCGCGCGAGCGTCTGCGATCCTCGTCCTGTCCGTAGCCGCTGACGGCGATCAGCAGCGTGCTTTCCGTCTCCGGGCGTTGTCGGAGCGCCCGCGCCACTCCATAGCCGTCGAGACCCGGCAGACCGATGTCGAGCAACACGACGTTCGGGGCGAACGAGCGGGCGGCTTCGAGCGCCGCGGGGCCGTCGTGCGACAGCAGCACTTCGTGGCCGCCGAGCCGCAACAGCATGCCCAGCGTCGTGGCGGCATCGACGTTGTCGTCGACGACGAGAATCCGGCAGGGGGCCAGTTCCGGGCATCCCGGCCGGTCGGGAGTCGCCTCTTCCGTCGAATCCCGATCGCCAGTCGACAAGGGCAGATGGATGACGAACTCGCTGCCGCGACCGGGCCCGTCGCTGAAGGCTTCGATGCGTCCCTCGTGCATCGCGACGAGGCGGCGGACGAGAGTCAGGCCGATGCCCAGCCCGCCCTGCGACCGATCGATCGATTCGCCGACCTGGACGAACAAGTCGAAGACGCGCGGCAGCATCTCGGACGGGATGCCGGCCCCAGTATCGCAGACGCGCACGACGGCCTCGTCGCCTTCCCGCTCGGCCGTGAGCGAAATCAGACCTCCGTCCGGCGTGTACTTGGCTGCGTTGTTGAGCAGGTTCGTGACGATTTGCGTGAGACGCACGGGGTCGCCGAAGACCGTCAGCGGCTCGTCGGACGCGATGATCTTCAACTCGTGTTTCTCGTGCTGCACGAGCGCGAGACTCGTTTCGACGGCGCCGGCGATGACGGAACGGAGATCGACCCGTTGCTTCCGCAGTTCGATGTTTCCCCGCGTGATGCGCGACACGTCGAGCAGGTCGTCGACGAGTCGGACGAGGTGTTCGACCTGCCGGCGCATCGGCGAGATGACCGTCGCGTCGCCGCCCGTCCGCGCCAGCAAATCGAGGCCGGTGCGAATCGGCGCCAGCGGATTGCGGAGTTCGTGGGCGAGCATCGCGAGAAACTCGTCCTTGCGCAGGTCGTTCTCCTGAATGTTGCGGACGAGCAGCGCATTGTCGAGCCCGATTCCGGCGCGTGCGGCGAGATCCTCGGCGAGGACGACGTCGTGAGGCGTGAAGCGATGGCCGGACCGATTTCGACCCAGCACCAGCGCGCCGAGCGCGACGCCGCGGGCGACGAGCGGCAGTACGATCGCGGCGGACATCGTCGGCGGCGCGCGGCCGTCGTCGGTCGCCGGGGCGAGGCC
>JBAQZJ010000293.1:0-1636 GCA_049790855.1 Planctomycetaceae bacterium | reverse complement strand
GGACGCGGCTCCGATGAGACTCTCACTGCCCGGCGGCGGCTTTCTCTTTCGCTTCGACGGCTTCGCCGTTCTCGCTGATGACGCGGGCCGTCTTGATTTGCGTCAGCTTGGGGAACTGCGCGTCGAGATATTCGTTGCCCTGGGCGGCGATGCGACCCTGTTGCGGAGCCTCGCCGTAACCGTCGTAGAACTTCGAGACGACGTCCATGCCTTCGAGGATTCGGCCGAACGCCGCGAAGCCCATGTCGTCAAGCCGTTCGTTGTCGGCGAGGTTGATGAACAGTTGGGTCGTGCGGCTGTCGGGGCCGGAGGTGGCGAAGGTGATCGTGCCTTTCTTGTTCGACGCCTTGACGGGGTCGTCGGGGAAGGTCGCGTTCTTCCATTTCGCGTTCGTCTGCGGGTCGCCCGCCATGCCGAACTGGGCGACGAAATCCGGGACGACGCGGAAGACCCGCAGATCGTCGTAGTAGCCGTCTTTCACGAGCCGGTAGAAGCGGTCGGCCCCCCTGGGAGCCAGTTCCCGCTTGACCTCGATGACGACCGGACCGGCCGACGTGTCGAGACGGACTTGGTAGGTGTCGGGAGCCTGCGGATCTTTGCCGGGAGCGTCGCCCTGGGCGAATGCGGAACCAGACAGCGCCAACAGGGCCAGCGAGCAAACGAGCGAGCGAGGAGTCATTCGTGCGATCCTTCCTGAATGAGGGCGAGCCGTAGGGCCACTCATTCTAACGGGTCGCACACCGGCGTGCCTTCCCGGCGGGTCAACTCGCCGAACAGTTCGCCCAAGCGGTCGTACACCGGCCGCGACTCCGAGCCGATCGGCCGGCCGTCGAGCTGCGTCACAGGCACCAGTTCGCCCATCGTCCCGGTGCAGAACATCTCATCGGCCCGGTAGGCGTCGGTGAGCGTCAGATCGCGCTCGTCGCAGGGAATGTCGTGCGTCCGACACAAATCGAGCACCGTCGCCCGCGTGATGCCCTCCGGGCAGGCGACCAGCCGGCTCGTCAGGACGACGCCGCTTTGGACGAGAAAGACGTGCGTCGCGTTCGTCTCGGCGAGAAAACCGCTCTTGTCGAGCATCAGCGCGTCGTCGGCCCCGGCGGCGTTCGCTTCGATCTTGGCGAGAATCGACTGGATCAGGTTGCAGTGGTGAATCTTCGGGTCGAGACAGTCGGGCGGAAACCGCCGCACGCTGCTCGTGACGAGCGTGATCCCGCTTCCGCCGTAAACGGGCGGCTTGTGCTCGGCGAGCACGATCAACGTCGGACCACTCGTGTTCAGCCGCGGGTCCATGCCGCTCGTGATTTTGACGCCTCGTGTCAGCGTCAGCCGGATGTGAACGCCGTCCCGCATGTCGTTCACGGCGAGCGTTTTTTCGATCTCGGCGATGATCGCTTCGTGCGAGGGGATCGTGTTAAACGCGAGTGCCAGCGCCGAATGTCGCAACCGGTCAAGATGTTCGCGCAGCTTGAAGATCTTCCCGTCGTAGAGCCGCAATCCCTCCCACACGGCATCGCCGCCCTGGACCGCCGAGTCGAACGGACTGACCCCCGCCTCGTCGCGATGCACGAGTCGCCCGTTGATGTTGACGATCAGGTTCCGGTTGCGTTCGTCGAACTGCTGGAGCATGGGGCAC
>JBAQZJ010000292.1:0-13936 GCA_049790855.1 Planctomycetaceae bacterium | reverse complement strand
GCCGCTGCTCGTGAAGGTCCGCATCGAGAACCGGACCGACACCGACGAGCCGTCGAACGTCGTCAAGGGCTACCGCACGCGGGATGGGGCATCTTCTGCCGCCCCCGCCGCGACGGCGGCAGCGGCCGCCAGGGCGGCACCGGCCGCCAGGACGGTGAGCCGCTCGTCCGTGCCGCCCTGGAAGCGGACGTGACGGTCGGCCCTGGGGACATCGCTATGTCCTTGCCTCACAGGGCCACTCCTGCGGTAGCCGTGCTTCGCTGTGTGCTGCCGTTCCCGCCGAGTGCCAACCGGTATTACCGAAATATTGGTTACCGCACGCTCCTCAGCCGCGAAGGTCGCGCGTATCGCCGACAGGTGAGCGCGCTCCTCGCGGGGCGGGTCGGTCAGCCTCTTTCCGACCTTCTCGAGATCGAAACGCACCTCTATCCCCCGGACCGCCGCCGCCGCGATCTCGATAACGCCGCCCACAAGGCGATCTGGGACGCGCTGCAGCACGCCGGCGTCTACGCCGACGACCGGCAGATCAAGCGGGCCGTCGCCGAACTCCACGAGCCGGACGGTGCGCCGCGGGCCGAGGTGACGCTCCGCCCTTACGTTTCCGAACGCGAAGAACAGATCCCATGCCCACCATCGTCAAGCAGGATTTCATCGGGATCGAGCCGGACGACGACTCGCCTCGCGGGCCGGCCTTCAAAGTCTGTTTCCCCGAGGGGACGGAACTGTTCGGCTCACCGGACGAGACCTGCGAGCTGATCTGCGACCTCGTGGCCGAGCAGTTCTGGGACTGGTTCCAGGATCCTGCGCACCGTTCCCGGTTCAAACCCCGCGTCAAAATCCTCGAAGTCTGGTGATCGTGTTCGCACTCCGGCCCTACCAGCAGACGGCCGTCGAGGCCGTCTACCGGCACCTGCGGGAGCACGACACGAACCCGGTCGTCGTGCTGCCCACCGGGAGCGGCAAGACGCCGGTGATGGCCGCGATCTGCCGCGACGCCGTCCGGACCTGGCACGGCCGCGTCCTGATCCTCGCGCACGTCAAGGAGCTGCTCGAGCAGTCGGTCGACAAGCTGATGCAGGTCTGTTCCGACCTCAAGGTCGGCGTCTATTCGGCCGGCCTCGGACGCCGGGATACCGATCGTCCGGTGATCGTCGCCGGCATCCAGTCGGTCTATCAGCGGGCCGCCGAGCTTGGGGCCTTCGACCTGATCCTCGTCGACGAGTGCCACCTCATCCCCGCCGACGGCGAGGGGATGTACCGACAATTCCTCGACGACGCAAAGACCGCCTGCCCGCACCAGCGCATCGTCGGCTTCACGGCGACGCCGTTCCGGCTCGACGCCGGCCCGATCTGCCGTGACGACCACTTTCTCAATGCCGTCTGCTTCGAGATCGGCGTCCGTGAACTGATCCGCGACGGCTACCTGTCGCCGCTCGTCAGCAAGGCCGGCATCGCCAGGGCCGATACGTCGCGGCTGCACGTGAGGGCCGGGGAATTCGTAGCCGGTGAAGTCGAGGCCGTCATGGACGAGGCCGCGCTCGTCGAGGCGGCCTGCGCCGAGATCGTCGAACTGACCCGCAACCGGCAGTCGGTCCTGATCTTCGCGGCGGGCGTGACTCACGGCCGGCACGTCACGGAGATCCTGGCCGGGCGGCACGGCGTCGAGTGCGGCTTCGTCTGCGGCGAGACGCCCGATGCCGAACGGGACGAACTGCTGGCGCGGTTTCGACAGGCGCCGCAGAACGGCCTGTTCGAGCGGGCGCCGCTCAAGTACCTCTGCAACGTCAACGTCCTCACGACCGGCTTCGATGCCCCGAACATCGACTGCGTCGTGCTGCTGCGGCCGACGCTTTCGCCGGGTCTCTATTACCAGATGGTCGGCCGCGGTTTTCGCCGGCATGCGGGCAAATCGAACTGTCTCGTCCTCGACTACGGCGGCAACGTCCTCCGGCACGGCCCGGTCGATCGGCTGCGGCTGCCGTCGGCGGGCACGCGCGGGACCGGCGAGGCGCCGGCGAAGGAGTGCCCGGAGTGCCGCGCATTGATCTCGGCCGCCTACCGCGTCTGTCCCGACTGCGGCCATGCGTTTCCGAAACCGGAGACGCCGCGGCACGACGGCCGCGCGGCCGAGGGCGGTGTGCTCAGCGGCGAGGTGATCGACCGGGAATGGGAGGTCCGCGACGTCGTCTACAGCGTCCATACCAGGAAGGACGCGGACGACGACGCCCCGAAGACGATGCGCGTCGATTATCGCCTTGGCCTCGATCACTGGGCCAGCGAGTGGATCTGCTTCGAACACGCCGGTTGGGCCCGCCGCAAGGCCGTCCGATGGTGGCAGGAACGCTCGCCGGATGCGGTACCGGAGACGGCGGAACAGGCCGTCGACCGCGCAAATGGCGGCGCCCTCGCCCAGACCGATTCGATCACGCTCCGCTCGGTCGTCGGCGAGAAGTTCGACCGGATCATCGCCTACCGGCTCGGCCCGCAGCCGGAGCCGAGTCCCGTCTGGGGCGAGGTCGACCTCGATGACGTGCCGTTTTGATCTGGGGAAGCCCCGGCTCCGCAGCCGCTGAATCTGGCGCTGCACCACCCCCTCTTCATCCAAGGATTTGCTCCCTATGCTGATACTTCCAAGCGTTGAACGACAGTCCCTGCGGCCGGTGCGGCATACGGCGGTCCGCCGACCGCTCGTCTATCTCGCCGGCCCGTTCTCGCAGCCCGATCCGATCGAGAACACGCATCGGATGCTCTGCATCGCCGACGCGCTGCTCGAGGCGGGCTTCGCGCCCCTCGTCCCGCATCTGTCGCTCGCCTGGCACCTCGTCTCGCCGAAGCCCTACGCCGCCTGGCTCGATTACGACCGGGATCTGCTCGCGCGCTGCGATGTCGTCCTGCGCGTTCCCGGCAACTCCTACGGCGCGACCTGCGAGACGGAGTTTGCCGGCCGAATCGGCATCCCGGTCGTGCGGCCGGAGTCCGCCGAGCCGGAGGAGTGCGTGGAGGCCGTTTCTGAATGGTTTTTCGAGATGGTCTGACGCTGCACGAACATCTGCTGACCGTGCTTTTGACGACCGACAGAGGCCATCCGGAGGCAACTTCTCCCGATGGCCTTCTCTCTTGCGCATGACCCGCACCGCCACCAGCTCCATGCTCTCTCCCCCGCATGCCGAGGGCCCCTCGGACATGCCTGGACTTCCTCCGCCCGTCAAGCAACATGGCTCAGTGCCCGACACGTGCGCCGCCCGTCCGCTGTCCCTGGCCTGGATCACGGATGAGCTCCTCGACGTGACGCGGCAGGTTTGGTCGCCACTCTACGGTCGAGAGCTCTCGATCGACGAGGCGACCGAGATTCTGATCAATGTTCAGCGATTCGCCGAGGTCTTGCTCAAGACGCGGCGGGGGAGGGAAACGACATGAACGTCGTCATTTGGGCGCGGGTTTCGTCCCGCGAGCAGCGAGAGGGCTATTCGATCGACGCTCAGCTACGGGCCACGCGTCTGAAGGCCCAGCGGCAAGGCTGGAACATCGTGCGGGAGTTCGAGCTGGACGAGTCGGCCCGCCGCGGCTCGCCCCGCAAAATCTTCAATGCAATGATCGACTGGATCAAGGTCCACGCCAAGCGGGAGAAGATCAAGGCGATCCTCAGCCATAAGCTCGATCGCGTCTGCCGCAACATGCGGGACGCCGTTCGGCTGCAGGAGCTCGAAGATGCCTGCGGCGTACAGCTCAGCTTCGTCGAGAACGAGTTCGGTCCCGGCGCCGCCGGGACTTTTTCGTTTAACGTCATGGCGGCCGTCGCCCAATACTACAGCGACAATCTTCGCGAGGAGGTGCTCAAAGGCTTGGACGAGCGCGTGCGGCAGGGCTGGCCGACGGGGCTGGCCCCGTTCGGATACCTGAACGTCAAAGGCAATCGCACCGAGCCCGTCCAGCCGCACCCGGAGAAATCGAAGACCGTCGTCCGCCTGTTCCAGCTCTACTCGACGGGTCGGTACACGTTCGAGAGCCTGGCCGACCAGTTGGAGCGCGAGGGACACGTCTACCGCGCGAGCCAGCCGCGGTTCCATCGGACCGCTCTTTCCTACCTGCTGGGCAATCGCTTCTATGTCGGCGAGATCGCTCGTCGCGGCGCGTTCCACCCGGGCCGGCATCGACCACTGATCGACCGGACGACGTTCGAGACCTGTCAGGATATCTTGAGCGGCCGGAACCGGCGGACCGGTCGTCCCGATATCCCTTTGTCCGGTGGTCTGTTCCGCTGCGCCTACTGCGGACAATCCGTGACAGGCGAACGCATCTACCGGAAGCTCAAGAGCGGCGGCGTCCGCACCCATACCTATTACCGCTGCGCGAATAACAAGCCTGGCCCGGACCATCCGACCGTCCGCTGGAAAGCCGACGCCCTGGAAGAGGCGATCATTGCCGACCTTGCACGGCTACAGATGCCGTCGCCGGAAATCGCCGCCTGGTTCCGAACGACCTTGGAGGCGGCCTTTGCGGACGTCGGATCGCAGCAGCGGCAGCAGTCGGCAGCGCTCGCTAAGCGACAGACGGAACTGACGACGATGCAGGATCGACTGCTGAACGCCTATCTGGCCGGTTCGGTGGACGAGGAGACGTTCCAGGCGAAGTCGGTAGAACTGAAGGCCGAGGCGGTGCGGGTCCGCGAGTCCTGCGACGCGCTCGTCGAGTTCGATCCCGCCCAAGCGGACGTGGCGCGGGCGGTCTTCGATTGGAGTCAGAATGCCGCCGATATCTGGCGCGGTTCAAACACGGTCGTCCGTCGCGAGATCCTGGAATCCGTCTGTTTGAACCGCACTTTGAGCGACGCAACTCTCGTCACAGAAAAGAGAAAGCCGTTCGACGTGCTCGCCGAACGGCCGAATTTTGAGAAAAGTCGGGGTGACAGGATTCGAACCTGCGGCCTCTACGTCCCGAACGTAGCGCTCTAGCCAAGCTGAGCTACACCCCGGAGTGTTGTGCCACCGCTGGAAAGCGACGGGACGATGAACTTTACCGGGACTGCCCGGAGGCTTCAACCATCGTGGTCCATCGGCGGCGGGCGGATTCTAGCGGTTCCCGCAACGGGGTCAACGTCGCTCGCTGGGGAATCGCCCGGGGAACGCGGTCCGGCGGTCGGTTCACCCGGTTCGCCGTCCGGCGTACCATGTTCGGACACCGCCTGGCTCGGGCGGGTTCGTGAAATCGGCCCGTCTCGAGCGACCGCTGTTTCGGTCACTCGGCAGGCAGCGAAGCGTCAACCCCTTTGTGAAGGATGAATCGGATGCGACGCGTGACGCAATGGCTTTTCGGAGCGATGTTCCTGGTGATGACCGTCGCCGCGCCGGCACTCGCCGGCAAGTTCAACAAGACGCTCGACATCGGAGACGCCGCACCGCAGTTCTCGGGGCTGCAAGGCATCGACGGCAAACCGCATTCGCTTGCCGACTACGAGAAGCAGGACGTGCTGGTTGTCGTTTTCACGTGCAACCACTGCCCGGTCGCTCAGGCCTACAACGAACGATTCAACAAGTTCGTCGCCGACCACAAAGGCAAATCGGTCGGTTTCCTGGCGATCAACGCGAATGCGACGCCCAAAGAATCGGCCGAGGCGATGAAAGAGTTCGCGAAGGAACAGGATCTCAAATACGTCTACGCCGCCGACGAAACGCAGAAGAGCGGCAAGGCGTACGGCGCGGCCGTCACGCCGCACGTCTTCATTCTCGATAAGGACCGCAAAATCGCGTACATGGGCGCCTGGGACGACAGCCCCATGAACGCCGACAAGGTCGAAAAGACCTACGCTCGCGATGCCGTCGAGGCTCTGCTGTCGGGAAAGAAGCCCGAAGTCGCCGAGACGCAGCAGGTTGGCTGCGGCATTCGCTACGAGTGACGTTCGGCGTCGGCTGTGAAAAGATCCGACGACGACAGCCCGGCTGTTTCAAACAGCCGGGGTGCCGTTTCTCCCGGCTGGTGGTCGTAGGGTGGGTCAAGCGAACGAGCGGCGTTCGTGATCCGTTTGAGTCGATTGAGCGCCGGCCCACCATCGATCATCCGTCGACGGGGCTGGTGGGTCGGCGCTCAGTCACCCCGATTTGACGGGAGAACGATCCTTCGCTTGACCCACCCTACTGGTCCATCCAGGCGAAAGTAGTGGGTGGCATGCCTTCGGCCGATAGGCCGTAGGCATGCGAACGTGGGACATGCCTACGCCTTCGGCGAAGGCATGCCACCCACCATTTGAGAGTGGTCGCGCCACTACGATACTGCTGACTTGCCAAGGAATTGAGAGACGCATGAGACGGCGAACGTGCTTCTGGATTGCTCCTGCCTTGGCGGCGGCTCTGCTGGGCTGCGACGCCGATTCGCCGCCGGAAACCGCCGCGGCAGCACCGATCGAACTTCAGGAAGTGACGCCCGAGGAACTGAACAAGCTGGTCGCCGAGAATCCCGGCAAGGTCGTGCTATTCGACTTCTGGGCGACCTGGTGCATTCCGTGCCTGAAACAGTACCCGCACACGGTCGAACTCTCGGAAAAATACGCCGACGACCTCGTCGTCTATTCGGTCAGCATGGACATGAACGACGACGAGACGCTGTCGCTCGTGAAGGAAAAGCTCGGCGAGTGGCCGGCCGGCAACGTCCGCACGCTGATCAATGCCCAGGAGCCTCTTGAGGACGCCTTCACTGCCTACGAGATCACAGACGGCGCGCTGCCGCATTACAAGGTGTTCGGACGCGACGGCAAGGTCGCCGCGACGCTCGGCGGCATCGAGAACGTGCCGACGCCCGAAACGGTCGACGCCGCGGTTGAGCAGGCACTTGGAGTGAAGTGAATGCCTGCGGGATTGACCATCGAAGTGATCGGTTTGGCACTTCGGCTACTGAAACGCGGCCGGGGTGCCGTTGCGTTCGGAGACCGACACTCTGACAGTTCTGCCCCCCCGCACCGGCTGTCAAACTGACAGCCCCGCGTGCGGCCCAAGTTAAGGCGAATGACGCAAACTCTTTCACATCAACGTGAAGTGGAATGTGATTTGCTTCCGGCGCGGGATGTGCTTACACCCGCGACTGCGGGGGACGGTCTATCCTGTCACGGGTTGCCCCGATCCACGATTGTTGGCTTCGATGTCTGCGGTCGCCCCTCCTGCAGGGGTATGAATTGAAACGTATCACGATTCGGTGAGGGAGAAGACGTGGCCAAGCTCCTGGAGTTTGACGAGGACTGTCGCAAAAGCCTGCTCGAAGGCGTGACGAAGCTCTCGCGGGCCGTCAAAAGCACGCTCGGCCCGCGCGGCCGCAACGCGGTGCTGGATAAGGGCTGGGGTGCCCCCAAAGTGACCAAGGACGGCGTGACCGTCGCCGAGGACATCGAGCTGGAATGCAAGTTCCAGAACATGGGCGTCCAACTGGTCAAAGAGGCCGCCAGCAAGACCAGCGACGTCGCCGGCGACGGCACGACGACCGCGACGGTCTTGTCGGAAGCCCTGTTCCGCGAATCGCTGCGGTTCATCCACGCCGGTGTCGACGCGATGCAGCTTTCCCGCGGTGCCGCCAAAGCGGTCGACGCGGTCGTCGAAGAGCTGAAGCGGCTCGCCAAGCCGGTCGGCGGCAAGGACCGCAAGGCGATCGAGACCGTCGGTGCCATTGCCGGCAACAACGATAAAGAGGTCGGAAAGATTCTCGCCGACTGCTTCCTGAAGGTCGGCACCGATGGCGTGATCACCATCGAAGAGGGTCGGCAGACCGAAACGACGTGGGACGTCGTCGAGGGCATGCAGTTCGACCGGGGCTTTCTGTCGCCGCACTTCGTCACCGACGAAGACGCCCAGGAAGTCGCTCTCGACAATGTGAAGATCCTGATTTTTGAAGAGAAGATCAGCAGCGCCCGCAACCTCGTGCCGCTGCTCGAAGAGATCAGCAAGGCGGGCGTTCCGCTGCTGATCATCGCCGAGGACGTCGACGGCGAAGCCCTGGCGACTCTGGTCGTCAACAAGCTCCGCGGCATCCTCAAGGTCGCTGCCGTCAAGGCGCCCGGCTACGGCGACCGCCGCAAGGCGATGCTCGAAGATATTGCCGTCCTGACCAGTGGCAAGGCGATCTTCAAAGATCTCGGCGTCAAGCTCGAAGGTCTGACGCTGGCCGATCTGGGCACCGCGAAAAAGGTGCGAATCACCAGCGAGAACACGACGATCGTCCAGGGGGCCGGCAAGAAGGACGCCGTCCAGGGTCGCGTCAGTCAGATCCGCGCCGAGATCGAAAAGACCGACAGCGATTACGATCGCGAGAAGCTCCAGGAGCGGCTCGCCAAGCTCGCCGGCGGGGTTGCCGAGATCAGTGTCGGTGCCGCAACCGAAACCGAGATGAAGGAACGCAAAGACCTGATCGACGACGCACTCGCCGCGACGCGAGCGGCGATTGAAGAAGGTATCGTGCCCGGCGGCGGCGTCGCATTGCTGCGATGCGGCAAGGTGCTCGACGCGCTGAAGCTCAAAGGCGACGAAGCCTTCGGCGTGCAGCTCGTGAAAAGAGTTCTCGAAATGCCGCTGCGAACGATTGCCGAGAACGCCGGCCAGGATGGCGCCGTCGTCGCCGCGAAGGTCCGCAAGAACGCCGACGTCAACTTCGGTTACGACGCCCTGAACGACGAATACGGCGACATGTTCAAGTTCGGCGTCGTCGACCCGGCGAAGGTCGTCCGCACGAGCCTGCAGAACGCCCTCTCGGTCGCCACCCTGCTGATGACCACCGACGGCATCGTCGTCGAAGCCCCCAAGGAAGAAGAAGACGGCCACGGCGGCCACGACCATGACCACGGCATGGGGGGCATGGGCGGAATGGGCGGAGGCATGGGCGACATGATGGGCGGGATGATGTGAGCGGGCTGTCGCCCGCCGAGGACTCAGAGCACAGGAGCCAGAACTCAGAAGAGTTCCGCAAGTTCATTTCCTGTGTCCTGAGTCCTGTGTTCTGAGTTCTTCACCAACCAGCGAACAACCATAATTCACGGAGCCGCACTCGATGAAACTCAACCCCCTTGACGATCGCGTTGTTGTCGAGCCGATGGACGCCGAAGAGACCACCGCCGGCGGCATCGTGCTGCCCGACGCCGCCCGCGAGAAGCCGCAGCGCGGCAAAGTCGTCGCCGTCGGTCCCGGCCGACTGCTCGACAGCGGCGAGCGTTGCAAGGTCGGCGTCGTCGTCGGCGACGAAGTCCTGTTCGGCAAGTACGGCGGAACCGAGATCGAGGTCGAGGGCCGCGACGTCAAGATCCTTCGCGAATCCGACATCCTCGCCAAAGTCGCCAAGTGAGGCGGCTACGCCGGGTTGAGGGATGAGAGTTGAGGGTTGAGGGATCTCTCTCGTCTCCCCTCAACTCTCGACCCTAAACCCTAAACCCTCAACCTGATCCACCCTGCCGCGCCGCCCCTGCATACGCCCACGAACAACGGATAACCCCCAATGGCCAAACAACTCCTCTTCGACGACCGTGCCCGGCTGAAGCTGGCCCGCGGCATTCGGACGCTCGGCGACGCCGTCGCGGCGACGCTGGGGCCGTCCGGCAAGAACGTCATCATCGACAAGAGCTTCGGCAATCCCGTCGTCACCAAAGACGGCGTGACGGTCAGCAAAGAGATCGAGCTGGAAGACCCCTACGAGCACATGGGGGCCAAGCTCGTCAACGAAGTCGCCAGCAAGACCAGCGACACGGCCGGCGACGGCACGACGACCGCCACCGTTCTGGCTCGCGCCATCTTCGAGGAAGGTCTGAAGAACCTGACCCTCGGCGCGAACCCGATGGTCGTCCGCCGCGGCATCGACAAAGCCGTCGAAGCGGCCGTCGCGAAGCTCAACGAACTGGCCAAGCCGGTCGAGTCAAAGAGCCAGATCGCCCAGGTCGGTGCGATTTCGGCCAACAACGATATGGAGATCGGCAACCTGATCGCCGATGCCATGGAGAAGGTCGGCCGCGACGGCGTGATCACCGTCGAGGAAGGCAAGAGCGGCAGCACGACGCTCGAGCTCGCCGACGGCATGCAGTTCGACAAGGGCTACATCAGCCCCTACTTCGTCAACAATCCCGAAGAGATGAGCGTCGTCCTCGAAGACTGCGTCATCCTGCTCTTCGAGAAGAAGCTGTCGAACCTCCGCGACCTGATTCCGCTGCTCGAAAAGGTCAGCCGGTCGGCCAAGCCGCTGCTGATCATCGCCGAGGACGTCGAAAGCGAAGCCCTGGCGGCGCTGGTCGTCAACAAGCTCCGCGGCATCCTCAACATCTGTGCCGTCAAGGCTCCCGGCTTCGGCGACCGTCGCAAGGCGATGCTCGGCGACATCGCGACGCTGACCGGCGGCACGTTCTTCAGCGAAGACCTGGGCATCAAGCTCGAGAACGTCGAACTCAACCAGCTCGGCCGCGCCCAGAAGATCGAAATCGACAAAGATTCGACGACGATCATCGGCGGTGGTGGTGAGCAGGACAAGATCAAGGCTCGCGTCGCTCAACTCCGCAAGGGGATCGAGGACACCGACAGCGAGTACGATCGCGAGAAGCTCCAGGAGCGGCTCGCCAAGCTGACCGGCGGCGTGGCGATCATCAGCGTCGGCGCCGCGACCGAAGCCGAGATGAAGCAGACCAAGGCCCGCATGGAGGACGCCCTGCACGCGACCCGTGCCGCCGTCGAAGAGGGCATTCTGCCCGGCGGCGGCGTGGCCCTGCTTCGCTGCATCGACGCCGTCCGCGGCGTGAAGGCCAAAGGCGACGAGCAGATCGGCGTCGAGATCGTGGCCCGCGCCCTGCAGGCCCCGATCCGCCAGATCGTCGAAAACCGCGGTGAAGACGGCGCGGTCGTCGCCGCCGAGGTTCTCGAAGCCGGCGGCAACCACGGCTACAACGCCGCCAGCGGCGAGTACGGCGACATGCTCAAGATGGGCGTCCTCGACCCGACCAAGGTCGTCAAGTCGGCCCTGACGAACGCCGCCAGCATCGCCGGCCTGATGCTGACGACCAGCGTCTTGGTGACGAAAGTCGGCGAAGGCGACGACAAGCGACCGAACGTCGAAGGCTCGATCCGCTGAACCGGCCCGACGGCGTGTTGATGACCAATGCGATCAACGGGCCGGTTCCGGAAGGAACCGGCCCGTTGGCGTGAAGTGAGGCCGGGGGGCACGCCTTCGGCAAAGGCAGTCACTTTATCGCACAGACGAACGAGGTGCGCCGTGCTTCCAACCTTCCGAGAAGAGGAGTGGTACGTGCTCGCAGAGCGAGAACGCCACATCAGATCCGAACTTCCGCGGTTGAAGAACGAGGCTCTTGAGGCAGTGCTGCAACGATGCCCAAGTTGCAAGTACAAAAGTTTCAACGGTCTCCGCAACGCCTTCCTGGACGGAAAGCTGGACGAGAGCGTTGCTCTCGAATCCGTAGAATACATTGAGAGCATCTCTTCTCTTGAGACGGAAGCCGTCGAATGCCGTCGTCGAAGTGATGAACTGCTTGCAGCGCAAGCGAACGCTCGACGACGGCTCGACCCCAAGATCGATCCGATCCCGCCGGGCCCGTATCCAAAGCTCCGCAACTGCTGCCTGTATCCCTTGAGGCAGGACTGCAACTACGGTTGTGATGAAGCTTCGAACTGGGAGCGCTGCGAGTTCATGGCGTACGACGAATCATGCTCCATCGACGATCCGAAAAGATGGCGATGTGTCGCACCGGAGTAATTCGCATTTCAACGTCGGCAGGGTGGCATGCCTTCGCCGTAGGCGTAGGCATGTCGATGGTGGTACGAGCATGCCTACGCCTGAGGGCGAAGGCATGCCACCCACGGAGAACTTGTCGAGGGCAAGTCGAAGACGCAGTGAATGGTCTTGAGATCCGGCAGGGTGGCATGCCGTAGGCGTAGGCATGTCGAACCAGCGACGACATGCCTACGGCCAAAAGGGCCGAAGGCATGCCACCCATAACGGGAGGATGCACGCGAGCGCTGGGTGAGGATCGGCGTGAGACGAATTGACGAGGCCGTGCCTGATGAACCGAAAGTTCAAGAAGCTCCGTCGTTACGACGAAGCCGGGCATGCTCACTCGCTGACATTCACCTGCTTCCACGGCCGGCCTTTCTTGAATCGCGATCGCACTCGAAAATGGTTCTGCGAAGCCGTCGCCAAGGCTCGGGAGAAGCATCGGTTCCTGATCTGGGCCTACGTCGTCATGCCGGAGCATGTGCATCTGCTCGTCTGCCCTGCGGAGCGCGAATACGATACGGCGGGGTTTTGCGCTTCGGTGAAGGTGGCGGTCGGCAGGCGAGCCGTCTCCTGGGTGAAGGCGAATGCTCCCGATTTTCTGCCGAGAATGACCGACGCGCAGCCGAACGGCATCACGAACTACCGATTCTGGCAGCGCGGGGGAGGTCACGATCGAAACGTCATGGAGCCGAGAACCCTGCTGCATCAAATCAACTACATCCACGCGAATCCTGTTCGGCGAGGCCTATGCGAACGGCCCGCTGACTGGTACTGGTCGAGTGCGGCGGACTACGACGGACGAACGGATGGTCCATTGGCTCTCGACTTAGAGACGCTGCCGGAGATGCCGAGTGACTGAAGACAAGGTGACAGGGTGGCATGCCTTCGGCCGATAGGCCGTAGGCATGTCGATGGTGGCACGAACATGCCTTCGCCTTCGGCGAAGGCATGCCACCCAAAAGAGCATGTCACTCAAACGACATCCCGACCTTCCAACTGTCCGCAATTTCGCGATAATTCCCGATTCCGAATCGAACGCTCCCGGCGACGCCGAACTGAAGAATCCATGCCCTCTATGGCTCAGAAGCGCGACTATTACGAAGTCCTCGGCGTCGAGAAGACGGCGACGGTCGAAGTCATCAAGCGCTCGTACAAAAAGCTCGCCGGCAAGTTTCATCCCGACCGGAACCCCGGCGACGAGGAAGCCGTCGAGCGGTTCAAGGAGTGCGCCGAGGCCTTCGGTGTGCTGTCCGACCCGACGAAACGCGAACGGTACGACCGCTACGGCCATGCCGGCGTGAACGGGGCCGGCGGCGGATTTCACGACGTCAACGACATCTTTGACGCCTTCGGCGACCTGTTCGGCGATTTCGGCATGTTCGGCGGCGGCTCCCGCCGCGGCGGGCGCAGCCGGGGCGCCCGTCGAGGGGCACATCTTCGGTCGTCGCTCACGATCGATCTGGCCGACGCCGCCGAGGGCTGCACGCGGACGATCGAACTCGATCGGCGTGAACTCTGCGATACCTGCGACGGCAGCGGGGCGAAGCCTGGTTCGAGTCCCGAGACGTGTCACTACTGCGGCGGTGTCGGGCAGGTGGTGCAGACTCAGGGATTCTTCCGATTGCAAACGACTTGCCCCGCCTGCGGCGGTGCCGGACAGGTCATTCGCGACAAGTGCCCGCAGTGCAGTGGTTCGGGACGGCAAGCGAAGCGGGTCGCGCTCGAAGTCAAGGTGCCGGCCGGCGTCGACAACGGCATGCAGCTTTGCCTTCGCAGCGAAGGCGAACCGGGGCCGGGTGGCGGTCCGCGGGGCGACCTCTACGTCGACATCCGCGTTCGCGAGCACGCCCTGTTCGACCGGGAAGGGCGGAACCTGATCTGCCAGGTTCCTATCACGTACACGCAGCTTTGCCTCGGAGCCGAGATCGAAATCCCCTTACTCCGAGGCCGGCACCAACTCGAAGTCCCGCCGGGAACGCAGCCCGACGAAGCGTTTCGTCTCAGCGGAAAAGGCATGCCCGACCCGCACGGAGGACCGCGAGGCGACCTGTTCGTGCATCTGCACCTCGACGTTCCCCGCAAGCTTGGCGAACGTCAGGAAGAACTGCTGCGCGAACTCGCCGAGCAGGAAAAGTCGAACGTCAGCCCGCATCACAAGAGTTTCTTTGAAAAGCTGAAGGAATACTTTTCGGCCGACGAC
>JBAQZJ010000291.1:0-1573 GCA_049790855.1 Planctomycetaceae bacterium | reverse complement strand
TAATGTCGCCTTTCGCGGAGCGAAAGGCGACGATCCTGGCCGCGTCATTCCAAGTGACCCACCACCCAAGAAACTTTGGTGGTGTTGACCGACGCGCCGTCGGCAGCGACTTCACCCGCGCGGGTGATGCTTCGCATGCACGGCTTTGAGGCGACTGTGCTCGACGTGCGTGTAGATTTGCGTCGTGCGGATGCTGGCGTGACCGAGCAGTTCCTGCAGAGCGCGGATCTCGGCCCCTCCGGCAAGCATGTGCGTCGCGAAACTGTGCCGCAGCGTATGCGGGCTGACTTGCTTGCTCACGCCGATGCGGGCGGCATACCGCTTCACCAGCATCCAGACCATGACTCGCGTCAGCGGTTTGCCGCTGCGACTGACGAACAGCCAGGGCGTGTCGGTTCGCGCAAGCTTCGGACGCTCGTGCCCGAGATAGGCTTCAAGGGCCGCGACGGCGACGGGGTTCAGCGAGACGAGTCGTTCTTTGCCGCCTTTGCCGTGCGCCAGGCAATAGCCCTCGTCGAGATGCACTTTGTCGAGCGTCAAGCCGATCGTTTCGCTCGTCCGGCAACCGGTCGCATACATCACCGACAACAGGGCGCGATCGCGCAGCGGATACCGGTCTTGCCGCGTCGGTGCGGCGAGAAGCTTGTCGACCGAATCGGGGCTGAGCACCGCCGGCAGTTTCTGCCAGAGTTTCGGCGAGCCGATCAGTTCGGCGGCGCTTTCGGTCAACACCGCTTCGAGCACGAGATAGCGAAAGAAGGTTTTCAGCGTGACGAGATGCCGGGCGACCGTCGTCGGCTTGAGATTTTCGCCGTGCAGATGATCGAGGTACGCCGAAAAGGTCTTCAGCTCGACCTGTTTGAGCGACGGCGGCCCCTGCTCGGCGAACCACGCCGCAAAGCGTTCGAGATCGGCGCGGTAGGCGACGATCGTGTTGTTCGCCATTCCGCACTCGGCTTCGAGATAGTGCAGGAACTCGGGAACATGTGCGTCCAGCCGGGCCGGTTTCGTGCCGGTCGCGAATCGGGAGCCTTGCTTCGGCGTGAAACGCGGCGGCATGAACGACGACCGTTGGCGGGACGGGACATCCTTCGGTATCGAACCATCGCCGCGATCGCCGTGAGACGCCGCCGCGGGGACGTCACAACTCGCCGATTCCGCAATTCCGACCGCCGCACACCCCGCCCGGCGATCTCCGAAAGCGTCGTGACTTCCTGCTCCTCCGGGGTGAACGTCGTGACTCCCCTCTCCTCTGGGGAGAGGGGCCGGGGGTGAGGGGAGCCGCTTGGCTTGCGCCGCGAAACCTCAATGACGTTCGACAGCTTCGGACGGTTGTAAAACACAGGTGAACGCACAAGACATCCCCTGACCCCTGACCCTTTCCTCTGTGGAGAGGGGGACCAGGATCGCAGTCGGTTTCGACGCGATTCGAGGTCTTGTCCGGCATTCTTAAACAAATCGGCGAATCGCGTCGTTTCGCCGATTTCGCGCTTGCATCGGCGGCGCTCCCTTAGCTGGAGTGGAGGCCGGCTTCAAGTCGAGGGACGTGCCGGGCATCCGCGGCCCTGTCGGC
>JBAQZJ010000290.1:0-3544 GCA_049790855.1 Planctomycetaceae bacterium | reverse complement strand
ACGACTGCTCCTCGACTCTCCGTCGTGGTTAGAACCGTCCGGTGCGTCGTCGGACGAGTTTGTCGAACTGGGCTTCGAGCCAGGCGCGGAGGCCGGCGTCGGCCGTCTCGCGGTCTTCCTCCGTTTCGAACCCCGAGGCATCGAACGTCTTGCGTTCGACCTTGTCGCCGATCTGCAGGTACGCGATGAAGCGTTGGCCGGTCGTCGGGAACAGTTCGATGTTCATCCGGACGTTGCGGGTTTCGCCTTCGACCGAACCGGGGACGGTGAACTCGCCCATCGAGCGGACGCCCGAGCCGCTGGGGCGGGGTTCGATTTCGGGAGTGTCGCCGACCCAGCGTTCGGACCGGCCCAACTCGTCGGCGAAGCCGCTCATCGACGGTCCGAGCACCCGCTCGCTGACGCCGTCGAACAGCTCTTTGCGACGGGCATCCTCGTCTTCGAACCGTTGACGTTGTTCCGCCTGCTGCTCCGTCACCTGGTCGCTGGCGTTTCCCTGTACCATTTGCTCTACTGGTTCATACGTTCTGATGTAACGACTGCAATTTCGTGAGCCTCGCCCGTGCGGCGCCGGCGAGGCGCCGTCATCCGCCGATGACGCGGACCATGTCGCTCTTGGTGGTCTCGATCTGGCGCTCGAGCCGCGAGACGGCGTCGGGATCCTTTTGACCCTTCGCAACGTCCAGTTGCACCTCTTGCCGTTGAAGCTGCGAGCGAAGGTAATCGAGACGGCGTCGCATCCACTTGTCCATCGAAGCCTCCTTCCAGCGACGACGGACGTCGTCGGGAACGGTGTCGGGGAATAACGAAAACGACGGCGGGGCCGAACGGCCCCGCCGTCGCGTCCTGCGAAGGTGATTTCTCCTCGGCTGAATCAGCCGGCCGGGCGAACGCTCTCGGCCCGCGGTCCCTTCGGTCCGCGGCCCTCGGTGTAGTCGACTTTCTGTCCTTCGTAGAGCTGGTCGAACGTGGTTCCCTCGACAGCGGACATGTGAAAGAACAGATCTTCCTTTCCGCCCGTGCCGATGAAACCAAAGCCTTTGTCGGTCAGTCTCTTGATCGTCCCTTGCGGCATCTCAGCAGCGTCCTCTCAATCCAACCGCAGGCCGCCACTTGTCGCCCCGACAAAGCGGGGCGGCGTCGCACGACTCGACCGAGGGCCGAACCGGATCGCCGAAAAGTGCAGCACCGCAACAGGCCGTGCGATCGGATTGAGGCTTCGCACGGCCCTGCCCGCCGCTCCCCGGACCATCCGGTGCGACGCGACAAGCGATAACTATGGTATCCGGCCGCATCCCCCGCCAGAAGGGGGATTCGGCATTCGGTCACCAGAATGACGGAAACAACCGCCTTGTGCCGGATTTACGACACGACCGCTAGGGAAGACGGGAATCGCCGAACTCCTCAGTGCTTCGCCAATTCAGACAGCCCCTTCGACGCGCGAAGTCAGACGCACCTCGTGAACATGTTCCGTGCCGAGAATCGCGTACAAGCCCTTCCGATCGCGGCGGACCCAGCGTCCGTCTTCCGTCAGCAGGCCGACGCAGTCGCCCGCGTCGTAGGTCCGTCCCGTGGTGCCGACCCGAAACCGATAGACGGGAGCCAACAGATATCCGCGGCCGTCAGGGTCGAACGCCGAGAACATCTTCCCCTCGTAGTCGTAACGCATCCCCAACCTCCACCGGACCGATCCGACTCAAATCTACAAGACCGCATTCTAGCATATTGGACGGTTCAAAGGGGATGAAATCTGCGCGGCGACGCCAACTTCACCGAAAAGGCGAAGCGGTCGTCAGGTCGATTTCGGCAAGAAAAACGAAAGGCCCGGCTTCTCGAGAAGCCGGGCCGCGGACAGCTTCGTCTCGGTCTTGTGACGCTCAGGCGTCCGCACGCATCTGGAACATCTCTTTCTCAACATCGATTTCCAGCCGACGGATCTTCTTGTAGAGCGTCGTGCGATTGATGCCGAGCGTCTTTGCCGTTTCCTGACGGTTCCAGCGATTCACGGCAAGAGTTTCAAGGATCAGTTGCCGCTCGGGTTGAACGAGCGCGGCCTTGAGGTTGGTTCCGCCGGTTCGTGCGAGCGTGCGGACGCCGAGATCTTCGCGAAGCGACTCGGGCAGGTCGCTCGCCGTGACCCGCGGCCCTTTACAGAGCACGACCGCGCGCTCGACGACGTTCACCAACTCGCGCACGTTGCCCGGCCAGCGATAAGCCTGAAGAATGCGGAGCGCCTCGGCGTCGAAGCCGGCGACCGGTTTGCCGTTCTGCTCGCGGAACACGCCGAGGTAGTGCTCGGCGAGCAAGGGGATGTCGCCGACGCGCTCCCGCAGCGGCGGCTGCGTCAGACCGATGACGTTGATGCGGTAATACAGGTCTTCGCGGAACCGCCCTTTCCCGACGAGGGCCTTGAGGTCGGCGTTGGTGGCGAGAATCAGTCGCACGTCGACCTTGAACGTGCGGTTTCCGCCGACCGGCTCAAACTCGCGATCCTGAATCGCGCGGAGCAACTTCACCTGCAGTCCAGGCGAGGCCGTGTCGATCTCGTCGAGGAACAGCGTGCCGCCGTCGGCCTGTAGAAACCGTCCCGTCTTGTCCTGAGTGGCGCCGGTAAAGGCGCCTTTGACGTGGCCGAAGAGTTCGCTCTCGAGCAGGTTCTCGGGCAGGGCGCCGCAGGCGACCTCGATGAAGGGCTTCTCGCTGCGGCCGGAGAGTTGATGGATCGCACGGGCGGTCATCGTCTTGCCGGTGCCGCTCTCGCCGAGAATCAGCACGGTGGTGCGGGTGTCGGCGACCGACTCGATCAGGTCGAACATCCGCTGCATCTTGTAGTCGCGTCCGACGACGGTCGCGAGGCCGAACTTCGCGTCGAGCCGACGAGTCAGCCGGTGATGCTCGTCGAGCGTTTTCCGCCGACGCAACGCCTTGTCGACGGCGAGCGTCAGTTCGTCGCCGTGGAACGGCTTGGTGAGGTACTCGAACGCCCCGAGCCGGATCGCTTCGACGGCCCCTTCGATCGTGCCGCGGCCGGTCAACAGCAGGACCGCCGTGTCGGGACGATGCTCGCCGGCCCATTCGAGCACATGATAGCCGTCGCAGACAGGCAGATGGACGTCGCAGAGGACGACGTCGAACGGGCATTCGTTCAGCCGTTCCAGCGCATCGCGACCGTCGGCAGCCGTCTCGACGCGATGGCCGAGCCGGCGCAGCAGGTCGGCGATCGAGTCGCGCACGTCGGCTTCGTCGTCGACGATCAGCAGCGACGCGGGCCTCGAACCGGATTGTGGAATCATCGGCACAACTCTCTGACTTGGCGTCGCCGGCGCGCAGGCCGCCGATGCCGTGCGACCGTTGGGACCGGCATCATCGCGCACGGCCCGCGGCCTGGTGCGTGCGAAACCGTACCTTACGATTTGCGACAGTCAACAGGTTCGTGTTGCGTCGAGGAAACGGTCGGTGACGTTTCGCCGCGGGCCTCGGCCTGAGAAGCCGTTTTCAAAACCGAGGCCGGGGAGGGCGAGGCTCCCGCCGAGCCGCACGGGCC
>JBAQZJ010000289.1:0-12405 GCA_049790855.1 Planctomycetaceae bacterium | reverse complement strand
CCCCTGACCCCTCTCCCCAGAGGAGAGGGGAACCGAGCGCGGACGGTGGCATCACGCGGCTTTCCGGCAACCGTCAGACCCATCGTCTTCGACGGGACGGGCCACTACCATGAGGTCATGTCCGGTTTGACTGTTTCCCGTTCCGGCGTCTGGACGAAGCTCTGCGGCGTGCGCGACGCGGCGACCGCCGTCGCCCTGGCACGGTTGCGGCCGGATGCGATCGGGTTGAACTTACATCGGCCAAGCCCGCGGTTCATTGCCGTTGACGCCGCCGCTGACGTCGTCTCGGTTTTGCCGGAAAGCGTCTTGGCGGTCGGCGTGTTCGTCAACACGTCGATCGACGACATGTTGCGAACGGTCGATGCCGTCGGGCTGGCTGCGGTGCAACTTCACGGCGACGAGCCGCCCGAGACGGTCGCGGAACTGAAATCGAAGCGGCCGGGGCTGACGGTGCTGCGTGCGTGGCGCGTCGGCGAGGACGGGCTCGCCTCGCTGGCGACGCATCTGGACGCGTGCGAGCGGTGCGGCGCGTTGCCCGACGCCGTGCTCGTCGATGCGAAGGTCGCCGGCAGTTACGGCGGAACAGGACGGACGGCGCCGTGGGAGCTGCTTCGCGACTACCCTCCGTCGTGGCCGCGACTGATTCTCGCCGGAGGTCTGACGCCCGAAAACGTCGCCGAAGCGATCGACGCCGTTCGACCGTGGGGCGTCGACACGGCCGGAGGCATCGAACGTTCGCCGGGCGTGAAGGATCCGCAGCTCGCTGCGGATTTTCTGCGGGCCGTGCGAGGACAGCCGAGCGCCTGACCGAATACGACTTCCCTACGCACGATCGTTCCCTCCAACAAAAAAAGCCCCCGGCATGAACCGGGGGCTTCGACAGGATCGTCCACGTCGCGGCGTTCAGTTCGTCGCCGCAAGGGCGGGGGCGAACAGTGTCGGTCCGGCGGGTTCGCTGGGCGTCCAGCGGATGCTGCGAATGGCCAGCGGCACATGCGAGCCGGGATGTTCGAAGGCGACGGCAAGCGCCGATTCCGCCGAGACGGCTTCGACGTTCGGCTTCAGTGTCTCGTGGACGGCGGCGATACCGGTCGGCCGGGCGACCGGAGTCGCGTCTTCTTTCGACGCAAGGCGGCGGGCGTTCAGAATTCGCTCGCGATCGTTGGCGCTGAACTTGTGAAACTTCGGCAGGCGCGGAATCGACGTCGAAGGATCGGCACCGAAGTCCGGGTCGGCCGGCGGGGCGGCTCGCTTGTAGCCTTCGCCCGGCTTGCCGGGTTCCGGCGTGTTGCTGGCCGACCGCGACGGAACCTTGGTCGCCGCTTTGGCGCTGACCGGATCGGGGTGCGGGGCGAAGGCCGTCGCCGTCGCGCCGCCGTGGTACTGAATCGGTCCGTAGGCGACGTTCGAGATCGAACCGCCGCCGTAGGCGACCGCCGAACCCGTCGAGGCATACGCGACCGTCGTGCCGACCGGCACCGTGCGATAAGCGACGACCGGTTTGGTGACGGTCTGCTGTTCGGCGACCCATTTCGTCTGGTTCACGGCGACCTGGCGGGTCGTCGTGTGCGGTTCGTAACGGGTGACGTTATAGGTCACCTGCCGGGTGCCGTGCTGGGCGACTTGACGGGTCACCGGAACCTGCATCGCGACGCGGTTCGGCACGTATTGACGATAGGCCCTGTACCGCGGCGTGAAGGCCGAACGGACTTCGTAGCCCGTGCGGTTCATCCAGCCCAACAGGCCGGGCCGCGGATCGTACTGACAGGGCGACACGCGGCAGTTCGGCACGTACTGCGTCGCGTAGTAGCTGCGATCCTGGCAGACGGTCTGCATCTCGGTGACGGGCTGATAGGTCGTCACCGGCACCGATGCCGTCTTGGTCTCGACGACCGGACGGTATTCGGTGACCTGCTGATCGACGTATTTCGTCTCGGTGACGGGCCGCATGACGGTCTGCGTCACCTGCTGGTGCTCGACGACCGGCACGGTCTGGTAGCAGGGCTGCACGACCATCGACACCTGCTGGCAGACAGGCTGGCATGCGACCTGGCAGGGATTGCAGGGGTCGTAGCCGCCGTAGTACTGGGCATCGGCGACGGCGGGAACCTGAGCGGCCGCAGCGGCCGTCAGTAAGGCGATGGCTCCGGCAGGACGGGCGGCGGCGCGGCGAAGAGCCGAGAATCGGCACAGTGCCGCGAAGCGGCCGGAAGCGGGAAACCGGCGGAGGGGGCGCAGCAACATGGCACCTTTCCTGGGTGAAAAGGGGTCGTGGTCAGACCGGTGTGCCGGGCGGGCCGGCATCCTGCGGACGAACGTCCAATCGGACCGGGATCCCGACGTCTGCGGGTAGACGGGCGTCGAGGGGAGTCGTGGGAGACGGGAGAGGGGGTGACACGATGCGGTGCTGCTCCGCCGGGCATTATCGTGCCGGGGGCGGACAATCCTTCGCTCCGATCGCGTCGGGAGGCGGGTTTTAGAGATTCCCGATTTTCGGGTCAAGCCCGATGCCCGCGTTTGCCGATAACGGCCCCGAACCATCACTTCGCAGGCGAAGCATTCGCGCATCGGAGCCGCAGCATGCAACGAAAAAGCCGCCGGAATCAACCCGACGGCTCGCCATGCGTCATGGTGGTCGCGGTTCGTCGCGAATCACGCTTCTGGCATATCGAATTCCGGCTGTTCGACCTCGCCTTCGCTGGTCAGATCGAAGTGAAACGTCTGCGTCTCTTCGGGTTTGACGTCGGCGGTCAGTTCCGAATCGGTGTTGTAACGCTTCGGAATGGTTTCGACGCCGAGAGCCGTCTCCTCTTCCGATTCGGACAGCGCCGTCGAAATGCGGACGGTCTTCTTCCCCGGAAGGATGCCGGACTTCGACGGGTTGAGCATCAGGACGTAGCGACCGTCGCCGTCCGTCCGGCCGGACGACGTCCGATTGTCTTCCGACTCGAAGATCACGAGCGCTCCGGCCAAGGGCTGGTCATCAAGAGTGACGGTGCCCGACACTTCGGCCAGTCCATATTTCCCATAGTCGATCGATGGTTGCGTCGAGCATCCGGCGAGGACGCCCAGCAACGCCGCGAAAGGAACAGCCAGAGTTTTCATGGCGACTGTGTGAGGAAAAGAAGTTCGGAACAAAATGGATGGAGATCAGAATTCCGAAACGACTTCGCCGCCGTTTCGCGTGCCGAGGCCGTGCCAGACCACCAGGTTGACGCTGTCGGACACGAAGCGAACGGAGCCGTCGCCCAGTCCGATATGTGCGCCGCCGATGTGGTAGCTGCCGAAACCGGCCTCGGCGATGCTGCCGTGGATCGTCAGATCCTTCCAGGCGTTGAGCTTGGGGCCGGTGGAACCAAGACCCTCGCTGAATTCGGTGCCGCCCGCTCCCGAGCCACCGACCGCGGCGGCCTCGCCTTCCCACAGATCCCAGCCGCCCGTCTGCGGCGAGCCGACGTGCCAATAGTCGAAATCCTGGCCGTCGCGACCGTCGAAGGTCGTGTACGACTCACCGAGCATCACGGTGTTCGAAGTGCCGTCGCTGAGGTCACCCAGACGAACGCTGCTGCAGCCGAAAAACACGCCGTTCTGCGGAACCTGTTCAAAGGCCCGAGCGCCCGCGGGGGCACCGGACGGCATCGTCGTCACGTCGTCGCAGTAGATGTCCGAGCCGGCATTGACGCGATAGCTGGTGACGACGCGGCCTTCAATATTGTTGTTGTCCTTATGCTCGGGCTGGGCCATGCTCGGGCAACGGTAGGCAGGGACCAATGTCGCACAGGCCGTTTCATTCGCCGACCCCGAATCCCAGTTGCCGGGACCGCTTTCCTGCCAGATCAGCGTGTCGAACAGGTTGCCTTGCTCGATCTGAGGCAGGATTTGCGCGCTCCAGAGGGCTTCCCGCTCGTCGAAGCCGAACGGGAAGACGAGGTGCGTATCGTGATAGTTGTGCAGCGCCAGACCCAACTGCTTGAGGTTGTTCTTACACTGGGTACGCCTGGCCGCTTCGCGAGCCTGCTGGACGGCAGGAAGCAGCAACGCGATCAACACGGCGATGATCGCGATCACCACCAGCAACTCGATCAGGGTGAAACCCTTCCGGGCATGTAGGCGAGGCATCTCGGGCAGTCCTTTTTCGGCGGAACACAAAGGAGGGTGCCGGCACTTTCCACCAGAAGCGTGAGCCGGCATAACGGGGAGGATGTATCAGCCGTTCAGGTCCCAAAGGAGAGGATATCCGGGAATCGATTACTCAAAACCCCTAAACTGCGCAAAATCAAAACGCGAATTCAGGAGCAACCGAACGGTGACGTGGACGGATTCTACTGCTCACCCAGCGCGGAATGGACGCCGTAAACCATTGCTACCATTGATTTCATGGAAACTTCACAAACTGCGGCTGGTGAGATCAGTGGTGATCTCGCAGGGCTGGCCGGAAGTCATCTTGTGACGGGACCGTGTTTTTGCGACAAGACGCGCTTCCCGTCTCCGGAACCGGTCCGACGCTGCGCCCGGAACCAACGGGCGTCGTGCTGCCGGTTCACTCTCGCGAATACCGCTCGCGATGACGCGTCTTCCGTTCCTCCTGCTTGCCGGGCTGGTCGCCGCCTTAAGCGGCTGCGCCTCGCTGAACGCGCCGACGGCGTCGAACCCGGTGTTCGTGCCGGCGACGCATTACGAGACGGCGTGGGAGCGGACGGTCGACGCGATTCACGACTTCAAGTTTCCGCTGGCCCGCGAAAGCAAGATCGACGGCGTGATCGAGACGCAGTACGTCGTCGGGTCGGGCGTGCTCGAGCCGTGGAACCGCGACAGCGTCGGTTTCGACAACCGGATGGAAAGCACGTTGCAGTCGATCCGCCGTCGCGCACTCGTGCGGATCACTCCCACGCAGGGCGGCTACCTCGTCGCCGTCGAGGCGTACAAAGAGCAGGAAGACGTCCGTGGTCCGGTGGCGAACACGGCGGGCGGCGCGAGCTTTCAGGTCAACCAGCCGTTGCAGCGCGACCTGAACCTCGTCGTCGGTCAGGCCGCCCCGTCGGGCTGGATCGCCCTCGGTCGCGATCCGGCGCTCGAGCAGGCGATGCTCGCCAGGATTCGCAGCAGGTTTTGACGGCGCTTCGACGGCGAGATCGCAGGCGATGCGTCACGCCTTCGTGTAGCGTTTCGTCATGCTGCGTCCGATTTGTGCGCCGCGATCGACGACGGCCCGCACCGTAGCCGCGTGCGCTTCGTTCAGCACGACGAACGCGACCAGCGTCAAGATCGCCGCGATCGACAGCAGCGTCGCCCGCAGCCCGGCGTGAGTCGCCAGCGGGTCGAGCAGCAACGGCGGCATCGACCAGCCGGCAGGCATCGGCCCGCCGACGGCCTCGGCTGCCGGCTCGACGGCGTCATCTCCGCCAAGCTGCAATTCCTTGTGGACCGCGATGCGTTCGTCGCCGGGGCGGCCGGCGGTGAACTCGACTTTCGCCAGCTCGGCCGCGAATTCGGGGTCGTGCTCGATCGCCTCGGCAACTCGCTCCAGTTCGTCGGCGCGGTGTTCGAGTTCGACAAGCCGTCGCTGGTTCGTCGCGTAATCGGCTTTCTGTTCGACGAGCGTGTGCAGTTTGGGAGCAAGGGCGACGGTGGCGAACAAGGCTCCCGCAACGAGCAGCACACCCCAGAACGCGAACGACATCGCCCAGTCGTCGTCCTCGGGAGGGGCGGGGGAGGCGTTCATGGCGCACACGTTTAGCCGCGACCGTCGGGGAGCGCGCTTCCCGACGGTCGCGGCTAAACAGTTTCAACTCAATAGATCGTCCCGCCGTAGTGGGCTTCCGCACCGAGAAGCTCTTCGATTCGCAGCAACTGGTTGTATTTGGCGATGCGATCGGTGCGGCTTGCCGAGCCGGTCTTGATCTGCCCCGTATTGAGGGCGACCGCCAGGTCGGCGATCGTCGTGTCTTCGGTTTCGCCGCTGCGGTGGCTCATGACGGCCGTGTAGCCGCTGCGGTAGGCGGTCTGGACGGCGTCGATGGTTTCGGTGAGCGTGCCGATCTGGTTGACTTTGACGAGAATGCTGTTTCCGACGCCGCGCTCGATGCCTTCACTAAGCCGCTTGACGTTCGTGACGAACAGGTCGTCGCCGACGAGCTGCACGTCGTCGCCGACGGCGTCGGTCAGGCTCTTCCAGCCGTCCCAGTCGTCTTCGGAGCAGCCGTCCTCGATGCTGCAGATCGGGTACTTGCTCACCCAGCCGGCGAGCAGGTCGACCATCTGGTCGCTCGACAGCGGCTTGCCCTCGATCGTGTATTTGCCGTCCTTGAAGAACTCGGTCGCGGCACAGTCGAGGGCGATTTTGACCTGATCGCCCGGCGTGTAGCCGGCTTTCTCGATCGCTTCGAGGATGACCTGAATCGCCTCTTCGTTCGTCTTGATGTCGGGAGCGAAGCCGCCCTCGTCGCCGACCGCGGTGCTGTAGCCCTTGTCGCCGAGGATCTTCTTGAGATGGTGGAAGATCTCGACGCCGGCCCGCAGCCCGTCGCTGAAGGTGTCGAATCCCAGCGGCATGACCATGAACTCCTGCATGTCGATGCCGTTGTTGGCATGCGCGCCGCCGTTGATGATGTTCATCATCGGGGCGGGCAGCGTGTTCGCGCCGACGCCGCCGAGATAGCGGAACAGCGGCAGGTAGCTGGCGCGAGCCGCCGCATGGGCACAGGCGAGCGACACGGCGAGAATCGCGTTCGCGCCGAGCTTGCTTTTGTTCTCGGTGCCGTCGAGGTCGAGCATCGTGCGGTCGATCGTCGCCTGATCGGTGACGTCCAACTCGATGATCGCATCGGCGATGTGTTCGTTGACGTTCTCGACGGCCTTCGTCACGCCCTTGCCGAGCCACTTCTTCTTGTCGCCGTCGCGCAGTTCGTTGGCCTCGTGAGCGCCGGTGCTGGCGCCGCTGGGGACGGCGGCGCGGCCGATGGTGCCGTCTTCCAGCTGAACGTCGGCCTCGACGGTCGGGTTGCCCCGGCTGTCGAGAATCTGCCGGGCATGGACGGACGTAATCGCGATACTCATCGCATCAGACTTTCGTAATGGAAAGGCGTTGTGTTTCGGCGGGAGTTGTACCAGATCGGGCAACGGGCCGCGACTCGCGGGGCTGCTGGTCTGTTCGAACGAACGAATGATCGCGACGCCTTGGGGGCATCAGCCCTCGGGTCCGGAGAGACCGCGAAATGTTGGTGAGAATTAACACGCACCTGCCCGAACCCCTCAGGCTGACGCCTGCGGCTCGCCTTGAATCCGTCGTTGTGGGCTGTCGCGGGCGTGTTACAATTTAGTGAAACTCACGGGCCGCTCGAATGCCGCACTTCGAATTCATCTGGGATGAGGAGCCGGGCGGCAACATCGACAAATGCGCTCAACACGGTCTGACGCAGGACGATGTCGAGTACGTTTTTGCACGCCCGGCCAAGAAGAAGACCAGCCGTAGCTCGGGGCGACCGCTCTGGGAAGCCCGCCTCTCGGATGGTCGCCGCATTGTCGTGATTTTCGAGTGGATCGACGATGTGACCGTTTATCCAATTACCGCCTTCACGCCAGAAGAGTAAGCCAATGCGAAACAAGATCAGGATCACTCGCCGTCCGCCGACACCCGAGGAGCGCGCCCGCTACGCCGCGGCCTACGCCGAGGAAGAGGCCGCGATGGCCGAGAATTCCCGGCTAGCGAATCGGCATTTCGATCAGTTCGAACGTTCGATGATCGACACGCTCCGCAAGACCGGCGTGTTCGATCTCTCGGCGACGATTGCGGCCCTCAAGGCATCCCGTGAAGCTCAGGGGTTGACGCTCGCCGACGTCAGTGCTGCCTCGGGCATGAGTGTTCCCGCCCTTTCGAGCCTTGAAACCGGCCGGAACGACAACCCGACCCTCCGCACGTTGCAGCGATATGCCGCTGCGATCGGTCGCAGGCTCGTCATCGGCGTGATCGAGGATCACGCTTCCGTAGCGACGGCGGAACGATGACGGCGTGGAATGTGTGGCGGCGTTCCGTCGGCCTGCTGATCGGTTTCTCGCCGGTCCTGCTGCTCGTCGCGTCGCTGGCGAATGCACTTCCCCAACAGAAGGTCTTACCGGGGGGGGCCTCAGCTTTATGGTCGCGGCTCTGCTGGTCGCGTGCCTGAACTTCTGGCTCTCGTTTCCTCGTCCGACGCTCTATCGGCGGCGACACGGTTCTATGGAGGGCTATCGGTTCGTCTCGGGCATTCCCGTCATCGGCACGTTTTGCGTTGTCCTCGGCGGTCTGGTGAGCTTCGGTGAGATTGTTTCTGCTCTCCTGGGCCTGATTGCGATGGCGATCGACACGGGCGGTTCGGTCTGGTTCCTGATCGCGACCTGGCAAGATCCCTCGTTATGGGACGAGTGAAGTTCGGGTAGTGGGTCAGTTTGGTGTGAGAAGCCGGGCTTCTTTGGGCGAAACTGACCCACTACCGAAGTTCGCCGTCGGTCGCCGGAACATACGCAGGCGAGCTAGAATGAGCCTCCCTGCCCGTTTCGGCTCCCGGTGCCCCACGGACTTATGCCTGATTCCGCTGACTCGATATACACGGCTCCGCCGGCTTCCGACCTCGAGCCGATGCCGCCCGAGTTGACGACGATTCAGCCCGGCGGGGGGCCGATCATGCGGCTAGAGCTGGCCTGGGGCGGCGTCCGGCGGTGGTGGCTGAAGACGTTCCGCAAGAGGTACGTCGAGCGGATGCGGTCGCTGCGCAAAGGCGACCGCAACCCGACGCCCCACGAGGTGCTCGACCCGCGGGACGTGAAATACTACGAGAACCAACCGGGGGGCTATTACTGGGACAAGGCCGACGACCCGTTCGCCGGTCGTGACGATTTGCCGTTCGCTCGCTGGGGACTGGCGGAACTCGTCGTGCTGATGAGTCTCGGCGTCGGCGTGACGATCGGCCTGTTGCTGCTGGCGCAGCTCGTCGCACTGCCAATCGCGCTCCGCTACCTCTTGCTATTCGCCGCGCTCGCCGCGGCGATCGTCACGGGGCTGATCGTCTACTTCTTTCGCGACCCGCACCGCGAGGTTCCCCGGCAGCCGGGGCAGATCGTCTCCCCCGCCGACGGCACCGTCGCCGCGGTCAGCGAGTACGAGCATCACCCGTTCATCGGCGGCCCGGCGGTGAAGGTCGGCATCTTCCTGTCGATCTTCAACGTCCACGTGAATCGCTTCCCGATGACCGGTCGCGTGGTCGGATTGGGCTACAAACGCGGGAAATACCTCAACGCTCTCAAGCCGGAAAGCGCACTCGAGAACGAGCAGTTGCACGTCCGGCTCGTCACGACCGACCCGGCCGACGGACCGCCCCGGAAGATGGTGATCCACCTGATCGCCGGCCTGATCGCCCGGCGGATCGTCTGCATCCTCAAACCCGGCGACCATCTCGACCGCGGCGACCGAATCGGCATGATCAAGCTCGGCAGCCGCACGGAACTCGTCCTGCCGAAGGAACCGGGGCTGAAAGTCCTTGTGAAAGTCGGCGAGAAAGTTCACGGCGGAGCGACGGTGATCGCGGAGTATGCTGCGAACGCAGGAGAGTCCGTTTAGCCGTCGGCCTCGGCCGACGCGCCCCCACCCGCCGCAGCCGGTGGGCTTCATACCTTGAGACACGCCGTTCAATGTCCCCCGATCCCGACCGCGATCTCATCGACGCTCCCGACGCTCCTCGACCGCTCAATCAGCGCGAGGCGCGTCGCGAGCGGCATCGCCGACGGTTGCGGCACGGCCGGCAGCGAGCGTTCGCCGTGTTGCCGACGATGCTCACGCTCGGCAATGCGGCGTGCGGGTTCGGGTCGATCACCTTCGCGGCGAAGCTCGGGCCGGCGATCGACCTCGGCGATTCGGGGACGCACCTCTACGTCTCGGCGCTGCTGATCTTTCTGGCGATGGTCTTCGACGCCCTCGACGGCCGGGCCGCCCGCTGGGCGAATCAGTCGAGCGAGTTCGGGGCGCAGCTCGACAGCCTGTGCGACGCGATCTCATTCGGCGCCGCGCCGGCATTCCTGATGCTCCAGTTCATCGACCACTTCGAGACCGCGTTCGAGCCGCCGTTCGAGTACCACCCGCGGCTGCTGTGGGTCATCGGCGTGCTGTTCGTCGTCTGCGCGATCCTGCGGCTGGCCCGGTTCAACGTCGAGACCGACGAAGACGACGGCCACGACCATTTCAGCGGCCTGCCCAGCCCGGCGGCGGCGGGAACGGTCGCGAGCTTCCCGCTGGCGATCGGCGACCTCGTCGATCTCGCCGCGAAGACCGGCGCGAAGACGCAACCGCTGGCGGCGTTCCTCGTGCCGACCGTGCAGATCGCGCTGCCGCTGATCACGCTGGCCGCCGCGGTGCTGATGGTCAGCCGGATTCGCTACGTGCATATGTTCAATCAGTTGTTCTCCGGGCGCCGCAGCCGGCGGCACCTGATCCAGGTCGTGTTCGGCATCGCGACGGTGTTCCTGCTGCGGGAGATGGCGGTGCCTGTGCTGTTCTGCTATTTCGCGTTCGCCAGTCCGCTGCGGGCGGCGTGGGACAAACGCCACCGGCTTGGCAAACGCGAGCCTGCCGGCCATACTGAATAGATGGGGACGTTCCCTCCGCGATTCACTCTCACGGCGCACCACCCCAGGCGGCGGTGCGCCGTGTTTTCGTATTGATGCCGAGGGATTGCAATCCCTCGGCTTCGCCAGCCATGTTCACGGGACTTGTTGAAGGCATCGGCATTCTCCGGGCGGTCGAATCCGCCGCGGATGACGTGCGCCTGACGATCGCAGTTCCGGCGACGATGTCGGCCGACGACGGCTGCCGGGTCGGCGACAGCGTTGCGATCAACGGTTGCTGTCTGACGGCTGTTGCCGTCGACGGCGAAAGATGGTCGTTTCAGGCCGGCAGTGAAACGCTCTCGAAGACGAACCTCGGCCGCTTAGCTGCTGGGGACGCGGTGAATCTCGAACGGGCCTTGCCGGCGACGGGGAGGTTCGGCGGTCATATCGTGCAGGGCCATGTCGATGGTGTCGGAACGATCCGCAGCATCGTGCCGCACGGCGACTGGATCGACATGACGTTCACGCTGCCGGCGTCGCTCGCCGCGCAGCTCGTGCCGAAAGGCTCGATCTGCGTGGACGGCATCAGCCTGACGGTCGTCGAGGCGACGCCGGACGGCTTCAGTGTCGCCCTGATCCCGCAGACCCTTGCGTCGACCACTCTCGGCCAACGAAGTCCCGGTGACGCCGTCAACATCGAGACGGAGATTCTGGGCAAATACGTGCAGAAGCTGCTCGCGGCGCGATTCGGCGGCGTGAGCGCTCCCTAAAGGGAGCGGCTAAAACAAAACCACATCCCACTTCCCCATTCCCACATCCCATCCCGTGTCCGACGCGACCCGCCAAACTCGCACTCACCTGATGGGGCTGTTCGACAACATCGGGCTGCACCCGCGGTCGGATCTCGGGCAGAATTTTCTCATCGACCTCAACATTCTCGAGTTCGTCGTCACCAGCGCCGAGCTGACCAAACGCGACGTCGTGCTGGAGGTCGGCGCCGGCACGGGCGGCATGACGGCCTTCATGGCGCGGGAAGCGGCGGCGGTCGTCAGCGTCGAAGTCGATTCGAACATGGCCGCGATGGCCCAGACTTCGATCGCCGCGTTCGACAACGTCACGCTGATTCATTCCGACGCCCTCAAGAACAAGAACCGCTTCCGGCCCGAGGTCGTCGACGCGATTCGGGCGGAACTCGCGAAAGATCCCGAACGGCAGCTCAAGCTGGTCGCGAACCTGCCCTACAGCATCGCGACGCCGATCGTCTCGAACCTCGTCGCCAGCGACCTGCCGTGGGTGCGGATGGTCATCACGATCCAGCTCGAACTCGCGCAGCGGATGGTCGCCGGTCCCGGCAAGAGCAATTACGGGTCGCTGTCCGTCTGGCTCCAGAGCCAGTGCCATGTGAAGCTTATCAAGCGGTTGCCGCCGTCGGTCTTCTGGCCCCGACCGCAGGTCAACAGCGGCATCGTGATGCTCACGCCGGCCCCGAACAAAGCCGGCGGCATCGCCGACCGGCCCTTCTTCCAGGACTTTCTCCGGCGGTTGTTCGTCCAGCGGCGAAAGATGATGCGGAACGTCATCGGCGGCATGTACCGCAAGCAACTCGGCAAGCCGGCTGTTGACGCCCTGCTCGACGAGCTCGGCTTCGGCCCGAAGACCCGCGCCGAAACGCTGGAACCGTACCAACTCGTCCAACTCGGCAACCGGTTGCATGCAGCGATCGAGGCGAGCGGGGGGCGTCAGCCCTCCGAGCGGCGCGGAGACGAAGAGGAATAAGAATGACGAAACGCGATCAGAGCCGCGACCGTCAGGGAGCGCATTCCGGGTCGC
>JBAQZJ010000288.1:0-3569 GCA_049790855.1 Planctomycetaceae bacterium | reverse complement strand
AGTGGGCTGGGCCTCGCTGCGCTCGACCCACACCCTACGGCAGCACGATGTCGATCGTGTTCGGGCCTTCCTGGATGGGGTAGGAGAGGCCGCTGGTGGAGAACTGGCGGTACTTGGCGGGGATTTCGCTGGGCGCGACCTTGCCCTGACCTTCCAGCAGATCCTCGGCGCTCAGCGACTCGGGATCGACCGTTCCGGCGGGGGGTTGAATCATGACGCCGTAGGTGCCGATCGGCATCTCTCCGTCGAACGCCGAATTGACGGTGTAATTCCCCTCGGCGTCGGTTGTGCCGAAGGCGAGGTAGCCTTTTTCCGGCTCCATAAACGAGACGTGAGTGCCCGGCAGAAGCGGCTTGCTGTTCAACGTCAATCGTCCCGAGATCGTTCCTCTTGGACCGTAGTCGAACTCGCTGGAGCAGCCGAGGACGAGAAACGCCAGCGACGCACTGATGATGCCGTAGGGTCTGAGGCGTTTCGAGCGCATGGCACGGGGATCTGTTGGAAGGGATGCTGCGATCGACGTCACGATTCCAAGTGCGCCGTCAGAGCCGCGACCGTCGGGGAGCGTGCATCGGCATTGGTTCGTTGCAAAACGCTGCCTGACGGTCGCGGCTCTGAAGCGAGTTCGTCGCCTCAGAACTCGGCGGCGACCTGACCGTCGTCGCGGGTGGCGAGTTGCTTGATCGTCTCGAGGTTCACCGATTCGGAAATGAATCGTACCGAGCCGTCGCCCAGGGCGATCTGCACGCCGCCGGTGTGCTCGGAGGACAGCGGGTTGTTGTTCCCGACGTTGCTCGCCATGCCGGGAAACACCTGAAAGGCGAACGGTTCCTGATTCGGCCGGTGCGAATCGTGACGATGTTGAACACGCGATCGTCGCCTTCCTGGTCGCCGGGATCGAGGTTCGGCGGCGTTCCCGTCACGCAGGTTCCCATCAGCCAGCCGTGCGTCGTTCCCGACGCCGACGGGTAAGACTGATTTCCGTCGAGCCGTAGCAGGCTCCCCGACATCTCGCCGAGCAGCATGGTGTTCGACGTGCCGTCTTTCGCGTCGCCGAGGCGGTTTGCGCGATTGGGCACCAGCATTCCGCCGCCCGAGACGATGGCGATCGTGCCCGCCGCATTGACGTTGGAGACACGGCTCTCGATGAAGCTTGTCGGCTCGGCCGCGCCGGAGATTCCGGCATAGTGGGCTTGCGCTTCATAGCTCGCGCTGCCGGCAATCGGTCCCGCCGACGAAGGGCAGCGCATGACGGGAATTGCGCCGATCGGCTTGGCGAACGTGCCGTTGATGCGGCCGGCGCTGGTGGCCGGCGCCTCGTTCACGTATCCGGGCGACTTGCCGACCCAGGTCAGCTTCTCGTAAAGATTGCCCTGCTCGAAGTAAGGCAGCAGCATCCCGTAAAAGCTCGGGCCGAAACCGTGATCGTTGGAACCGCGCGGGACCGCCGAATGCAACACGCCCGGCGGAAATGCGCGGACCGTGTCGTGGTAGTTGTGCAGCGCCAGCGCCAGGTTCTTGAGATTGTTCTTGCATTGCGTGCGGCGTGCGGCTTCGCGGGCTTGCTGCACGGCGGGCAGCAACAAGGCGATCAGCACGGCGATGATCGCAATCACCACCAGCAACTCGATCAGCGTGAATCCCCGGCGCAAGGGGCGGGACATGGCGACTTCCTCCAGAGATGTCGGAATCGGAAGAATCGCGCCCGTCGAGAGGTGATTCGCGGCGAACGCCGCACGGCCCGGCGGACAGGTCAGAAGACGAGAACGGATGTATCGACTAACGCTAATGCATCGGCGGCGACACGTCAACAGGCTGGATGCTATGGTAGTGGGTCAGTTTCGCCCAAAGAAGCCGGGCTTCTCACACCAAGCTGCCCCCCTACCGATGCTTTCTGGCAGCACGCGCAGTCGCCGGATGCGGCAGTCTCCTGGACAGACACAGCCACGCCTGGTTTGCCCAAGTGATGCCGGGAACTATTTGCGGCGGTTCCGTTTCCGAGCGGCTTTGGCGTCTTTGCGTTTCTTCTTCGCCTTGGCTTTCGACTTCTCGAGGGAAGCGTTCGGTCGTCCGGCCGCGAGGTCGATCTGGCGGCGGTATTTCGCCATATAGTCGGGGCGCGGCGTCACCCGCTCTTCCAACAGACCGAGATCGATCTGCACGTCCTCCCAGTCGCCGCGCAGCGAGATATCGACGCGATCCGCGGCGAAAGCTTTCTCGATCAGGCTTGCCGCCTCGGTGACTTGCAGTTCCGTCAATTCGTCGACGAGCCACGTCGTCAGCTCGACGTCCTGGCTCTCATACCGTTCCAGCCGGCGCACGAGAACGTCGACGACCGCGTCACGCGAAGCGGGGTAATGCTTCGCCACGGCCGCCAATCCTCGCACGGCTCCGGACCGGTTCGAAACGTCGAGTTGGTCGTCGTCAAAGATCCGCTCAAGGCTCGGAATCGCAGCGGGACCGATCATGCCCAGGGCAATCGGCAGATCATCAAGTTCCCAGTCGCCGTACGAACCCGCCGCCGCGAGCATCTTCGACAGCGGTTCGACCGCCGGCTCGGCATGCAGTTGTCCCAAGGCCCGCCAGGCATGCAGCGGCGCCCAGACTTCGCTCGACTCACCGTCGGAGGCGTTCAGCGACTCGTCGGTCGCCATCCGGATCAGTTCGGGAACATGGCCGGCGTCGAGGCCGAACGTCTCCACATAGTCGGGCCAGTCGCCGAGCCGAGCCTCACCGAGAGTGAGCAATCGATCGACGGGCGAACCGTAAGCCAAGGTCATCCGGAACCTCCTGATCTCCCGGCAGGCGAAAATTTGCTCACGGCCGCTTCGGTTCCGGCGCCCCCGACAGCCGTCGCGCCTCGGGGTCGGTCGGCGGACGGTCGAGAGCCAGATACGCGAACAGGTCGGCGAGTTCCTGTTGCGTGAGTTGCTTCTCCAGCCCCTCGGGCATCAGCGAGACGGGGCTGACGGCGTCTTCCTCGACGTCGCTGCGGGGAATCGTTTCGGTCTTGCCGCCTTGCAGCTTCAGCACGATTCGCTGCGGCGTGTCTTCGACGACCAGGCCGCTCAGCACGCGGCCGTCGCTGGTGACGACCGTGCGGGCCTGAAAGCCGGCGCCGATGACGAGACTCGGGTCGAGCACGTTCGACAGGAGTTGCGCGAAGTCGTTGCGACCGTTGCGGGTGACGTCCGGGCCGACCTCTTCGCCCTTGCCGTAGATCTTGTGGCAGACGGCGCAGGCTTTGACGAAGACTTTTTCCCCGGCGACGGGGTCGCCGGGCTTCGTTTCGAGCAACTTCCGCACGTCGGCGATGACCTGCTCCCGCTGCGGGCTGCGTCCCTCGCGGAGCGTGCCCCAGATACTCGTCGCTCGCTTCGCAAGCTCCTTGTCGTTGCTGCCGACGAGCCGGCGGAACTGGTTGACGTTCACGACGTCTTTCGAGATCTTTTCGGCTTCGATCGCGGCGACGAGTTGGTCGCTCCATGCCGGCCGTTGGGTGAGGAGTTCGACGGTACGCGACCGCAATTGCGGTTCCAACTCATCGAACGATTCAATCAGAACAGCGG
>JBAQZJ010000287.1:0-10437 GCA_049790855.1 Planctomycetaceae bacterium | reverse complement strand
CGCGCGTTGTTCGCAAGCCCGACGCGCCGGTGAGGGTTCGTCGACCGTCATTGCGAACGCCCCAGCAGTTCCTCGACCATCCGCCCGATGTCCGGCGATCGCATCAGCGTTTCGCCGACCAGAATCGCCCGGCAGCCGACCGCTTTGAGTCGCACGACGTCTTCGTGCGTCCGAATGCCGCTCTCGCTGACGAGCAGCACGTCGGGCGGCAACTTCGTGGCGAGATGCAGCGTGTGTTTCAGATCGGTGACGAACGTCTTGAGGTTTCGATTATTGACGCCGACGAGCGGCGGATCGAGCGCGAGGACCCGGTCGAGATTCGCCGGTTCGTAAAGTTCGACCAGCGCCGTCATGCCGAGTTCGACGATCGCTCCGTACAGGCCGTGCAGGGCGTCGTCGTCGAGACATTCGGCGATCAGCAACACGGCGTCGGCGCCCGCGGCGCGCGCCTCCAGAACCTGGTACCGGTCCAGGACGAAATCCTTCCGCAGCACGGGGCAGCGGACCGAGTTCCGAACGGCGGTCAGATAGTCGAGGTGACCCTGAAAGAAATGTTCGTCGGTAAGAACGCTCAGGCACGAAGCGCCATGCGCTTCGTAGGTGCGAGCAATCTCCACGGGGTCGAAGTCGTCGCGGATCAAACCGGCCGAAGGCGACGCCTTCTTGATCTCGGCGATCAGGCCGATCTCAGGAGCGTCACGCAGAGCCGCCGCAAAGTCGCGGACAGGCGGAGCCTCGGCGATCGCGCGCTCCAGGTCCGCCTCGCTGCGACGGCTTTTGGCCGCAGCGATCTCCTGACGTTTCTGAGTGACGATCGAATCGAGAATCGTCCGCACGCGGCGTCTCCGGGAACCGATTCCGAGACGATAACCGGTTTCCGCCAGAGCCGCGACCGTCTGGGGGCGCTTTGCGGTGCGCCGACGCCGATGAACGCTCCCTGACGGTCGCGGCTCTGATCCTTTGTCGCCTTTCGCTCCGCGAAAGGACATCCTCTCGCGGAGCGAGAGGCGACAAGGGGCGCTGCTGGCGAAGGAAATGGCCTCTTGGTAGTCTCCGCGAGTCTCGTTCACGACGACGTTTGCGACACTCTCCACCGTTTCCATCGCTTGAAGCCATGTCTTTCCCGCCGGTCGAGGAACAACTCGCGGTCATCCGCCGCGGCATCGAAAAAATCATTCCCGAACAGGAGCTTGCCGAGCGTCTGGAGCAAAGCCGCAAGACGGGTGCTCCGCTCCGTATCAAGTACGGCATCGACCCGACGGGCATCGACGTGCATCTCGGTCACACGGTTCCTTTACGCAAGCTGCGGCAGTTCCAGGAGCTGGGGCATCAGGCCGTCATCATCATCGGAAACTCCACCGCGCTCGTCGGCGATCCCTCCGGCCGCGACGAAGCCCGTAAGAAGCGACTGACGGCAGACGAAGTCGAAAGCAACGCTCGCGATTATCTCGTCCAGGTCGGCAAGGTGATCGACCTGTCGAAGGCTGAGGTTCACCGCAACGGCGACTGGTTCGGCCCGATGAGTTTCGCCGACCTGCTTAATTTGTGTGGCAAGGTCACGGTCGCCCAACTGCTCACGCGCGACGACTTCGCGAAACGCTATCGCGAGGAACAACCGATCCACCTGCACGAATGCCTCTACCCGGTCATGCAGGCGTTCGACAGCGTGAAGATCGCCGCCGATGTCGAACTGGGCGGCACAGAGCAGCTCTATACGTTCATGCTCGCCCGCGACTTCCAGCGGGATGCGGGTCTGCCGCAGCAGATCGGCGTCATGTCGCCGATTCTCGTCGGCACCGACGGCGTCCGCCGGATGGGCAAGAGCCTCGGCAATTACATCGGCATCGGCGAAGACGCCTACGAGATGATGAAGAAGTTCATGCAGCTTCCCGACGACGTGATGCGGACCTACTACGAACTGCTGACCGACCTGCCGCTCGCCGAGGTCGATGCGCAGCTCGCCGGGCACCCCAAACAGGCGAAGGTGCAGCTCGCGAAAAACGTCATCGACCAGTATCACCCGCCCGGCGAAGCCGACGCGGCCGCCGACCGCTGGCAGAAGGAGATCGGCGAGGGCGCATTGCCTTCGGACATTCCGACAGCGACCATCCGGCGTTCCGACCTGACCGACGGCGCGATGCGGGCCGACCATCTACTCAAAGCCGCCGGCCTGTGCAGCTCGAACGGCGAGGCCCGCCGCAAAATCCAGGAAGGCGGCGCCTACACCGGCGAAGAGAAAACCCGCATCGCTTCTCCCGACGACCTGATCCCCGTCGCCGACGGCCTGATGCTGTGGGTCGGCAAAAAAAAGTTCTGCCGGGTGGTCTTGAGGTAAGCGGGCAGGCGGAAGAGAACAGGCCGCAGGGATCGCGGATGGACGCGGATGAAACGCGGATAAACGCAGATGGCGAACGACGATCGTGCATTTCCGCATCGGGAGCTGAGTGAACACATCATTGGCAGTTCGATGACGGTGCTGAATCGACTTGGGTGCGGTCTGCCTGAGAAAGTTTACGAACGTGCCTTGGTCATCGAACTTCGGAAGCGTGGGCATCTGATCGATCAACAGAAGGCGTTTCCGGTTCTTTATGACGGCGTTTGCATCGGTACGCTTGTGCCTGACTTGGTGATCGACGAAGCCGTCGTCGTCGATACCAAGGTCGTGGCCGACTTCGACGACGAACATTTCGGAAAAATGCTGAGCTACCTCTCAATCACTCGTTTGGACCTCGCGTTGCTCGTCAATTTCCGATATCCCCGCCTGCGCTGGAAACGCGTCGTCCTGCAGTCGTCATCTGCGTAATCTGCGTCTCATCCGCGTTCATCTGCGATCCCTCTCCCCTGCCATTCGAGTTTCGGACATCAAACCATGCCCACCGGATTCGCCGTCGTCGGTTGCGGGATGATTGCCGGGTTTCATGCGCGGGCGATCGGTGAGATCGCGAACGCGAAACTCGTCGGCGGGTACAGCAGCCGGTTCGAGTCGGCCGAGAAGTTCGTCGCCGAGCACGGCGGCAAGGCGTACCGCACGCTCGACGAACTGTTCGCCGACCCGGAGGTGCATGTCGTCAACATCTGCACGCCGAGCGGATCGCATCTTGACCCGGCGATCGCCGCGGCGAAGGCCGGCAAGCACGTCGTGGTCGAAAAGCCGCTCGAGATCACGCTCGACCGCTGCGACGCGATCATCGACGCCTGCGACCGGGCCGGCGTGCGGCTGATCACGATCTTTCCCAGCCGGTTCAGCGGCGCGAACATCGCCCTGAAGAAGACGATCGACTCCGGCCGATTCGGTCGGCTGACTCTCGGCGACACCTACGTCAAATGGTGGCGTTCCCAGGAGTACTACGACAGCGGCGGCTGGCGGGGCACCTGGGCGCTCGACGGCGGCGGCGCTTACATGAATCAGGCGATCCACAACGTCGATCTGCTCTACTGGCTCATGGGCGACGTCGCCGAAGTCGCTGCGATCACGGGCACGCTCGCTCACGAACGCATCGAGGTCGAGGATACCGGTGTCGCCGCGTTGCGATTCACCAACGGAGCGATCGGCACGATCACCGCCGCGACCAGCGCCTATCCGGGATTGCTGAAGCGCGCGGAAATCCACGGCGACAAGGGTTCTGCCGTCATCGAACAGGACTCGATCAAGCTCTGGCAGTTTGCCGACGAACGACCGGAGGATGCGACACTGCTGGCCGAATTCGGTGACGCGAACGCCAGCAGCGGCGGTGCCGGCGATCCCAAGGCGATTTCACACCGGGGGCATCGTTTGCAACTTGAAGACCTGATTCGGGCGATCGAAACCGGCGAAGTTCCCGTCGTCGACGGCCGCGAAGGTCGCAAGAGCGTCGAAATCATCCTCGCCATCTACGAATCGAATCGAAGCGGCAAGCGTGTCACGCTGCCGCTGACTTCGGACTCGTCCCACCCGTGATCGCGTTCGTCAGCGATCGCCTGCCGATTCCTGATCGACGTCCCTCCTTCATCGGAACTTCACCGCCTGCCGGAGAATGTGCGGTGAGGCTCTGGCCGCCTCCTTCCCTGTTCCTCCTGCCGAGTCCGACATCATGAAACAGGTCTGCCTTGCCGCTGCGTTCCTGGTGCTACCAGTTCTGTCCGTTGCCCAGGACAGCGTCTTCACGACGCGGCCGAACGCACGCCCCGAACTCGTTCCGCTGCCGAAGGAAGAGGGCGTCTTCCACTTCGTGATTTTCGGCGACCGGACCGGCGGGCCGGAGGAAGGCATCGCGGTGCTGCGGCAGGCCGTGAGCGATACGAATCTGCTTGATCCCGATCTCGTGATGACGGTCGGCGATCTGATCAACGGCTATAACACGACGCCGAAGTGGATGGAGCAGATGAAGGAGTATCGCTCGTCGATGGCGAAGCTCGACATGCCCTGGTTTCCCGTCGCTGGAAACCACGACCTTTACTGGCGCGGCCCGGACAAGCCGGCCGGTGAGCACGAACAGGATTACGAAACGCATTTCGGGCCGCTGTGGTACGCCTTCCAGCACAAGAACGCAGGGTTCATCGCCGTTTTCTCCGACGAGGGCGATCCGGCGACCGGTGAGAAAGGCTTCCACGGCGCGAAGTATCAGAACGTCAGCCCGGAACAACTCGACTTTCTGCGAGAGGCGCTCGAGAAGTTGAAGGACTGCGACCACGTGTTCCTGTTTCTGCACCATCCTCGCTGGCTGGGCGGTCGGAATTACGGCGGCAGCAACTGGGACGTCGTCCATGACCTGCTGGTGAGCGCCGGGAACGTGACGGCGGTATTCGGTGGACACATCCATCAGATGACCTATGCCGGCAAGAAGGACGGAATCGAGTATTTCACGCTTGCCGCGGTCGGTGCGCACTTGAAGGCCGAACTGCCCGAGGCCGGCTACCTGCACCACTTCAACGTGGTCACGGTGCGAAAAGAGGGAATTCACGTCGCGGCAATTCCGGTCGGTCAGGTCATCGACCCCCGCGAGTTCACGCTCGAGCGGATCGACGACATCGAGTCGGTCGTCAAGATGCCGGTCGTTCCGAAGACCGAGGCGATCGCTTACCCGGTCGACGATGAAGTTCGAGGGACGTATTCCGTCGCTTTGACGAACCCGTCGCAGCGGCCTATCGAGGTCGTGCTCGAAACGGGAAACATCGGACCGGACTGGCAATTTTTGCCCGACCATCAGCACTTCGTCATCGAACCGGGAAAGACGCAGGTCGCTGCGTTTCGGTATCGCTCGCACGGTTCATTTGGCCGTCAGGACTTCACGTCGCTTCAACTCGCGCTGCATGTCGAATACCTGGCGGAAACGGCGCGCGTTCCGCTGCCGGTTCGGATGATCCCGATCGAAACCGCGGTGCCGAGCGACGACGCATCGCTCGCCTCCGGAAATGAGGACCGCTCGTTAGTGCTGAACGGCGAGGGCGCCTTGCACATCGGTTCCGATGCCTTTGACCTGCCGGACGGCCCTTTCACGCTCGAAGCCTGGGTGAACCCGTCTTCGCTCGAAAACAGCCAGGGTCTTGTCGCCAAAACGCAGAAGAGCGAATACGCGCTGTTCCTGCACGACGGACAGCCCGATTTCAGCGTTCACCTGAATGGCCGTTATTCGACCGCAATTACCGACCAGAAATTGCCTCTCAACCGCTGGACGCACCTCGCCGGCGTCTTTACCGGCGACGAGGTCGTGCTGTTCGTCAACGGCAAGGCCGTCCAGAGAACTCCGGCATCGGGCACGCGAACGAGAAACGAGTTGCCGATCTACATCGGTGCCGATACCGACGAAGACGGAAATCGAACCCGGCCGTTCCGGGGACGGATCGACGAGGTGCGCCTGTCTGCGGACGCACGATATCACGAGGCGTTCGAACCGACGCGACACCTGGAGTCGGACGCTGCGACAGTTCTGCATTACGACTTCGATGCGGCCTTTGGCCGATACGTTCTCGACGATTCGAGGCCCTTTGCTCCTGCCCGCCTCGACGGGGCAGCCCACCTCGCGCCTGTGGAAACCGGTGCGAGCGAGTAGCACTTGCAGTCGTCGTGCGCCGACAGCCCGGCCGTTCAAAACGGCGGGCTGTTACGCGTTCGGGCGACCGTGATATGGTCTTGACGGGTCGCCATGACGGAACGACACTTCCCCGCCCTGTCTCCGGAGCCGTCACCGTGGCGAAATCCGTTCGTCCCGTTCGCCATCGGCTGGAATATCTCGCTTTTCGGCTGGTCGTCTGCGTCGTCGCCGCATTGCCAACCCGGACATCGGTGACGATCGCGAACGGTCTCGCCTTTCTGTTCGCCCGCGTGCTGCCGCAGAGGGTCGTCCGCGGCCATGTCGCCCGCGAGAATCTGCGGACTGCCTTTCCCGATCGATCGCCGTCCGAGAACGACGCGCTCGTCCTCGGAATGTGGCGGCATTTGTTCCGGATGGTCGTCGAGATCATCCAGCTTCCGCGGAAAGTCGGCCGCGACAACATGGCCGACGTCTTCACCTTCCGAAATCGCGACGAAACGGTCCGCGCGCTCTGCTCGGGACGACCGGTTCTTGTTCTCGGAGGACACTTCGGCAATTGGGAAGTCGGGAACGTCGCATTCGGAGCGTTTGGTTTTCCCGTCAACGGGGTCGCCCGCGACCTCGACAATCCGTTTCTGCACGAATGGTTCTTGAGGATTCGCCGAAAGAGCGGCGGCCGGCTCATCTCGAAACGGGGTGGTGGAACCGAGATGACGGAAGTGCTTTCCCGTCGCGGATTGCTCGGGCTGCTCTGCGATCAGGATGCGGGCGAACGCGGCCTGTTCGTGCCGTTCTTCGGCCGCGAAGCCTCGACCTTCAAGTCCATCGCACTGCTGGCGATGGAATACCGGGCACTGGTCGTCGTCGGTTATTCGATGCGGCTGCCGGATGATTTCGTGAACGCCCACTGGATCCGATACGAAATCGGTTGCGAGGAGATCATCGACCCGGACGAGTGTTCGGGCGTCGACGAGATCACTCGTCGGTACACCGCCGCACTGGAACGGGTGATTCACCGGGCGCCCGAGCAATACTTCTGGGTGCATCGCCGATGGAAGAGTAAACGACGGGAACGCGTGAAACGGATGAAAGCGGCGGCGTAGGGTTGAAGAAACTCGAAGCACGAAATCCCCTCATGCGCCACCGAGTCGCCGCCGTCGATGATCTTTCGCCCGGTTCCGGTCGCGAAGTGATCGTCTCCGATCGCGTCGTCGCCCTGTTTCGCGTCGGCGACGAGTTCTACGCGCTCGACGGCATCTGCCCGCATGCCGGCGGGCCGCTCGGCAAGGGCTGCCTGAGCGGCACACGCGTCACCTGTCCGTGGCATGGCTGGCAGTTCGACGTGACGACGGGGCAACATTGCCTTGCGCCGAACATCGTGCATGAGACGATCCCGGTCGTTGTGGAAGACGGGGAAGTCTACGTCGTGCTGCCTTGATGTCGCTTTCGTGCGGATCAGGTCTTTTCTGATGTTGTTCCGACCTCGGTGCCGATACGAACACCGGGGGATGATCCGCACTGCGCAGACAATCTGACTGCGCTGGATCGTGCAAAGGCCAGGGGGACTGTCATGGATGCGATCCGTCGGCTGCGACCGCTGATTGTCTGCACCGCCAGTCTGACGTTTCTGACGACAGCGGCGGCAGAACCTCCCTGTACCGACGGAACGTGCGACACGACGGTCGGCACGTCACGATCCGGCAATGACGGCGCGATCTGCGGGTGTCGCTCCGGCAAACCGTGCTCGACCGGCATCGGGTGTCGATTCGCCAATGGGTCGAGCGGCGGCCGGGGGTGGGGATCTTTCAACGACGACGACGACGACGACAACTTTCTGATCGGAGCGGAACAGAAGTGCCGCGAGGGCAAACTGTGGCCGCCGTATCCGCGGCCGCAGGAGAACGGCGACTGCTCGACTCAGTTCCACGCCGCTCACTACTGGCCGCACCCCTACGACTGCTGGGACCGATCGTGGGTGAAGAACATCATGGCGGTTCAAACCGCCAACGGCTGGATGCAGGCGACGACGCTGTGCTGCTATCATTTCGACGCCGAGACTCACTGCCTGAATGACACGGGACGGCTGCATCTTCGCTGGATCCTGCAGAGCGCGCCGCCCGAATACCGGACCATTTACGTCGAGGCCGGCGATTCGTACGTCAGCAGCGCCCGCCGGACGTCGGTCGAAAGCGAAGCGGCCGGCATCACCGGTTCCGTCGATGCGCCGATCGTGCTGCGACCGGTTCAGATGGCCGGGCGACCGGCGCGAGAGGTCGATGCACTGAGACGAAGCGAATTAGGATCAATGCCGCCGCCGCGACTGGCGATCAGCCCGCTCGGAACCGGCAGCGGGGGCGGCACGACGTCGAGCGGTCGTTAGAGGCATCCGGCGTGAACGATTGGCCGAAGACGGCGCAACGCGACAGAGTGGAGGCGAGCGGTGATCGGCCATCGACGTTTTCCGACCCTGTTGGGGTTGCTGATCGGCGCAGTCTCCTTGGCAGGGTGCGTGACCGACGGTGAACCGACTGCCGGCGCTCCGGGATTTCCGTGGATCACCGTGTCTGACGTTCCGCAGTCGCGCCGCGATCTCAAAAATGCTTCGCGACTGGATCTGAGTTACGCCCAGTATCAGGAGCAGTCCGGAAATCTTCCTGAAGCCGAACAGGCCTATCGGCGAGCGCTTGGCGAAGACCCAGAATCGCTCGACGCCCGTCTCGGTCTCGCCCGCATCGCCTATCGATCGGGTCGAAGCGCCGAGGCGGAAAAGGCGCTCCGCGAAATACAGGCGGATGTTCCCGGCAACCCGCTGATTCTCGCTGCGCTGGGGCAATATCTCGCCGGCGAGAAGCGCTGGGGCGAGTCGCTTTCACTGCTGGAGCGTGCCGCCGACGCGGCGCCCGACGAACCGCTGTATCGGCATCATTTCGCGGTCGCCCTGGCACGGTCGGGGGACATGGCCCGCGCTTTCGATGAGTTCGCGAAGGTCCACGGTGAAGCCGAGGCGCACTACCGGATCGCATCCCTTCATCGCGAGCAGGGACGGCATAAACCGGCGGAGACGGAGCTGATGAAGGCACTCGAACTTCGTCCCGACCTGAGTGCCGCACAGCAGATGCTGGACGATGTGCGTCGCGGCCGTGACGAGCGTGATTCTCTCGCGGAACGCGACGCCGCTCCGGCCTCGCCGGTCATTCAGGCCGCGGCCGAAATTCGGCCGGACTCCGTTCGCGACGACCGGAACGTGTCCTCGAGCTCGTTCGAGCGCAAATTGCCGTCGAAGTGACGAACGCGCCCCGTCGGTCACTTTGAAGCGGCGGCGTCGAGCGCGTATCCTTCGACGTTCGTGGGAACGTGGTTTGCGACTCTTGGCCGGCGTTCGAAGATGGCTGCGGCGACTGGCACCGACGTTTCGCTTGCTGGGCGGCTCCTCCGTGAGGGCGGCCTCGTCGCTTTCGGCACGGAAACGGTTTACGGCCTGGGAGCCAATGCGCTCGACGCCCTGGCCGTCGCACGTGTTTTCGAGGCCAAGAACCGGCCGCACTTCGACCCGTTGATCGTGCATCTTGCGGACCGGGGACGCGTGGGTGACGTCGCTGCGACGTTTCCGCCGATTGCGTCACAATTGGCGGACGCCTTCTGGCCCGGCCCGTTGACGCTCGTCTTGCCGAAACGATCCGTCGTGCCGGATCTCGTCACATCGGGCCGCTCGACGGTCGCGGTGAGAGTTCCTGCCCCCGAGACGACGCGGTCCCTGTTGGCGGAGGCCGGAGTGCCGGTCGCGGCGCCGAGCGCCAATCCGTTCGGCCGCATCAGCCCGACCACGGCGGCACACGTTGCGGAGCAGCTTGGCGACGAGGTCGACTATATTTTCGATTGCGGGCCGTGCGCCGTCGGTATCGAATCCACGGTCGTCGACCTGACCGGTTCCGTACCGATTTTGCTTCGACCCGGCGGCGTGACGCTCGAGTCGCTGCAAGAGGCCGTCGGCCGCGTCGAACAGCTGACAAACGCCTCCGACGGCCCCCAGCGCGCCCCCGGCATGTTGTCGCGGCATTACTCGCCGCGGACCCGGCTGGTCATCGCGCAGGATCCGGCGCCCGTCACCGGCCGGGCGGGTTTGCTCGCGTTCCATCCCGATGTTTCAACGACAGGATTCGATCGTGTGGAAGTGCTCTCCATCACAGGCGATCTTGCCGAAGCTGCCGTGAACTTTTTCGCCGCGTTGCGGCGGCTCGATGCGGCGAATCTCGATCTGATCGTCGCCACACCCTTTCCCGAAGTGGGGTTGGGGCGAGCGCTCAACGATCGGCTGCGGCGGGCTGCCGCGGCCGAAAGTTCAGAGAGGCTCTAACAAGACCTCAGCCATGCGCCGAACCGCGTTTCGTCGTCGGTCCCCCTCTCCTTGGGGAGAGGGGTCAGGGGT
>JBAQZJ010000286.1:0-3134 GCA_049790855.1 Planctomycetaceae bacterium | reverse complement strand
AAAGACGACATTCCGAGGCATGACATTGATCGGTAGTCGGACCAGTAGGTCAGGCTCCGTCTGACGAAACTCGACTGTGAAACGACATCGACATTGCGAATCCGCGGAGATCACAACCACTTGTTTTAACGCGGCGGCGGCGTATCATCCGATATACCCCTGCCGGGTATTGCAGGCCAATGACCGGCATGCGGTGCTGCATGGACCGAGGCGGCCTGCTCGCGGAAACAACGGCGAGACGAAGACATGACTCATCAACACATGCGACATACGACCGCGGAAACCGTCGTCGACCCGGTTTGCGGGATGACGATCGATCCCGCCGCCGCGGCTGCTTCGCAGGAGCACCAAGGCCACACGTATCACTTCTGTTCGGACCATTGCGCCCGGAAGTTCCGCGAGGAGCCGGAACGGTATCTCAGTGACAAGACAGCGAAGGCGACGTCGAGCGAACACTCGTGCTGTCACGGCGCGGTGACCGGGATTTCGCCGCCCGCTTCTGAGATGACGAACGCCGCCTCCGGCGCGGGGGGAACGAAATACGTCTGCCCGATGTGCCCCGGCGTCGAGAGCGATGTTCCGGCCGCGTGTCCGAAGTGCGGGATGGCGATGGAACCGGCCACGCCGAAGCGGTCGGCACAGCGCACGATTTACACCTGCCCGATGCATCCCGAAATCGAGCAAGATCATCCCGGCACCTGTCCGAAGTGCGGCATGGCGCTGGAACCGAAGACCATCACCGAAGCCGAGGACGACGACGACGACGGCGAACTGACCGACATGACACGGCGATTCCGGGTCGCGGCCGGGCTGTCGATACCGGTGCTCGTGCTGGCGATGGCCCCGATGCTCGGTGTGCCTGTTCACGACTGGCTTGGCGCGAACGTCGCCCGCTGGCTGGAACTGCTGTTGTCGACCCCGGTCGTGCTGTACGCGGGGTGGCCGCTGCTCGTTCGAGGGGCGCGATCGGTCGTCAGCGGGCATCTCAATATGTTCACGCTGATCGCACTCGGCATCAGCGTCGCCTACGTCTACAGCGTCGTCGCGACGCTCGCTCCCGGACTGTTCCCGGCCGCATTCCATGATCGTCATACGGGGCTGGTCGGCGTCTACTTCGAAGCGGCCGCCGTCATCACCGCGCTCGTACTGCTGGGTCAGGTTTTGGAACTGCGGGCGAGAAAGCGAACCGGCGGGGCGATTCGTGAACTGTTGTCGCTGACACCCGACACGGCCCGCGTCCTTCGCGACGGCAAGGAAGTCGTCGTCTCGCTTGAAGAAGTCCGGGTACACGATCGATTGCGCGTCCGGCCGGGGGATAAGGTTCCGGTCGACGGCGAGGTCGTCGAGGGACGCAGCAACATCGACGAGTCGATGATTTCCGGCGAGCCGATTCCCGTCGAGAAGGCCGTCGGCGATTCCGTCATCGGCGGAACCGTCAACGGCACCGGATCGTTCGTCATGACCGCCTCGCAGGTCGGCGGCGACACGGTGCTCTCGAAGATCATCGACATGGTCGGCAGCGCCCAGCGCAGCCGGGCGCCGATTCAGCGGGTCGCCGACTCCGTCGCCGCCTGGTTCGTGCCGGCGGTCATTCTGATTGCGATCGTGACGTTCTTCGCGTGGTGGCGGCTGGCTCCCGCCGAGCCGGCCCTGGCGTATGCGCTCGTCAACGCCGTCGCAGTTCTGATCATCGCCTGCCCGTGTGCGCTGGGGTTGGCGACGCCGATGTCGATCATGGTCGGCGTCGGCCGCGGAGCGAAGGCCGGCGTGCTGATCAAGACCGCCGAAGCGCTGGAAACCCTCGCAAAAACGACGACGATCGCCTTCGATAAGACGGGAACGCTGACGGAAGGCCGTCCGAAACTGACGGACGTCGTGAGCGTCGACGGCATCGATGACGACGATCTCCTGCGACTTGCCGCGGCCGTGGAACGACCGAGCCAGCATCCGCTCGCCGAAGCCGTCGTCCGCGGTGCGGAAGAACGAGGAATCACCGTTCCTTCAGCGACCGATTTCGATTCCGTCACCGGCGGAGGCGTGATCGGAATCGTCGAAGATCGGACCGTCCGCATCGGTACGACGAAATTCCTAAGTGAACAGGGAATCGACGACGCCGAGTCGCTGGCGACGCAAGCCGACGCGCTTCGCAGCGACGGCAGGACCGTCTTCGCCGTCGCGATCGACGACAAACTCGCCGGCCTGGTCGCCGTGTCGGATCCGATCAAAACGACGACGCCGAACGCGATTGAAGACCTTCACCAGCTCGGACTGCGGCTGCTCATGCTGACCGGCGACGACGCACGGACTGCCGAGGCCGTCGCGGCGAAGCTCGGCATCGACGACGTCGCAGCCGGGGTCAGTCCGCAGGACAAGCACGACAGGATTCTCGCGCTGAGGCAGCACGGCCAGGTGATCGCGATGGCGGGCGACGGCATCAACGACGCGCCGGCGCTCGCGGCGGCCGACGTGGGCATCGCGATGGGAACGGGAACCGATGTGGCCATCGAGGCTGCCGACATGACGCTGCTGCGCGGCGACCTCGTGGGCATCGTCCGGGCCGTCCGGCTCAGCCGGGCGGTCATGAGCAACATCCGCCAGAACCTGTTCTTCGCGTTCGTCTACAACGTGATCGGCGTGCCGATCGCCGCGGGCGTGCTCTACCCGGTCTTCGGGCTGCTGCTCTCGCCGATGATCGCCGCGGCGGCGATGAGCCTCAGCAGCGTCAGCGTCATCGGCAACGCCCTGCGATTGCGGGGTGTGGAACTCGATTCGGAGAAGCGATGAAAGACGAAACGAAGCCGAAGATTCGCAAGCGGCTCAAACGAATCGAAGGCCAGGTCGGCGGCCTGATCAAGATGGTCGAAGACGACCGCTACTGCGTCGATGTGCTGACGCAATTGGCGGCGGTGCGGTCGGCCCTCGACGCCGTCGGCGTCCTGCTGCTCACCGATCACATCGAAGGCTGCCTCGTCGGCCACGGCACCGGCTCAGAGCACCAGTGCGCCAAGTCGATGACGCAACAAGAACTCGTCGAGGAGGTCCGCACGGCACTGGGCAGGTTTTTGCCGTGAGGGAGGCGGGGGATCGAGGGAGGCGGGGGATCGCGAACCGCCGCCCGATCCCCCCCGCCCCCC
>JBAQZJ010000285.1:0-13912 GCA_049790855.1 Planctomycetaceae bacterium | reverse complement strand
GAGAAGCGCTCCCTGACGGTCGCGGCTCTGATGAGTTCAGGCGGCGCGCTTCACGTCTCGTGCCGCGTAACGTCCGACGCGGTTGATGCGTGCGTAGACGTCGTTGAGCACCCAGTGGAACGCGAGCAGATGGATGCTTTCGACCATGCCCATGTCGTCGAGCGGCACGTGCAGGTTGTGATGCGCGATTTTCGACAGAGTGCCGCCGGTGTAGCCGGTGCAGCCCCAGGTTCTCAGACCCTTCGCGTTGGCCCACTCGACCGATCGCAGGATGTTCGCACTATTGCCGCTGCCGCTGATGGCGATCAGCACGTCGTCGGGCGAGGCGAAGTTCTTAAGTTGTTCGACGAACACGCGGTCGAAGCCTTCGTCGTTGCCCCAAGCGAGAATGTAGGGCGTGTTGTCGGTGAGGCTCAGCACTTTGAGCCGCTTGACGGCGTCGTTGGTGAAATCTTTGCGGTCGAGCGTGCTCTTGCCGAGGTCTTCGCACAGGTGCGAACTGTTCGATCCGCTGCCTCCGTTGCCGCAGACGAAGACGAACCGGCCGTCTTCGTAGGCGTCGTAGATCTCGCGACCGAGAGTTTCGATGACGTCGAGATCGAGTTTCTCGAACTCCGCGGCGCAGCGGTCGAGGTATTCTCTGGGCGTAAGATGAGCGCCGAGCATGTCGCGATCCTTCGCGGTCCAGTCGTGGAGAGTCGATGGGGCGGGGAAATTAGCAAACGGCGCGGCAACCGGGCTAGAGCAATCGGCAATTCCCCGAAGTCGGCGGCAGTGCGGGTCGTCGCTTCAGGAGCACGGCCCGTTCCCGAGCCGGCCGACAGGGGAAATCCTGAATTGTTCAGATCCGGATTAACGAGCCTTGCACATTCGACGACACCTGCGAGCACGAGCCAGGTTCGCGGGTTCACGCTGAAACGAGGTCAGAATCGGTCAACGTTTCCGGCCGGAGCCAGCAAGCACGTGATCCTCAAGAAAGACCCCCGCCAAACGGGGGTCTTTCCGTTTTTCATGACTGCGTCTTTCATGGCTGTCGGGAATCGTCGCAGCATGCCGTTGGCGCTTGCCGTCGTACCGCGTGAAGGGGAGAATGGTGCGAAGGTGGGGGTTGATGCATCAACGCCTTGGACGCGTCTTCCTCGCCTGTCGTGGTCCCGCCTGACTTCCGCCCGCCTCTCCACGGTCGTTCACGATGCCGCGTCTGCTTTCCCTGTTGATCGCGACGACGCTGTTCGCCGGACTTTCGACCGGCTTCGCGACAGCCCAGGATGCGGCGCCGGTCGATTTCGGTCGCGACGTCAAGCCGATTCTGGCCCGACGCTGCTTCGCCTGTCATGGTCCCGACAAGGCCGAAGGCGGGCTGACGCTGACGGACAAGAACTCCGTGCTTGCGGCGGAACTGGATTCGGGCTTGCGGGCCGTCGTGCCGGGCGAACTCGACGACAGTGAGCTGTTGCGGCGAATCAGCTCGACCGACGAGTTCGAGCGGATGCCGCCCGAAGGCAAGCCGCTCACCGAGAATGAAATCTCGATCGTGCGCCGCTGGATCGAGCAGGGGGCGGCATGGGAGGTCCACTGGGCCTTCCGGCAACCGGAGCCGGTGTCGCCTCCAGCCGTCGCCGACGAAACCTGGGTCCGCACACCGATCGACCGTTTCGTTCTCGCACGGCTGGAAGCTGCGGGACTGCCGCCCGCTTCCGAAGCCGATCGCCGGACGCTCATCCGCCGCGCGTATTACGACCTGACGGGGCTGCCGCCCACGCCAGAGGAAGTCGAGACGTTCGTTTCCGACGATGATCCACGGGCCTACGAGAACCTCGTCGATCGGCTGCTCGATTCGCCGCACTACGGCGAGAAGTGGGCACGGCACTGGCTCGACGTCGTGCGCTATGCCGAAACGAACAGCTTCGAACGCGATGGTTCGAAGCCGAACGCCTGGCGGTATCGCGACTACGTCATCAAGAGTTTCAACGACGACAAGCCTTACGACCGATTCGTCATCGAGCAACTCGCCGGCGACGAACTGCCGGACAAGACGACCGAAACGATCGTTGCGACGGGCTATTACCGGCTGGGAATTTGGGACGATGAGCCAGCCGACCCACTGCAGGCCCGCTACGACGAGCTGGACGACATCGTCAGCACGACGGGGCAGGCGTTTCTCGGGCTGACGACGGGCTGCGCTCGCTGTCACGATCACAAGATCGACCCCATCCCCGCAGCCGACTACTACGGCCTGCTCGCGTTCTTCCACGAGATCACGCCCTACGGCACGCGCGCCGATCAAGTCACCAACAGTCAGACCGACGTCTCGGCCCCGGCGCTCCGCGGTCAGTTCGCCGAACTGCGTGAAAAGATCACAGCCGTGAAGGCGTCGATGGTCGAGATCGAGCAGCGCGGCATCGTGAAGATGTCGGCCGCCGATCAGAGGATCACCGAAGGCCCCGACCGGCAACGGTTGCTCGACGAGAAGCTCGCGGACTCTCTCGAATCGGCTGATCAGGAGCGATACGACGCCCTGAAGGCCGATCTCGCCCGGCTCGAAGTGGAACAGAAGACACTTCCGCCGCGTCAGACGGCGCTCAGCGTCGCGACCTGTCTGCCGGAGCCGCCGGAGACGTTCATCCTGCTTCGCGGCAGCCCGCATTCGCCCGGTGACAAGGTCGAACCGCACTTTCCGTCACTTTGCGAAACGCCGACGCCTGAATTGCCGGAGCGAGTTCCAGGCTCGCATTCGTCCGGCCAGCGTCTCGTGCTCGCGAAGTGGATCGTCTCCCCCGAGAATCGCCTGACGGCGCGGGTGATGGCGAATCGCATCTGGCAGGGCCATTTCGGCCGCGGCATCGTCCGCACGTCGAACAACTTCGGCCAGCTCGGCGAGCCGCCGACCCATCCGGAACTGCTGAACTGGCTCGGCCAGGAGTTCATCGCCGGAGGCTGGCGCATGAAGCGACTGCATCGGCTGATCATGACCAGCGCAGCCTATCGCATGTCGTCGCAAGCGAACGAGACTGCATCGGCGAAAGATCCCGCCAACGATTTGTTCTGGCGGTTCGACATGCGGCGGCTGACGGCCGAGGAGGTCCGCGACAGCGTGCTCGCCGTGACGGACGAGCTGAACCACGACATGTTCGGCCCGTGGTTTTATCCGAAACTGTCGGACGAAGTGCTCGCCGGTCAATCGCGGCCGGGCGAAGGCTGGGGCGATTCGAGCGAGGCCCAGCGTGCCCGCCGCAGCATCTACATCCACGTCAAGCGGTCGCTGCCAGTGCCGCTGCTGGCGGTGTTCGACTTTCCCGACGCCGACGGCAGTTGCGAAGCCCGCTTTCGCACGACTCAGCCGGCGCAGGCGCTGACGATGCTCAACGGCGATCTACTGAATGACGAGGCGAAGCAATTCGCCGCCCGGCTGCGTGAGGAAGCAGACACGACGGAAGCCCGCGTCAACCGCGGTCTTTCGCTTGCCCTCTGCCGGCCGCCCGAGTACAAGGAAATCGACCGCGGTCTCGCACTGATCGAAACCCTGAAGACGAAGCACGATGTCGACGACGACCGGGCGCTGGAGTTGTTCTGCCTGGTGACGTTGAACCTGAATGAGTTCGTGTATCTCGATTGAATGCGAGCCACACGAAATGAATGTGTCGGATGCCGGAAAACCTGGAACCGGCCCGCGAACCCGTAAGAGGTGACACCATGACAAGATCGCCTGGACCCTTCTGCCACCGCACCCGTCGCGAGTTCCTCTGGCAGGCGGGGGCCGGGTTCACCGGACTGGGGCTGGCGTCGCTGCTCGAAGACGACGGGTTCTTCGCCCGCCAGGCCGTCGCGGCCGACGGCGTCACGCCCTACGTCAATCCGCTCGCGCCGAAGAAACCGCACTTCGAGGCGCCGGCCAAGGCCGTCATTTTCCTGTTCATGTACGGCGGGCCGAGCCACATCGACACGTTCGATTACAAGCCGGCGATGAAAGGCATGGACGGCAAAGTCGTGCCCGTCAAAACGTTCGGCCGGGGCGGGCACAAGAACGAAGGGCGGATCGTCGAGCCGCGCTGGACGTTCCGGCAGTACGGCGAGAGCGGCAAGTGGGTCAGCGACCTGTTTCCGCACGTCGGCTCCTGCGTCGACGACATCGCCTTCCTGCACAGCATGACCGCGGAGTCGCCGATTCACGGCTCGGCGATGCTGATGATGAACTCGGGCAAGATCCTCTCGGGCAGCCCGGCGATCGGCTCGTGGGTCAACTACGGGCTGGGGACCGTCAACGAGAACCTGCCCGGCTTCGTCGTGATGCTCGACCCGACCGGGGGACCGATCAGCGGGGCGAAGAACTGGTCGAGCGGCTACATGCCGGCGACGTTCGCGGGAACGGTCATGCGGTCGAAAGGCTCGCCGATCCTCGACCTCAAACCGCCGGCGAGCATGACCCGTGACGTCCAGCGGACGCTGCTCGACTCGCTGTCGGACTACAACAACGAACATCTCGCGGCCCGGCCAGACAACATCGACCTCGCGGCGCGCGTTTCGAGCTACGAACTGGCCTTCCAAATGCAGCAACACGCCCCCGAGGCCGTCGATCTCGCCCAGGAAAGCGAAGACACGCTCCAGCTCTATGGCCTCGACGATGAGAAAACGGAGGAGTTCGGCCGTCGCTGCCTGCTCGCCCGGCGACTCGTCGAGCGCGGCGTCCGATTCGTGCAGTTGTACGCCGGCGGAGCACACAACGATGACAACTGGGACGCCCACGGCAACCTTGAAAAGAATCATAACTTTCACGCCGGCCGCACCGATAAGCCGATCGCCGGGCTGCTGAAAGACCTCAAACAGCGGGGATTGCTCGACAGCACGCTGATCGTCTGGGGCGGTGAATTCGGACGGCAGCCGACCGCCGAGTACGGCGTCGATTCCGGGCGCGATCACAACTCCTACGGTTTCACGATGTGGGCGGCGGGCGGCGGCATCAAAGGCGGCGTGAGCGTCGGGGCCACCGACGAACTCGGCGCAGCGGCCGTCGAAGAGCCGATGCACGTCCGCCGGCTGCATGCGACGATTCTGCACCAACTCGGGTTCGACCCGAACCGGCTGAGTTACTTCTACAACGGCCTCGATCAAAAGCTCGTCGGCGTCGAGCACACCGAACCGATCGAGCAGATCGTGTGACTTTCCGGGCAGCCGCAGAGCTTGCCGAGATCGCGACGGTAATCATCCGTGTAGACCGCGCGGGATTTCCCCGGTCGCGACGAGGGATCGAATACGGCACGATTCGGACGTCCTTAGTCGAGTTCGTCCGAGGAGTGCCGAGATGCGCTTGCCACGAGCGTTGTTGACCGTCCCCGCAATCGTCATCGCTGGTTTCGGGGGGCTGATCGCACTCGCGCCGGGGCAGGATCGCGAGCGTTCGCAGCGTCGCGAGCGCCCGGCCGCCTCTGCCGACGCCATCCAGAACGCGCAGACGCCGCGCGACGTTTCCCGCGAGCGGCCCGAACAGAAGCTGACCGACCACGACCGGTCCGACGTCTTCACGCCGAATCAGCCGGCGCCGATCACCGATGCTCTGGAATCTCAGCCTCTCCAAGGGCGGATCACCGGCTTCGATTTCTACCGCGATCCGTTGAACGCTCCCGAGCCGATGACGACGTTCGAGGAGATCATGAAAGCGGAATCGGCCGCCAAGGTGAAGGTGATGGCCGACCAGAAGAAGCTGCTGGAAACGCGATACGTACTGGAACCGAAGCTCGATGAAGAAGTGACGATGTCGCGAGGCAAGCCGCTGCCGGTCGGCCCGACGGCACGACTGGCCGAAGGCGCGACTTGGCAATCGCTCGGAGAAATGTCGCCCGAAGAGATCAAGCAGGCCGGCGTGTTTCCCTATCCGTCGCTGCCGCACCCGCTGCACGTCAACGGCGGGCAGGTGTTCCCGAAGATGCAGATCGACATGTTCTCCCGGCTGGAACGGTTCGACGTCGAGTTCGATATTCCCGACGCGTTCATCCCCGAGTTCCCGCCGGCGATCTTTCTTCAGAACCGGCCGGAACTGGGCGACGTCTCTCGCGGCGAGGTCGTCTCGATCAACAATTACTATCGGCTGTTCAAGGATTTCCTGACGCCGGTGCAGCTCGACGGGCTGCGGCTGCTGGTGACGCCCTTCCCGCAGGAGGAGTTCAACCCGACCGATGATCGCAAAACGGTCGAGCCTAGTCTCGGCGTGACCTGTTTCGACTGCCACGTCAACGGGCACACGACGGGGCAGTTCCATCTCAGCCCCGATATTCGTCCGCAGGACCGACGCTTCCGGTTGGACACCATCAGCCTTCGCGGCGTCTTCGCCCAGCAGATTCACGGCTCGAAGCGCAGCTTGAGAAGCGTCGAGGACTTCACCGAGTTCGAGCAGCGGACCGCCTACTTCAACGGCGACCACATTCATGCGGCCAAGAAGGGCATGAACATCCTCGACCGCATTCCGGTCACCCACATGGCCCAGATGCAGAACATGCTCGACTTCCCGCCGGCCCCGAAGCTCGACCCGATCACCGGTCGCCTGATCGCCGATGAGGCGACCGAGAGCGAGCTGAACGGCGAGAAGCTGTTTATCGGCAAGGCCCAGTGCGGGGTCTGCCATCCGGCGCCGTTCTACCTCGACCAGCAAATGCACGATCTGAAGCTCGAGCGGTTTCTCGACGAGCCGGGCGACGGGCCGATCAAGAGCTTCACGCTTCGCGGCATCAAAGACAGCCCGCCTTACATGCACGACGGTCGCTGCTTCACGCTGGAGGACACCGTCGAGTTCTTCAACCTCGTCCAGCAACTCCAACTCAGCGAGCAAGAGAAGAAAGACCTCGTCGCCTTCCTGCGGTGCCTGTGACTGTGGTAACCCGTGTAGGGTGGGCCTCGGCCCACCTACGCCACGGTCTCAGAACCCGCTCGCATTCCAGTAGATCGCGAGCAAGATCGCCCCAAAGATGATGCGATACCAGGCGAACGGCGCGAACGAGTGGCGCGACACGTAAACCAGCAGCCAACGGATGACGACGAGTGCGGAGACGAACGACGCGAGAAATCCGACGGCGAACAGCGGTGCGTCGTCGATCGCCAGGTCATTTCGCGCTCCTGCGAGTTTGACGACGGACGCCCCGCACATGGCGGGGATCGCCAGAAAGAATGAAAACTCGGTCGCCGCCCGCCGCGACAGCCCGAGCGTCAGCCCGCCGAGAATCGTCGCTCCCGACCGCGACAGGCCGGGGAACAGGATCGCCAGCACCTGAAAACAGCCGACGCCCAGCGCTTTCCGCAGCGAAATCTGTTCGACGAAATCAACGCTCGGCCGCGTGCAGAGCCGCTCGACGACGAGGATCGCGATTCCGCCGGCGACCAACGCCGCGGCGACCGGCAGCGGCTTGAACAGATGCCGTTCGATCCAGTCTTCGGTCGGCAGCCCGACGACGACGGCCGGCAGAGTGCCGACGATCAGATTCAGGACGAGCCGCCGAGCCGATGGATCGCTGCGCAGCCCTTTCGCGACGTCCCAGAACTTCTTCCGAAACAACCAGACGACGGCGAGAATCGCCCCCAGTTGAATGAAGACGAGAAACGCATTCGCCGTTTTCTCGTCGGAACTGCCCGGGCCACCAAACGACAGCCAATCGGCGGCGATGATCAGGTGACCGGTCGAGGAAACGGGAATGAACTCGGTGAGACCCTCGACGAGACCGAGCAGCGCGGCTTTGAATAGGGCGTCGAAGTCCATCAGCCGTCCGTGGCGTGCCAGTGAAGTTCCGGAGCGATGATTACGTCAATCGGCGGCAGTGCTGCGACCGGCGGCCGCCAAAGCGGCCTGCCATTCACGGTCGATCTGCAATTCACGAACCCAGTGGTCGAGATAAGCCGAATCCAAGTTGTCGCGGGCCTTCAGGATACCGGCGGCATCTTCGATCTGCCGCAACGAGCCGCCGGACTTCGCCCATTCGAGCTTCGCGAGTATCACGTCCTCGGCGGTCGCGATCTGGATGCGCTTCCCGGCATATTCCACATCGGACCGACGGTCGAACTCGACCTCGCTGAAGGGCCGTTCCCTTCGGACAATCAGGTCGACCTTCCAGTTCGCCTCTAGCTCGATGACGTTGAACTGCGAGCGGCGTTCGAGTGCGTCGAAAGCAGCCGGAAGGCTGACGTAATATTCCGCCGGTGGCAGGGCCGCGACGAAACGCCTGAGCTGGCCCGCGGTCGGGTCGATCACGAGATCGATGTCGTGAGTCGTGCGAGTCTCTCCGTGGATTGAGCTCGCGAACGACCCCGTCAGCATGTAAGGAACGCCGGCGGCGTCGAGGGCGGCGGTGATTCGAACGAGCGGGTCGTCCACGTTACTGAAGCGACGGTGGGACTTGGTCGGGCGGGAACTGGCGGCGCAGGAACTCTCGCTTGATTTCGACTTCCGTCCAGCCGGGATGGTCTCGTCGGATGCCCGCGAATGCGAGTTCCCTCGCGACGCGGCTCGCTTGCATGGCAAGCTCCAGCTTCCGGCCGGGGCTCATGCTCCGATAGAGCGCGAACTGAACGGCTGCGGCCTCGGGGCTGGTGTCGGAATGCGGCATGACACTGTCATCCTATCATCATCTCGCCCCTGTCACACGGGGATAGGCTGGCAATCGCACTCCGGATTCTCGCGGCCGAGAACAGGCAGACCTGCTCAGCATCGCGGGTCTTCCGTCTTCACCTACCTTCCTGCGAGGTCATCGATCGTGACGATGACAAGGCACACGAAGAACGTGCCGAACAGGAGCACGAAAAACGCGAGAACGATTCGACTTAGTTTGCGGTAGGCTGCCTCCAGAACCCGCGGAACCCAATTGGGCATGCAGGCCGCCCAGATCAGGAGAAGCGTCGCGAAGGCGACCACGCTCAGAACGAGTTCATGAAGGAATAGTCCGACCAGCCGAGCGCCCCATCCCTGCCATTGCAGAAAAGTATGGACGATCCAGAGAATCCAAAACGAGAGTACGCCCAGAGCGATCGATAAACACGCGACGCCGCATCGACTGATCGGGTCGCCCGGCAACGGTATCGGTGACCGATCTCCGGCCGCTGGGGTGTCCCAATCCTCGGCCGGGTCACCATCAGCCTCATCCAGAGGATTGTCTGGGCGAATCATCGAAGCGAAGACGGAATCTGATCCGGAGGAAACTGCCGGCGAAGGAATTCCCGTTGCGCGTCGCCGTCCGACCAATCGGGGTGCTGGCGACGCAATTCCGCCACGACGAAATTCCGCATCATCTCGCTGGCGCGAGCGATTCGCTGGAAAAGCTCGCCGTCAGTAAGCCGGCGCCAGAGTGCAATCTGAATCGCTTCGGCGTCGGGGGTGGTGTCAGAGAGTGGCATGGCGACGGGATTATAGCAGACGACGCCATCGTCTGCTGTCGTCGCTCACTCCCCCGTCAGGCTTTTCGCGAGCCGCTTCAGCGCCTCGCTTTCGATCTGACGCACGCGTTCGCGGGTCAGGCCGAGGACTTCGCCGATCTCTTTAAGGGTCTTCGGCTCGGCATCGTCGAGGCCGAACCGGAGCCGCAGAATCGTGGCTTCGCGCGGCTCCATTTCCTCGAGCAGGCGGTAGACGTGCGTCAGGTTGTCGGTGGCGAGCAGTTCGTCGTCGGGTGCGGGGGCACGGTCGTCGGCGATCATTTCGCCGAGGCTCCAGCCGCCTTCGGGCTGTTCCGACTGCGGGTTCGAGTTGTAGAGCTGAATCGCCTTCTTGACGATCCGCAGCTTTTTCTTGGGCAGTCCGAGCAGCCGGGCGACCTCTTCCTGGGTCGGCGTCCGGTTCAGTTCATCCTGAAGCTGGGCGTTCGCCCTTCGCCATTTGGAAAGCAGTTCGACCATGTACGCGGGAATGCGGATCGTCTTGGCCGAGTTGACGAGCGCCCGCTTGATCGACTGCTTGATCCAGTAGCTGGCATACGTCGAGAAGCGGGTGTTCATGTCGGGGTCGAAACCCTCGACGGCCCGCAACAGACCGAGATTCCCTTCCTCGATCAGATCCTGAAGGGGCAGACCCTTGCCCGTGTAACTTCGCGCGATGTTGACGACGAGCCGCAGGTTCGCGCGAACCATTCGGTCTCGGGCGGCGGTGTCGCCCTCGGCGATCGCCCACGCCAGCTCTTTCTCTTCTCGCGCGGTGAGCAATGCCGTCTCGTTGATCTCGCGGAGATACGTCTCCAGCGGATTCTGCGCGGCGAGAGAGGGCCGGCGGGTCGTCGTGCGGGTCATGGCGGCGAATCGGGCAATCCAGACGGAGAGCCGCCGCGTCCGTGGCGGTCCCGTGGGACGAGGGCATCGGGGTCAATCACACCGCTCCGGTCCCTGGAGCCGTCCTTAATGCCTATCGGCCGACGGCCGCCCCGGTCTCGAATCCGACGAAGAGTCGCCGCCGCAGGGGGGCGAACGATGGTTGACTGTGCCGGTTGTGCGCGGCATGCGGTCGGCAGGAAACGTCGTCGGGCGTTATCAGGACTCGCAGGACTCGTCGCACGCGCGGCAGTCCAGCGAAATCTTGTGCGTGCGAGATTCCCGATCGGTCGCGACAAAAGAAAAGCAGCCCGGCTGCATGTGCGGCCGGGCTGCTGGCGTTTCACCGTCGCGAAAACGTCACTCTTCCTTCTCGCCGCCCATCGAGAACAGCGGGCCTGAGTCGCCGCCCGTGCCGCCCTTCAGATCCTGCTTGGCGGCCTTCGCCTCGCCGGTCGACGCGGCGATCTCTTCGATCGGGGCGTCCAACCGTCGCGACAGGCCGATCTTGCGGTCTTCGGTGTCGACCCGCAGGATCTTCACTTCGACCTCGTCCCCGACCTTCACGACCTCTTCGGGGTTCTCGATCTTGTCGTCGGCCAACTCCGAGACATGCAGCAGTCCTTCCAGTTCCGGCTCCAGCTCGACGAAGACGCCGAAGTTGGTGATCTTCGTGACCTTGCCTTTGACGATCGCTCCCGGCTGATACCGGCCAGGGATGTCGGTGCTCCACGGGTCGCCTTCGAGCTGCTTGAGGCCGAGGGCGATGCGGCGGCGTTCCTCGTCGACGCTGAGCACCTCGCACTCGACGACGTCGCCCTTCTTCAGCATCTCGTTGGCGTGCGAGAGCTTGCGGGTCCACGACATGTCGGAGACGTGCAACAGGCCGTCGACACCCTCTTCGAGTTCGACGAACGCACCGTAGTTGGTGAGGTTGCGGACCGTGCCTTTGACCTTGGCGCCGATCGGGTACTTCGCGGCGACCTCGTCCCAGGGGTTCGGCTGGGTCTGCTTCATGCCCAGCGAGATCTCCTGCTTGTCCATGTTGATGCCGAGGACGACGACCTCGACCTCGTCACCGATCGAGACCAGTTCGCTCGGGTGATTGACCCGCTTCGTCCACGACATCTCGCTGATGTGAACCAGCCCCTCGATGCCGTCTTCGAGCTTCACGAACGCCCCGTAGGTCATCACGTTGACGACCTCGCCCTTGACCTTCGTGGCGACCGGGTACTTCTCGGGCACGTTCTCCCACGGGCTTTTGAACTTCTGTTTGAGGCCCAGGGCGATCTTCTCGTGCGTGCGGTCGATGTTGAGGATCACGACCTCGATCTCTTCGTCGATCCGCACCATCTCCGAAGGATGACCGATGCGTCCCCAGCTCATGTCGGTGATGTGCAACAGCCCGTCGATGCCGCCGAGATCGACGAACGCGCCGAAGTCGGCGATGTTCTTGACGACGCCTTTGACGCGGTCGGTCTCTTTGATCTCGGAAAGCAGCTTCTCTTTCATCTTCTGGCGACGCTCTTCGATGAGCTTCCGCCGCGAGACGACGATGTTCCGTCGCGCTTCGTCGATCTTGAGGATCAGGCACTCGATCTCGCGACCGACCCAGGCGCCGATGTCCGGCGGACGGCGAATGTCGACCTGACTTGCGGGCAGGAAGACGTTGACGCCGATGTTGACGAGCAGTCCGCCTTTGATCTTGCGGAGCACCGGCCCCTTGACGACATCGCCTTCGCCGTACTTGCTGGTGACCGCCTCCCATTCGCGGATGCGGTCGGCCTTGCGCTTCGAAAGCAGAATCAGGCCGGTCGGGTCTTCGACTTCCTCGAGCAGCACCTCGACCGTGTCGCCGGGCTGGGGCGGCTCGATGCCCTCTTCCCACTCGTCGAGCAGGACGACGCCTTCGCTCTTGTAGCCGATGTCGACGAGAACCTCTTCGCCCTGCACCCGCAGGACGGTGCCCGTGACGATCTCGTTGACGTCGACGGTTTCCTTGACGTAAAGCTCGTCGGGAATCTCGAAGTCTTCACCAAGAACCGCGACCAGGTCGTCGTCGTCGACGTTGAATTCGCGATACAAATTCCGATCAACCATGTGTCAGTCCAAGCTCTTTCGCGACCGGCGGAGAACAGGGCCGGCCGTGGAGGCCACAGCGTCAACGACTCGGATCACGCCCGGTCGAACGGTCGCCTCGAACGAAAAAAAGGGGTGACGATCCTCACCGGCGGGGCGCACGCCCCGGCTCGACGGTTCCGGACCAGACCGCGAACCTTATCCGATTTCGCGGCGGAACGCCAGAGAAACACGACACTTACGCCCGAAAGCCCGCCCCTTGCAAGGGGCGGGCTTTACGCGGGCGAAAGCCCGCTGCCGGGAGTCGGATGCACCGTCGGCGGACGCGCGTCCGTCATTCCGGCGGCGATCGCCTCCAATGCCGCCACGTTTTCCAAATGGTCATGAAAGACCAGCCGAACCCGCGTTTCGTAGCTCTCTCCCGGCCCGAGTCGCACGACGCGGTTCTGCGTTCGCTCGAACGAGCGGTGATTCGGATAGTTCGTGCCCGGTTCCAGTCCTGCGACATAGCCGTCGGCCTCGGCCGCGGTGTTCTTCCACAACGACAGGCACGGCAGGCGACCGGTCTGATAGTGGACGCTCAACCCCTTGTCGCCGGCGGCATTGCGAAGCAACACGAACGACTCGCCGCGTTCATTCGACACAGGCCGAACGAAATAGACTTGCTCGGCGTACCCGACCGTCGGCGGTCCGCAGACGTCCCAGTTCTCCAAACCGTCGGCGGCTCGTGCATCGCGGGGAGCGATTTCCGTCGCAGGAACGACGAAACGCGAGCCGTCTTCGAGAAAAGGCGGGCCGACGTTGATGTGATACAACAGCTGCGATTCCGCGATGCCGGCGCTTCGATTCGTGACCACGTCGCGAATCACGAAGTCATTGGAGCCGGCCACCGTCGACAACGACGACGTCAGTCGCAGGTTCGAGCCGAACAACGACGTTTCGTCGACCGTGCCGACGAGCGCGATCGTTCCCGGTTCCTCGTCGTCGAGAATCAGTTCGACGCGGTGAGCGGGCAGGTTCGCGATGCGGCCGTGCAGCGGCAGCGGACTCTCGATCGGATTGCCGCCGGGGTCCGGTCCCGGCGCCCCGTTGCTCGTCAAGCCGCAGCGGCAGATCAGTTCGCCGAAACCGCGGAGCCATCCGAGACCGTTCGGATGGTCGACGGGGACGAACGCGGGATGGACCGGTCGTGCGGCGGGGCTATTCCAGCCGGCGCGGAGGCCGTGATACACGGCGTCCCAAACGCCCATGCCGCGCGTCGGCAATACGGCGACGGCGAGTCGGCCGTTGTCGATCGTGACGACGTCGACGCCGTCGGAGACGCCGCCCCGCAGCGTCTCTTTTCGTACCGACCAGTCCTCAGAACCCGACAGCCGGAGATCATCCGACGCCCGGACGCCGAAGCGCTCCTGCCAGGTGCCGCTCGCCGTGTCGGTCAGTAGAATGCGGGTAGCGGTCACGAGTCATCCTTCGCGAAGTCGAATTCCCGCGTCGCAGTGTAGCCCGTGCGACGGCGCGTGAGAACGTCTCATGGCGATCCGTTTCCTCGGTGATTCTCCCC
>JBAQZJ010000284.1:0-10877 GCA_049790855.1 Planctomycetaceae bacterium | reverse complement strand
GGACGCTCTTTCGCGGAGCGAAAGGCGACGAAGTGCCGTGCGAAGGCGGCCCGCGTCTTCTACAATGCCCGCTTTGGGAGCAGGAATGGAGACGACCGAACGGGACGGCCGAACGCGGGTGGTGTCCATCGGCATCGCGCGTTTTGCCGATGCCGAACGGCGGACGATCCCGTTTGCCGCAAGCGATGCACGCGCCTTCGCCGGCGGATGGGAATCACCCCACGCGACCCGCGCCCTGACCGACGCTGACGCCACGACGGCGGCGATCGTCGATTCGTTTGAGGCAATCGCGAACGCGAAACCGGACGATCGCATCGTCGTGTTCGTCGTCAGTCGGGCAACTCACGCGGACGGCGATCTGCTCGTGCAGACGCATGACGGCGCGTTGTCACTACGCGAGTTGTTGCAACCGCTCTGGCACGGGCCGGCCGCCGGCGTCGTCGTGCTGCTCGATCTGCAGCGGGAAATGTACGCGGCGCACCGAATCTCTGCCGGCGACCTGGCGGCGCTGTTCCTGCCGTCACCGTCGCGAACGCTGGTTCTCGCCGACGACGGACGCAACGGGTCGCACGTCAGCGGGGAACTGCAAGCCGGAATCTGGGCGATGCACGTGGCTGCGGCATTTTCAGGAGCGACGCCTCGTGCCCGTCGGCCCAACGGCGCGCTGACGGCAGGATCGCTGCGTGCGTTTCTCGCGGACGAGGTCACTCGATCGCTGGCGCGGGCCTACACCGACGGTCGCTCGCAAACACCCGTCGTGCTGGCACACACCGATGACGAAGTGCTTGCGGAACCCGTCGCCGGTGACGACACCGCACCCGCGCCGACGTCGTCACTTGCCGGCGTTTCGTTCTTCACCGAGCGTGAAACGCCGGTCAAGGCTTTGGGCGGCTTTCGCAAGTCGCTGCACTCTCCGCCGACCGACGCGCTCGCCACGTCGCGCGCCTGGGTCGCCCGACTGGCCGAAGCGGATCTCGCGAGAGAGGTCGAAGAGACCGTCTCGCGACTGCGACGACATCTCGGTTACAAACGGCGCGATGTGCGGGCCGATGGTCCGCAGGACGGTGCGGCGAGCGTGCTGACTCCCGATTTCGCCTACCACGTCACGGTGAGGCAACACGACGAACGCCCGGGCCAGGCGGTTTTCCGGCGCACGCTCGACCGGATCGCGAAACCCCACGTCCTCGGCCGCAACGGCTTCGAGGAAGCCTTTCCGCACGGATTCCAGTCGCTGCGCTTTCCGTTTGACGCTCCTGTCGATCTCGAAGCATTGATCGACGCGGTCGAAGAGTCGGAACCGGCAACCGTCCGCGGCATCGAGTATCCGACCGACCTGAGCCGTCTCGACCTGGAACTGGCGGGTTTCGAGGGCCGCGTGCGCATCGAGCGAGACGACATGACGATCACCGCCGTCGGCCCCGTCTCACCGGCCGAACTCGCGAGCCAGTTCGCGCTGGTCCGTCGGGTGTTGTCGTCGTAGTCTGCCCGATGGATCCCGTCCGAAAGTTCGCAGCGGCCGCGTTCCGTCGGCTCATTCGGCCGGTTGGAGCAAGATCAGCCTCGTCAGCGTCCGGCTTGGTCAAGCCGGTCGCGGGCAGCCACGAGCAGGTCGGCCAGCTTGCGGTCGTTCAGGTCGTCCTTGATTTTCGGGCGGTGCAGCATCCGTTGAAGTTGCTTCGCGGCGGCGATGATCTCGGGCATGCGGCGTCGTTCGGCGACGTACGTCGCCAGCTCGTCGGATCGGCGTGAGACTTCCGCCGTCGCGGCGATCAGGTCAGGCTCTTCGGCCACGGTCGCCTGAATCCCGGCGTAGTCATTCCAGATTTCCTGAATCTCGTTGTAGGCGACGCGGTCGGGATGCGGTTTTCCGGCCCAGAACGCCGCCGCACCCACGATCAGCAGCACGATCAGCACTGCCGCCGCGACGAGGTCCGGCCGGCGGGCCGCCGGCTTCCAGAACGGCTCATGCACGATCGCCTTGGCCGCCGCCGGCAAATCCTCGAAATGCTTCCAGTCGTGACCGAGGCCGTACTCCTTCAGCACCCGGACGGTGTCGTCGGACGCACCGGCGACGACGACGGTCTCGCCCCGCCAGCCGACCTCGGTGATCAAGTCGTCGAAGACATCGAGCATCGCGAGGCCGGGATAATCGACGTCCGAGAGGTCGACGATCAATCGGCAGGGATGAGTCCCGTCGAGCCGGCGACGCAGCGCCGTGACCGCCGATCGGAAATGATGCTCGGGGAAGCTGCTGGCGTCGCCCCGCGGAGCGACGATCAGCGTGTCGCCGCGACGTTCGATCGAGAAGACGTGATAGAGATCGGCTTCGGTGAGTTCTTTGAGCGCCGTCATCGTTCGATTCTCTCCGCAAGCGGCAAGCCGTCGTTGATCAATTCCGTTTCGCAACCGCGTCAATCGTAAGTCGGCGCGGTCCAGTCTCCCCAGTGTTCGAGGTAGTGGGCATACGCGGGATTGTCGCGGCGATCGACGAGCCAGGCGTGCGCCGCGTCGACCAGTTCCTTCTCGCGTTCGAGCGTCAGTTTTCCGATCAGCACCCGCGTCCGCAGAAACACGAAGTAGGTGTCGAGCACGTCGCAGCAGCAGTAATTGTTGATGGCAGCCGACTCGCCCGCCTCGTACATGTCCTGAATCTTCGAGCCGTCGATCCCCGTCTTGCCGGGCTTGCCGATCAGGTTCGCGAGCAGGTTCAGCCCGCCGACCATCCGCATGGCGCCGAAGTTCGACATGACGTCCATCAGGTCGATGTGGGCGTTGCCGTTGTACCGGTTGCGGCGCTGCTCGTAGCTGCGGTCGTCGAGATTGAACCACGTCGGCAGCGAAATGCCGTAGCGGTACGCCCCGAGCTCCATGATCGGCAGGTCGTAACCGCGACCGTTGAAGGTGACGAACGTCGGCTTCCCGTAGCCCAGCCAGCCCTTCCAGAAGTCGCGGACGATGGCGGCGGGGCGGTAGTGCGGAGCGTCGATCGCGACGATGTCGAGCAGCCGGTAATCGGGAGCCACCTTGGCGACCGCGACCGCGATCGGCAGCACGAACGTCGGCGGCAGCACGTCTTTGCCGGTGTCGGCGATCAGCTCGGCCCGATAGGCGGTGAGCGCCTCGGCGGGCGCGTAATTCTTGCCGGCATAACGGACCCGCCCGACCAGGTCGCCGTCACCGACGGCCTCGACGTCGAACACGAAATAGCCGACTTCGCTTTGTGCCACACCGACGCCTTTGTTCAGATCGAATGACCAGGCTCCACCATACCCGGCGGCGCGCAGGAACGCGAAATCGAATCTTCAGGCGGGAATCTTTTGCCGGCCGGCGCATCGTAATTGGTGGAGACGCTGTTCCCGTTCGCCGACCCTTCCCATCGTGGAGCGCTCGATGCCACGTCGCGCGATGCCCTGTGTTGCCGCATTCGTCGGCACGTGGATTCTGCTCGCGGGCTGCGGCGCAGCGGACCGAGCGGCGCGCGAGACGTCGTCCGTGTCGGCCCCCGCATCGACCGCCTCCGTCGAAGCCGCGGGGGAAGCGGCCGAGGCCAGTGACGCGACCGCCGAGGGCGTCAAACCCCGGATCATCTACACCGCCGACGTGCGGCTTGTCGCCGACGACTTCGCCAAGGCCGCCGAGCAGTTGAAGGCGCTCGTCGAAGAAGTCGACGGTTACGTCGCTTCGGCCTCGCTCGACCGATCGAGCGGCGAGCGACGGTCGGGAAGCTGGACGGTGCGGGTTCCGGTCGCGGCGTACGAGCGGTTCCTCGCCTCGCTCGACTCGATCGCATTCGTCGAGTCACGCGATCAGCGATCGGAAGACGTCACGATGGAATACGTCGACGTCGAAGCCCGCATCGCGAATCTCCAACGGCTCGAAGAGCGGTTCGTCACCCTGCTCGCCGAGAAGACCGGCAAACTGGAAGACGTCCTCAAGGTCGAACAGGAGTTGGCTCGCGTCCGCGGCGACATCGAACAGTCACAGGGACGCATGCGCTATCTGACGAACAAGACCGACTTCAGCACGGTCACCGTCGCGATTCGCGAGCAGAAGGATTACGTGCCCCCGAAAGCCCCCGAGTTCGGCGACCGAATCGCGACGACCTGGTCGCAGTCGATCGCTGCGTTGCGTCGGACGGGAGAGTTCGTCGTGCTGGCGATCGTCGCGGTGTTTCCGTGGCTGGTCGTCGCCGCGGTGCCCGTCGTAGGACTGATCGTCGCGATTCGGCTCGCGCTGCGTCACAGAGCGTCGGCACGCACATCGGGCGGTTAGCCGTCGGCCTTGGCGGACGATCGCCCCGCAAGCGGGGCGGCTAACGGCGACGAGCGATCGACGCTACAATCGCGTGGCCCGCGTTGCAGTCACGAACTGACGAGCACTTCGCATGATCGCCCTGATCGCACACGACGCCCAGAAGGACGACCTGCTCGGCTTCGTCCGGAGGCACGTCGAGTTCTTTCGCACGCGGCAACTGGTCGCGACGGGCAACACCGGCGAACTGATCGCCGGCGAATGCGGACTCACCGTCGAGCGCGTCGCGCACGGTCCGTACGGCGGCGACCTGATGATCGGCAGCCTCGTGGCGACCGACAAAATCGAAGCGGTGCTGTTCTTTCGCGATCCGCTCACCGCCCAGCCGCACGAGCCCGACGTCTCGGCCCTGATGCGCGTCTGCGACGTGCATCGCGTTCCGCTGGCGACGAACCTGGCGACCGCCGAATGCGTCGTCGAGTCGCTGAAGGCATCGCGTTAGCCGCCCCGCTTGCGGCACGAGCGTCGGCCGGAGCCGACGGCTAACGCGACGCTTCCCAAGCGGCGAATTCTTTCGACGCGAAGAACGCCTCGGAACCGGGATAGGCGGCGAGCGCTTCGCGGACGGCCGCGGAGTCGAGTTCGGCGAGACGGGTCAGGTCGTCGTACCGCCTCACGGCCTCGGCGTGGTCGCCCGACGCCACCGCAGAGCCGACGAGCGCCAGGTGAGTGTCTTCGAGATCGTTCTCCAGCGCGATCGCCTCACGAAGCACGCGGTCCGCCTCGGCGCCCTTGTTCTGCTCGATCAGCATGCGCGCGATCATCGTCTTGACGAACGCATCGCCGCCGACGCGTGCGTCGAGTCGCCGCAACGCCGCGATCGATTGATCGAGCCGTCCCCTCAGGTAGTTGTAGTCGATGAGCATCAGGTCTGTCGCCGGGTCGCCCGGATGCGCCTCGCGGAACGTCTCGATCAGCTCGCTGTAGCGACCTTCGTCGCTCAATGCCGCGGCATTCATCGCGATCAGCAGTACGTTCTTGTCGCGTCTGAGCGACTCGGGCAGCGCGTCGTAGGTCGCCAAGACCTCGGTCCAATCGCTCCGGCCGCTCGCCTCGGACAGCTTCGCCACGTCCGCACCATGGCGGATCAGGTCGCTCTCGGCGCCGGTCAGCCGCTCCAGCAGGCCGCGGTTGTTGTGCGCGGCGATCGACAGCAGGCCGCGACGGATGATCGTCGACATCTCGTCGCCGGCGGAATAAACGTAGGCGTCGCCGATCCGCACGTCGTCGCCGCTGCCCGCCGGCAGGTATTCGAAGAACTCGACGCCGCCTTCCGGCGTGATCATCCGGCATAAGGCCCGGCGGCGACCGTCGCGTTCGATCGTCTTGAGAAAGTCAAACCGACCGCCCCGCGGGACCGCGCCGGTCAACCGCTGGGCGATCTGACGATTCGCACCCTGCTTCACGCCGGCGAGAAACTGCCGCCGGTCGGCGTCGGAAACATCGAGTCCGCCGGCGGCGCGACCGACGATGATCTCCCAGTCGTACAACGCGCCGACCGCCTGGGCGTCGCCGTCCATCACGGCCTGCTCGAGCCGCGTGCCGAGCCTTTCGCACTCGGCCGCAGACGAACTCGGCAGTCTTGTCGCGCGTGGCGCACCGGCGACGGGCTTCTCCGCCGGTGCAACGTTTTCGTGTTGCATCAGCAGCACAAACGCCGTCGCACCGCCGACGATGCACAGCACGCCGACCGCGACGCCGGCCGCGATCAGAAACCAGGGCAGCAGCGACCGCCGGTGCGATTGACGCCGGACGGGCTTCGGTTCCATGAAGTCGAAATCGCCGGTGGAGGACATGCGGTCGTCCGTGAAGGATCGTCGCGAAACTCGCTGGAGGCCGGATCCTACGAGACGGCAAGGAGCGGGAGAACGACGCGTGGCGATTTGAGGCGGGACATATCGGACAGGACGGTCGGGAGCGTCAACAACGCACCGTCAAAACATGTCGGGGCCGATGTCACGTGCGCCGTGAATGGCCCGAAGGCTCTCGACGCTGTGCGGACCGGAGGGAACGGGTCGATAGTAGATATGATAAGCTCCCTCGATCACTCGTCGGCTCTCTCGACGAAGGTCGGATGTTGATTCACCGATCATCGGCTGGCGTGCCAGCATTTCAAACTTCCGCTCGAATCGGCGCAGCATCTGCTCGGCCGCCGGATTGTCGCGAGCGATGTATTTGGCGATCTCGATGTAGTCTCGCTCGGCAAGAGGGGCGGTCCTGTATGCCGCGCTCATGGATTCACGCTGGCTTCACGCTCTTCGAGCACTTGACGCCGCATCGCTGCCCAGTATTCCCGATGTTCTTCGTCGTTGTTAATGGTGATCCCTTCGCCACGATCCAGTTCATCCATCGCGAGTTGAAGCTCGTTGCGCAGGGTGTTCAACTTCGCGGCGCGGTCGCGATGCAGCCGCAGGGCGTCGGCGAGCAGTTCTTCGCGCGAGGTGAACTCGCCGTTTTCAACAACGGCGGAGATGTACCGTTCGAGTTCTTCGGGTAGTTCGAGATGCATGAAACGGTCACCAAGTCAGAACATATCGGGGCGTACGTCGCGCGCGCCGTGAAGAACCCGCAGGATCTCGACCGGCGGATTGCCGGGACTGAGCGGCCGATAGTAAATGCCGTAAGGCCTTTCGACGACGAATCGTATTTCCCTGCCAAGGTCGTCTCGTGCTTCGCCGATCAGCGGTTGCCGGGCAAGCATCTGAAACGTTCGTTCGAAACGAGCGAGTATTTTATCCGCTGCGTTCGGATTGTCGTCTGCGATGTACGTCCAGATGTCGTACATATCCCGGCGCGCCCTCGGGGAAACGCGAGGAGTGCGCTTCATGATGCTTTTCTTTCCGCGAGGGATTTCCGGCCCTCCCGGGCGATCTCTTCAAAAAATTCATGGAGTTCCTGCTCATTCCGAAATTCGTACCCTTCCCCGCGATCCAGTTCATCAATCGCAACCTGAAGGTCGTCGCGAAGGCTCTGCAACTTCGCGGCGTAGTCCCGATGCAGCCGCACGGCGTCGGCGATCAGTTCCTCGCGAGACGCGAATTCGCCGTTCTCAACGGCGGCGGAGACGTAGCGTTCGAGTTCTTCGGGCAGTTCGAGAGGCATGGAACGGTCTCCGGGAAAGCGGGGCGGCAAGCAAACGCGCCGCCGTGGCATTGTAACCCCTGTTGCCGAGGCGGTCAGGCTTGTTCCCCGCCGAGCCGATGCACCTCGGCCGGCGTCAGCGGGACGAGGTAGCCCTGTTCGATTCGCCAGTCCAGATATCGCCGCGCCGCGGTCATCACGTGGTCCGAGAGTGAATCGCTATCGAACCTCACGAGATCGGTTCGCGAGACGATTCGCTCCCGGTGGGCGGCGATCACGCTTTCCGGCGGCGTGTCGAGCGGCAAGGCCAGCAAGTCGTTTCCCGGCATGATCAACCGCATGTCGACCGACGGATCGACGCCGCCGGTGTGCAATTCCGTTCCTGAAGACGTCAGTGAGTGACAGGAAAGCATCGTATTCTCGGCGGTGGACAGACCAACCGTCGTTCGAAGCCAGATGGCCGTTGCGTACGTCGTTCCGGCGCGATCAAGCATCACGACGGAGTATCCCGATCTGCCGCCGATATACGGCGGCTTCGTGGAAAAGCAGACGGTCATATCGGCATCCCGGCAAGTCGCGAGTGCCGTCGCCGTTGCGTCGCGAACGTCTGGCGGAATCTGCTCACTCGGGATAATCGGAAGGCGGTCGGGCAGCGTGGTTCCATAAGTTGGGCGAAACCGCCAGCCGATCGCCTTCCGAAAGAGGAAGAACAGGCAGATCAACGACCCGGCGATGATCCCCTGCCGGCGGCTCGTCCGCCAGAGGGAACTCGCTGAATAGAGCGTGATGTCGTCGGTGTACCAGGTCGTCGATTCGGCCATGCGTGCTCATCGAAAAGAAGCCCGGCTTTTTTGGAAAAGCCGGGCTTCTGGATACCGCTCACTCTCCCCCGGCCTTCGCGAACGCCTTGTCGTTCGGGTTCCCGGCGCTGCGAAGATAGGCGATCAGGTCGAGGACTTCGTCTTTGGTGAGGACGTTGATCTGGCCTTGCGGCATTTCCGAGGTCGGGCTGGGTTGGTGCTCTTCGATGTCGCTCTTGGCGACCTTGACCGGTTCGCGGGCGAACGGGTCGGTGCGGATCATGAGGTGCGTGTCGGTCTCGTTGATGATCCGTCCGGTGAGCACTTCCCCCTCGCTCGTGATGATGACCGAGCTTTTGTACTGGTCGGAGATCGCCTTCGACGGCACGACGACCGACTCGAGAATGTATTCCGGGCTGAACCGGGCGCCGACGCCGGTGACGTCGGGGCCGGTGTCGCCGCCGTCGCCGGCGAAGCGGTGGCACTTGAAGCACTGCGCCGCGTGATAGGCCTTGCGGCCCGACTCGAAGTCGCGACCCGACTCGACTTTCGCCAACTCGCCGGCGAAGTCGGACATCTGCCAGTTGTGGACGAATTGCCGGGTCGTCTCGAGACCGACGGGCGAGGCCGTTTCGACCTTGGCTTCGATGACGTCCTTCAAAGCCGCGACTTGCTCGGCCGGCATCGTCGCCTTGGCGTCGTCGCGGATCTGCTGCAAGAACTTGCCGAAGCTGTTCCCGCCGCGACCGTGGGCGGCGGCCATGTTGATCCAGCCGAAGAAGGCTTTGCGCTGCGCCGTCGTCCAATGCTTGTCGAGGGTTCGCAGGGTGAAGACGTAGAACATCTGGTCCTGTTGCGTCTGCGACTTCGCGAGGCGGGCGAGCGTCTTCTCGATGACGCTCGGGGCTTCGAGATAGACGAGCAGCTTCGTCAGTTCGCGATTGACGAACTCGCTTTGCGCCGGAACGAGCGGATCGATCCGGGCGACGATCTTGTCGACGGCAGACTGTTCCGGCTTGCCGCCAAGCCGGATGAATGCCAACTGGCAGGCCCGGCAGGCGTCGAGCAACTGTTCCTCGGTCAGCCGTTCGAGCGGCAGCGTGTCGAGCCGCTTGAGCACTTCGCCCTGCAGAACTTTCTTTTCGTCATCGGACAGCGACGTGGCTGCGCGAGACAGGGCGACGGCCGCCTGAATCAGCGAGTTCGTCTGCGTCTCGGCAAGCGCCTTGTCGCGCCACGAGTCGATCGGCTGATTCTCGATCGCCACGCGGGCCGCATAACGAATCGCCCGGTCGTTGCTACCCAGGTGCGGCCACGCCGTCGCGACCGCTTTCGGATCGGTCTTGCCGTGAAACGCTTCTAGCTGATGCCGCAGGGCGCGGGCTTTCGCAGCGGCTTCGTTGACGATCGCGGGCGCCGGGGTGGTCGGTTCGCTGCCGGAGTAACGGATGCGGTACAGCCCCGACTGCATCTTCCGGCCGCCGATCGTGACGTAGAGATGCCCATCGTGCGGGTTGGCGGCGATGTCGGTGACGGGCAGCGGGCGGCCCTCGGCGAACGTCTCGAACTTCGCGGTGTAGGTCGCGCCTTTCGGTTCGATGTGGACGGCGTAGATCTTGCCGTAGGTCCAGTCCTCGATGAAGAACGCCCGCTGGTACTTGTGCGGGAACTTCGTGCCGTAGCCGAACTCGACGCCCGTCGGACTTCCCATGCCGATGTCGACGACGGCCCCGACGCTGTCGACGTAATATTCGGGCCATTTGCCGGTGCCGTACCGCCAGCCGAACTCACCGGCGGAGACGCCGTGATTCACGCGGGTCGGCCGATACCAGGGCGTGCCGGTGTCCCATTCCATATCAGCGTCGAAGGTGAAAATCTCACCGTCGGTGTTGAAGGCGAAGTCATAGGGGTTGCGAAAGCCGGCGGTGTACAGCGTCCATTCCTTGCCGTCCTTGTCGGTGCGGGCGATCCAGCCGCCGGGAGCCATCCGGCCGGTCGCGTGCCCGTTGCCGTCGGGGTTCCGCTTGAGGAGGTGATCTTCGGCGTAGTTGTGGACCGGTGAGTCTTCCGTCACCGGTTCCGGCGGGTCGGTGTGATTACCGGCGATGACCCAGAGCTTGCCGTCGGGGCCAAGGCGGATCGCGTGCGGCCCGTGCTCGCCGGCCCCTTTGAGCTTCCGCAGCAGTTCGACGTTGTCGTACTTGTCGTCACCGTTCGTGTCGCGAACACGGTACAGCCCGCTGCCTTCGGCCGCTTCGCCGTTGACGACGACGTACAGGCTGTCAAAGGCGTAGAGCAGTCCCTGGGCGTCGCCGATCGGCACGTCGAGCTTTTCGACGGTCGTCTGGTCTTCGTGGTTCGGCGGTCCAGGCACGATGCGGAACAGTCCGCCGTACTGGTCGCAGGCGATGAGGCGCCCCTTGTCGTCGGTCGTCAGACTGACCCACGAGCCTTCTGTTCCCTTGGGAACCGAGTAGATCAGGTCGATCGCGAAGTCTTTGGGAACCGTGATCGCGTCGATCGGGGTCGATGCCGGTGCGGCGAGGGCGTCGCCGAACGGCAGATCACCCCAAGGCGCCATGCCGAGCTTGCCGAGCACGACCGGCTCGCCCCAAGGCCCCTTCGCCGCAGTCGCCGCCTGCCACGAGCCGTCGGTCACGATGTCCTGGCGCGATCCGTCTTCGT
>JBAQZJ010000283.1:0-2096 GCA_049790855.1 Planctomycetaceae bacterium | reverse complement strand
ACCGCCTGCATGCGAAAACTCCTGGTCATCCTCAACACCATGCTCAAAAACCAGACCACCTGGACCCCGCGATTCGCCCTCGCGGACTCATCCTCCCCTTGACAACCAACACAGCCGCTCTGCGGTGTACCTTGAACTCTTTGCGACTTGGCGGCTTTGCGTGAGACATTTTTCTCCTCATTTCCGTGCCCTCCGCGTGTTCCGTGGTTTAGATCGCCTTGCGGAACCGTTCGACGGCTTCTTCGACGTTCGCCCGGCTGTTGAACGCCGACAGGCGGAAATAGCCTTCTCCCGCGGCGCCGAAGCCGCTGCCCGGCGTGCCGACGAGGTGGGCTTTCGTCAGCAGTCGATCGAAGAAGTCCCAGCTCGATTGTCCGTCGGGTGTCTTCAGCCAGATGTAGGGCGCGTTCACCCCGCCGTGGACGTCGATACCCGATTGCGACAATCCCTCGCGCAGCCGCTTCGCGTTTTCGAGATAGAAGGCGACGAGCCGCTGAACCTGCTCTTTGCCTTCGGGGCTGTAGGCCGCCTCGGCCCCGCGCTGGATGATGTACGGCACGCCGTTGAACTTCGTGCTCTGCCGGCGGTTCCAGAGCGGGTGCAGTTCCTTGCGCTCGCCGGCGGCCGTCGTGCCGGCCAGCCCTTTCGGCACGACGGTGAAGGCGCAGCGCGTGCCGGTGAAGCCCGCGTTCTTGCTGAAGCTGCGGAATTCGATCGCGACGTCGCGGGCGCCGTCGATCTCGTAGATCGAATGCGGAACGGCAGGATCGGTGATGTACGCCTCATAGGCGGCGTCGAACAGGATCAGCGATTCGTTCGCCTTTGCGTACTCGACCCACTTCGCCAGGTATTCCTTCGAGGCGACCGTGCCCGTCGGATTGTTCGGGTAGCAGAGATAGATCAAATCAACCCGCGAATCGGGCAGGGCGGGCGTGAAGTCGTTCTCCGCGGTCGCCGGCAGGTAGACGATGCCGCCGTATCGTCCCGAAGCGTCGGCCTCGCCCGTGTTGCCCGCCATGACATTCGTATCGACGTAGACGGGGTAGACCGGGTCGGCGATCGCGAGCGTGTTCTCGTGGCCGAGGATGTCGAGGATGCCCCCGCAGTCGCACTTCGAGCCGTCAGAGACGAAGATCTCATCCGGCGAGACGTCGCAGCCGCGGGCCTGGTAGTCGTTCGTCGCGATCGCTTCCCGCAGGAAGGCGTAGCCCTGCTCGGGTCCGTAGCCGCGAAACGACTCCCGCTTCGCCATCTCGTCGACGGCGTCGTGCATCGCCGCGACGATCGCCGCCGGCAGCGGCTCGGTCACGTCGCCGATGCCCAGCCGGATGACGTTCGCGCTCGGGTTCGCCGCCGTGAAGGCGTTCACCCGCCGGGCGATCTCGGGGAACAGGTACCCGGCCTTGAGCTTGAGGAAGTTGTCGTTGATGCGGGGCATGGGGAGTCGAGAGACGAGAGTTCAGAGTCGAGAGAGTTTAGCCGCGACCGTCGGGAGCGCGTTCGCCCGTTCTACGGCGGACTCGCGAGCGATGCAACGAACCGGCCGGTGGCACGCCCTGACGACAGGAAGAGCGTGGCTGTGCGCGACCCACCACGCCCTTATCAGGGCGTGCCACCAGAACGTCACCAGCCGCCGAGTTTTCGGGGGCGGGTGTTGAGCCAGAAGGAGTCGGCGTAGGCGCGACTTTCGGCCAGGCCGCCCAGAAAGATCGTGTCCCGCTCCCCGGTGAACCGGTCTGCGCGACTTTTGACGTCGAGCGTCCAACGAGCGTCTGCTCCGATGCGCTCCGCGACAGCGAGTGAGACGCCGACATGGAACCGCTCGTCCGGATACATCGGTACCGAGAGCTGATTCAGCGACCATAGATCAAGGCGTGGCCTTCCGTTGGACAGTTTCATCCGCGCGAATCTGCCGATTCGTACTTCTTGTGGCAGTTGTTCGTTTGGCCGGCGCAACCACGACTGCAACCGCACCCGCTCGGCCGCCGGCGCATACACCGCCCAGCCCGGCCAGTGATCGAACAGCCCGAACGGCTCCAGGACGGGCAGCGTGACGGCCGCGTAGACGACCCACGACGCCAGGCGAGCCGCGGGCG
>JBAQZJ010000282.1:0-2183 GCA_049790855.1 Planctomycetaceae bacterium | reverse complement strand
AGTTCCGGGTGGGTCAGCTCGAACGGGCAGATCTCTTCGAGCAGCAGTTCGTAGGCGTCGCGGGGCGTGAAATGCTCGCAGACGTCGAGCGAGATGCCGTGCTCGGCGAGCTTTGCGAGCAACTGCTTGAGAGCGGCCTCGATCTCGACGTCGGGCAGGCCGTCGGGACGCGGCAGCTTGATCGGCGGATCGAAGACGTTGCCGATCGGCACGCCTTCACCGTTCTCGATCAGCTCTTCCATCAGTTCGACTTCCGACAGGCCCGCCCCGACAGGCTCGGGGCCGCCGGCGAACACCTCGCGGTCGAGATCCTCCGCCTCGACGTCGAACTGCTCCTTCAACTCGTCGGGAAACAGCCCGTACGGGTCGTCGTCGTCGTCGTCCAGCTCGTCACCGCCGGCGAGCGCCGCCAGGTCGGCTTCGATCTCGCTTTCGGCGTCGCCGTCGAGATCATCCTCGTCGGGCACCGCTTCGAGAACGGGGTCGGTCAGGTCGAGCGTCACGCGGCCGTTCTGGCTGAACCATTCGAGCGTCAGCCGTCCCGGAGTGCCGGAGGCGGTCGCCTCGATGCCGATGGACCCCGTCGGTCCGATCTGTTGCCAGGCCAAGTCCGACAGGTCGGGACCGGCGTCGTCGCGATCGTCGGGCGGGATCGGATGTTCGAACCGGATTCGCAGGCCTTTGAGCGTGGGACCGCAATCGCCGGTCAGATTCAGCGTCAGCGGCATTCGGTGACCACGGAGCTTCAGCCACCCGCACACGCTGTACGGTCGCGTGTTATCGATCTCTCCGCGGACGACTAACCCGTCGAGCCGTAGCGTCATCGGGTTTGTTCTCCCTTGTGTGCCCACCTCTGACGGTGAATTCTAATCAACATCCGCTCGTCGCGGAATGAGCATTCGAGCGACGCCGGAAAAATGACTCGGTCGGCTCCCGACGGACGAACAGCATACAGCGCCGCCCGATGCCAGAAGGATACCGAGTTTTCCGATCGGTTCACCGGTGCAAATCCTGTCCGGCCCCGTTCAGGGTGCGACATCCTGCCGCAGCAGGCCGGCCAGCTTCGAGGCCAGCCTCTCGAAAGCGCGGGCCCGATGGCTCAGGTGCCGCTTCACCACGGGCGGCAGGACGCCGAACGTGCGGTGGTATTCGGGAATGAGAAAAAACGGGTCGTAGCCGAATCCGTTCGTGCCGCTCGGTTCCGTCGTGATTTGACCGCGGCACGACGCCTCGACCGTCAGCCGGACACCGCCCGTCGGATCGGCGACCGCGACGCTGCACACATAGCCGGCCCCGCGTTTTGCCTCGGGGATACCGGCCAGCTCTTCTTGTAGCTTGGCGTTGTTCGCTTCGTCGTTCGCCGATTCTCCCGCGAAACGGGCGGAATAGACGCCGGGTCGTCCATCCAGCACATCGACGCATAAGCCGCTGTCTTCGCCGATCGCCCAGCGGTTCAGGTGTCGCGCGACTTCCGAGGCCTTTTTCGCTGCGTTCTCGGCGAAGGTCGAGCCGTCTTCGACGGTCTCGGGCACGTCGGGAAAATCGGCGACGCACAGCACCTTCAGTTCGTACGGGGCGAGCAGTTCGGCGATCTCGCCGAGCTTCTTGCGATTTCGCGTGGCGACGACGATCTCGATCATGCCGACAGGGTCCGCTCTGCCGACAGGCTTCGCAAGCGAACGGCAACTCACGTCCGCAGTTCCGTAGTGCAGAGTCTTGTCTGAAATCGTGGGTGGCATGCCTTCGGCCGATAGGCCGTAGGCATGGCGGCGCGAAACATGCCTACGCCTTCGGCGAAGGCATGCCACCCACCGAATTGGACGAAACGCAGCAGTAGGTCGGGTCGAGAACACGACGTCCGCCGACTCTCATCGTTCTCCACGAAGCCTCTTGAACCGCCGGTAAGGCGACGCAGATTCACGCAGATGAAGACAGATGACGCGGATGAAATTGGAGTTCGATCTTCCTGGTAGCGCTGCGTCCAGGACTTCCGCGAGGCTTTAGATTCGCGTCCATCCGCGAACATCGGCGTCATCCGCGGTTCTGTTCGTGCGGTTCTTGATGGGGGATTCCGGATTTGATCGTCGATGGCTCGAAGCCGCGTCCGCACAGCGGACCCTACGCCGGACCCGCCAGTCGCACGAGCAGCCGTTCGAGAACGATGCGGTCGGGCAGTTTCTCGC